>CAUPOP010000034.1:0-39412 GCA_963512955.1 uncultured Flavobacterium sp. | reverse complement strand
TGGAACAAAACCTAATGTGATTTATCACGTTAAAGTTAGAAATACATAGTACAAAAAAATAATTAATAAGAAACAAGATAAAGGATTATGTCGTCTCACTACGAAGCAACCATTAGAAAACCTTTAGTTATAGGTGATAAATCATATCACGACGTAACAGTAGATGTAGCTGCACCTGTTGAAGGTAAAGCAAATAAACATTGGTGGATTGTGTTTTCAATCGCATTAACAGCTTTCCTTTGGGGATTAGGCTGTATAATTTACACCGTGTCTACAGGTATCGGAACATGGGGATTAAATAAAACTGTTGGATGGGCTTGGGATATCACTAACTTCGTTTGGTGGGTAGGTATCGGTCACGCAGGAACATTAATTTCTGCAGTATTATTACTTTTCCGTCAACGTTGGAGAATGGCCATTAACCGTTCTGCGGAAGCAATGACTATTTTCTCAGTAATTCAAGCAGGTTTATTTCCAATCATTCACATGGGACGTCCATGGTTAGCATATTGGGTATTGCCAATTCCGAACCAATTTGGTTCTTTATGGGTAAACTTTAACTCACCATTACTTTGGGACGTATTTGCGATTTCAACTTACCTTTCGGTTTCATTAGTATTCTGGTGGACTGGTTTATTACCTGACTTCGCAATGTTGCGTGATAGAGCTGTAACTCCTTTTAATAAAAGAGTTTATTCTATATTAAGTTTTGGATGGAGCGGTAGAGCTAAAGATTGGCAACGTTTTGAGGAAGTATCTTTGGTACTTGCGGGTTTAGCTACTCCACTTGTACTTTCAGTACATACTATTGTATCTATGGACTTTGCTACTTCGGTTATTCCAGGATGGCATACTACAATTTTCCCTCCATACTTTGTTGCTGGAGCAGTTTTCTCTGGATTTGCAATGGTAAATACTTTGCTAATCATTATGAGAAAAGTTTCTAATCTTGAGGCATATATTACTATTCAGCATATTGAGTTGATGAATATCGTTATCATGATTACAGGTTCTATTGTTGGTGTTGCCTACATAACGGAATTGTTTGTTGCATGGTATTCAGGTGTTGAATATGAGCAATATGCATTTTTGAATAGAGCAACAGGACCGTACTGGTGGGCTTACTGGTCAATGATGACTTGTAATGTGTTCTCTCCTCAATTCATGTGGTTTAAAAAATTAAGAACAAGTATTATGTTCTCTTTTATAATTTCAATTGTTGTAAATATCGGAATGTGGTTTGAAAGGTTTGTTATTATTGTAACATCGTTACATAGAGATTACCTTCCATCTTCATGGACAATGTTTTCTCCTACATTTGTTGATATAGGAATTTTTATTGGAACAATAGGGTTCTTCTTTGTGTTGTTTTTGTTATACTCTAGAACTTTCCCTGTGATAGCTCAAGCAGAGGTAAAAACAATATTGAAAGGAACAGGAGATAATTACAAAAGAGAAAGAGAAGCAAATAAAGATTCACATCATGAGTAATAAAGTAATATACGCCATTTATAATGACGATGATATATTGATGGATGCTGTTAAAAAAACACGTGCAGCTCATTATCATATTGAAGAAGTTTTTACTCCTTTCCCGGTTCACGGATTGGATAAAGCTATGGGAATTGCCCCAACACGTTTAGCCATTTGTGCCTTTTTATACGGGATGTGTGGTATATCTTTTGGAACTTGGATGATGAATTACATCATGATTCAAGATTGGCCTCAAGATATTGGTGGTAAACCAAGTTTTAGTTATATTGAAAACATGCCTGCATTTGTTCCAATTATGTTTGAAGAAACTGTATTTTTTGCAGCTCACCTAATGGTTATTACTTTTTATATGAGAAGTAGATTATGGCCATTTAAAGAAGCTGAAAATCCAGACGTGAGAACAACAGATGATCATTTTTTGATGGAAGTTGCTGTAAATGAAAATGAAGAAGAATTAGTTTCTTTTTTCAAAACTACAGGAGCAGTTGAAGTTAAAGTAATAGAAAAGCAGTAATCATAGCTATGAAAAGGATATATAAAATAACACTTTTATTTGGTTTTACCATTTTAGTTTCGTCTTGTCATGATAAGACACAACCAAACTATCAGTATTTTCCAAACATGTACGAATCTGTAGGTTATGAAACGTACTCTGAATCTGATGCGTTTAAAGATGGTAAAGAAGGTCAACTTCCTGCTTCTGGAACCATTAATAGAGGTTTTGAACCTTATGAATATGAAAATTCAACTGCTGGTTATGATTTAGCGAAAGCAAATCTTAAATCACCTTTGGATTCGATTGAAAGAAACTCTGATAAAGGAAAAGAACTTTTTGAAATTTATTGTATTAGTTGCCATGGTGCTTCTGGTAATGGTAAAGGTAAATTAGTAGAAAGAGAAAAATTTCTTGGAGTACCTAGTTATGCTGACAGAGCTATTACTGAAGGAAGTATTTTTCATGTGATAACTTATGGTTTAAATTCAATGGGTTCACATGCTAATCAATTAAGTGCCCATGAACGCTGGTTAGTTGCTGACTATGTTCTAAAACTAAAAAGCCAATTATAATTGTTGAACAAACTGATCGTAATAGATATGTATACATTTTCAAGTAAATTAAAAACTTTTTCATTAATCTTAATGGCTGTTGGTCTATTAGGTATTGGATATGGTTTTTTAACTGCACCTAAGGATATTCAAGAAGTTGAAAAGATACTTGCTGCTGATACTCATGCTTCTCATGGAGCAGCTAAGCATGAAGAATCTAAATCTTCTCATGAAGCAAATGTTGCTTCAGAAAAGCATGCTGATGCAACTGTTGTTGCTAAAGAGGCTGCTGAACATGAAGAACATTTAAATCATGTTTTAAACCAATTACAAAACAAACCTTGGTCTGCGTTGTATGTTGCTTGTATTTTCTTTTTACTAATCTCTATGGGTGTTTTAGCATTTTATGCTATACAACAAGTTGCTCAAGCCGGTTGGTCTCCTGTTTTGTTTAGAGTTATGCAAGGAATTACTTCTTATTTGCCAGTAGGATCTGTTTTGTTTTTTATTCTTTTAGTTTTATGTGGACTACACTTTAATCATATTTTTGTATGGTTAGGCGAAGGAGTTACTGATCCTAAAAGTGCTAATTATGATGAAATAATCGCTGGTAAAGCAGGGTATTTAAACTTTCCTTTTTGGATTGTTAGAGCAGCTATATTCTTATTAGGATGGAATTTATACCGTTTTTATTCTAGAAAAAATTGTTTAGCTCAAGATGAATCTACAAATGATGATTTCTACAAAAAGAATTTTAAAATATCAGCAGGATTTTTAGTGTTCTTTATTGTATCTGAGTCAATTATGTCTTGGGACTGGATTATGTCAATTGATCCTCATTGGTTTAGTACTTTGTTTGGATGGTATGTTTTTGCAAGTTTCTTTGTAAGCGGAATCACTGTTATTGCAATGGTTACTTTATACTTGAAATCTAAAGGATATTTAGAGCATGTAAATACAAGTCACATTCATGATTTAGCTAAATTTATGTTTGGAATAAGTGTATTTTGGACTTACTTATGGTTCTCTCAATTTATGTTAATTTGGTATGCAAATATACCTGAAGAGGTAACTTATTTTATTACTAGAATTCAAGTATACAATCTTCCATTCTTTGGAGCTGTAGTTATGAATTTCCTTTTCCCATTATTAATTTTAATTAATACTGATTTTAAAAGAATTTCATGGATACTTGTTATGGCTGGAACAGTAATTTTATTAGGTCATTATATTGACTTCTTTAATATGATTATGCCAGGAACAGTTGGAGATCAGTGGTTCATCGGTGTGTCAGAAATAGCTTCAGTTCTTTTCTTCTTCGGATTATTTATTTTTGTTGTTTTCACTGCTTTATCAAAAGCGCCATTGTTGCCGAAAAGAAATCCATTTATTGAAGAAAGTAAACATTTTCATTATTAATATTTAAAGAAATAAACAGATGACAAGTTTGTTGGTAATTATAGTTTTAGTTTTATTGGCTGTTGCTTTATGGCAATTGACGAAAATTTTCGATCTTACTCAAGTAGGAGCATCAGAATCGGACAATTCTCAAATAGCTACAGATAATGATAATAACGTACAAGGTTATTTGATGTTTGGTTTCTTAGCATTTATTTACATTTTTACAATTTATTCTTTGTTCAAATGGGGATCTTTAGTGCTTCATACACCAGCTTCTGAACATGGGGGTGATGTTGATAATTTGATGAATATAACTTGGATTTTGATTTTTACGGTTCAAGCTATCACACAAGTATTGTTGCATTTTTTCGCTTTCAAATACAGAGGTAAAAAAGACCAGAAAGCTTTATATTTTGCAGATAACAATAAGTTAGAAGCTATATGGAGTGTTATTCCAGCTGTTGTTTTAGCAGGTTTGATTTTATATGGTTTGTATGCTTGGAATAATATTATGTTTGTTGACGAAGATGAAGATACTATTGTAATTGAATTATATGCACAACAGTTTAACTGGAAAGCTAGATATTCTGGTCAAGATAATGTTTTAGGAAAAGCTAACATTAGATTTATTGAAGGTTCCAATTCTGTAGGTGTTGATATGTCTGATAAAAATGCACAAGATGATTTTGTTGTAACAGAATTACATATACCTAAAGGTAAAAAAGTTCAATTTAAAATGCGTTCTCAAGATGTATTGCATTCAGCTTATATGCCTCATTTTAGAGCTCAAATGAATTGTGTTCCAGGTATGGTTACTGAATTTGCTTTTGTACCAACTTACACTTCAGCAGAATATAGAGAGTTGCCATATATGGTTGAAAAAGTAGCTAATATTAATGCAATACGAGCTAAAAAAAGTGTAGAACTTGTAGCAAAGGGTTTGCCAGCTCTTGATCCTTACACTTTTGATTACTTACTACTTTGTAATAAAATTTGTGGTGCGTCACATTATAACATGCAAATGAAAGTAGTTGTTGATACACCAGAAGATTACAAAAAATGGTTAAGTGAACAAGTTTCTTTAGTAGATGAAATTAAAGCTGCTGCAGCTCCTGCTCCTGTTGATGGTGCACCTGCAACTACTGATTCTACTAAAACAAATGATACAGCAGCTGTTGTTAAAATAGCAATGAAATAATTAATTAAGAAAATTTAAAGTAAACATATATGTCAGCAGAAGGTCACGATCACGGACACGATCACGAACACGAACATCATCATAAAGACACATTTATTACTAAATATATTTTTAGTATAGATCACAAAATGATTGCCAAACAATACTTGATTACAGGTATTATTATGGGTATTATTGGTGTAGGTATGTCTATGCTTTTTAGAATGCAGTTGGCTTGGCCTGAAGAGTCTTTTAAAATATTTAATATTTTATTAGGTGATAAGTTTGCTCCTGATGGAGTAATGGCAAATGATATTTATTTAGCTCTTGTTACAATTCACGGAACTATAATGGTTTTCTTTGTTTTGACGGCAGGATTGAGTGGTACTTTTAGTAATTTACTTATTCCACTTCAAATAGGTGCTAGAGATATGGCTTCTGGATTCATGAACATGATTTCATACTGGTTATTCTTTTTATCTAGTGTTATTATGGTTTGTTCATTGTTTGTTGAAGCTGGACCAGCATCAGCAGGATGGACTATATATCCACCATTGTCAGCTTTACCACAAGCAATTCCTGGATCAGGAATGGGTATGACTCTTTGGTTAGTTTCTATGGCTATTTTTATTGCTTCTTCATTAATGGGGTCTTTAAATTATGTTGTTACGGTAATTAATCTTAGAACTAAAGGGATGACTATGACAAGATTGCCACTTACTATTTGGGCTTTCTTTGTAACGGCCATTATTGGTATAGTTTCATTTCCAGTATTATTATCTGCAGCTTTATTATTAATTTTTGATAGAAGTTTTGGAACATCATTTTTTCTTTCTGATATTTATATTGCTGGTGAAGTTTTACATTATCAAGGTGGTTCTCCAGTATTGTTTGAACACTTATTCTGGTTCTTAGGTCACCCTGAGGTTTATATTGTTTTATTACCTGCATTAGGTATTACATCTGAAATTATTGCAACTAACTCTCGTAAACCAATTTTTGGTTACAGAGCAATGATTATGTCAATTTTAGCTATTGCATTTTTATCAACTATTGTTTGGGGTCACCACATGTTTATTTCAGGTATGAACCCATTTTTAGGATCGGTATTTACATTCACAACGTTATTGATTGCAATTCCTTCTGCTGTAAAAGCATTTAACTATATCACAACACTTTGGAAAGGTAATTTACAATTAAATCCTGCAATGTTATTTTCTATTGGTTTAGTTTCTACTTTCATTACTGGAGGTTTAACAGGAATTATTCTTGGAGATAGTACTTTGGATATTAATGTTCATGATACATACTTTGTTGTAGCTCACTTCCACTTAGTAATGGGTATTTCTGCTCTTTATGGTATGTTTGCAGGTATTTATCATTGGTTTCCAAGAATGTTTGGAAGAATGTTAAACAAAAATTTAGGTTATATTCACTTTTGGGTAACTGCAGTTTGTGCTTATGGAGTATTTTTCCCAATGCACTTTATTGGATTAGCAGGATTACCAAGACGTTATTATACAAATACAAACTTCCCATTGTTCGACGATTTGCAAAATGTAAATGTACTTATAACTACTTTTGCATTAATCGGAGGTGCTTTCCAATTGGTTTTCTTGTATAACTTCTTTATTAGTATTTTCTACGGTAAAAAATCAGTTCAAAACCCATGGAGGTCAAATACTTTAGAATGGACTGCTCCTGTAGAACATATGCATGGCAACTGGCCAGGTGAAATACCAGAAGTACATCGTTGGCCTTATGATTACAGCAATCCTGAACATGAAGATGATTTTGTTCCTCAAAATGTTCCAATGAAACCAGGTGAAGTTGTTTTACATCACTAATAACATACAAAACAAAAACCTCTACATTAGTAGGGGTTTTTTGTTTTTTAAATATTTGAGTTTAGACTTTTATTTTAATAATCTAGCCTGATGTATTTCATGCAACTCATTAGTTTCTTTATCTTTGTTAAATGAATGAAAATTTAGACCCCACAACCAAAGGATTTAATTCGGAAGAATTAGATCTCGAAAAAAGATTGAGACCTCTTTCTTTTGATGATTTTGCAGGACAAGACCAAATACTTGAAAATTTAAAAGTTTTTGTTCAGGCAGCTAATCAAAGAAATGAAGCTTTAGATCATACTCTTTTTCATGGTCCTCCCGGCTTGGGGAAAACTACTTTGGCTAATATTCTAGCTAATGAATTACAAGTTGGTATTAAGATTACCTCAGGTCCAGTTTTGGACAAACCTGGAGATTTAGCTGGTTTATTGACAAACTTAGAAGAACGCGATGTTTTGTTTATTGACGAGATTCATCGTTTGAGTCCTATAGTTGAAGAATATTTATATTCCGCGATGGAAGATTTTAAAATTGATATTATGATAGAATCTGGACCCAATGCCAGAACTGTCCAAATCAATTTAAATCCTTTTACTTTAATTGGCGCAACAACGCGTTCAGGTTTATTAACAGCTCCTATGAGAGCACGTTTTGGAATTTCTTCACGCCTTCAATACTATACAACAGAACTCCTTACATCAATAGTTGAGCGCAGTGCATCGATATTAAAAATGCCAATTTCTTTGGATGCTGCTATTGAAATTGCTGGTAGAAGTAGGGGTACGCCTCGTATTGCAAACGCTTTATTGCGTAGGGTGCGTGATTTTGCCCAAATTAAAGGCAATGGAACAATTGATATAGAAATTGCTAAATATGCTCTTAAAGCGCTTAATGTGGACGCTCACGGACTTGATGAAATGGATAATAAAATTCTTAATACAATTATCGATAAGTTTAAAGGCGGACCAGTTGGATTGTCAACATTAGCAACTGCAGTATCTGAAAGTAGTGAAACCATTGAAGAAGTCTACGAACCGTTTCTTATTCAAGAAGGATTCATTATGCGTACGCCAAGAGGTAGAGAAGTTACGGATAAGGCATATAGACATCTAGGAAAAATAAAAACGAATATTCAAGGTGGCTTGTTTTAAGTTATTTTCGTACTCTTTCCTTTATAAAAAGGATGTAAAATTTGACTTTTATTGAAGAGACGCCTAAAATTACAAATACTATTTTACCATAAACAACAAATCAAAATACACACAATTTATAAAATCCGAAGCCCAACGCCTCGGGTTTTTGTCTTGTGGGATATCTAAAGCTGGTTTTTTAGAAAAAGAAGCACCAAGACTTGAAAAATGGCTAAAGGAGAAAAAAAATGGCGAGATGTTGTATATGGAAAATAATTTCGACAAGCGTCTGAATCCGACCTTGCTTGTTGATGATGCCAAAAGTGTGGTTTCCTTATTGCTAAATTATTATCCAGAAGAGCTTCAAAATCCAGATTCTTATAAAATTTCCAAATATGCTTACGGGCAAGATTATCATTTTGTAATTAAAGAAAAACTTAAAGAATTTCTGTTTTCAATTCAATCGAACATCGGAGAGGTTTCTGGTCGTGCATTTGTAGATTCTGCACCGGTTTTAGATAAGGCTTGGGCTGCCAAAAGTGGTTTAGGTTGGATTGGAAAAAACAGTAATTTATTGACACAAAAAGTAGGTTCTTTTTACTTTATCGCAGAACTTATTATTGATTTAGATTTAGATTACGACAATCCTACAACTGATCATTGTGGCACTTGCACAGCATGTATTGACGCCTGTCCCACGGAGGCTATAGTTGCACCTTATGTTGTTGATGGAAGCAAATGTATTTCCTATTTTACGATTGAATTGAAAGAAAACATTCCCAAGGAAATGAAAGGAACCTTTGATGATTGGGCTTTTGGTTGTGATGTTTGTCAAGATGTTTGCCCTTGGAATCGTTTTTCAAAATCACACTCGGAACCCTTATTCAATCCTAATCCGGAACTACTTTCGATGTCAAAAAACGATTGGGAAGAAATTACCGAAGAAACTTTTAAAGTTGTTTTTAAAAATTCACCCCTCAAAAGAGCCAAATTTGAAGGGCTTAAAAAAAATATTGAATTCTTAAAATAATTCTATTTATTGATTTCTTAAGCTAGAATCTCTAACGATAATATTAGTTTCTAATTCTACTGTTTTGGGTTTAAATGGAGTTTCTTCTTTACGAGAATTCATTTCTTCAAGTAATAAATTAAAAGAAACAACACCCATTTCATGACTTGGCTGATCAACAGTACTTAATTTAGGCGTAATAACTTGTGCCATAAACCAATTGCTAAAGCCAATAATAGCGATTTGTTCAGGAACTTTGATGTTATTTTCATTAAAATAAGCTAGAGCACCCACGGCTACTAAATCTGTTATGACAAATATACCGTCTACATCTGGATGGTCTTTAATGATTTGTTCTGCAAAATCTTTTCCTTCTTGAAAAGTAACTTTTTCACAGGTGTAAACTAACTTGTTATCAAAAGGAATATTGTTTTTTTCTAATGCTTTTTTATATCCAATGTAACGGTCAATGGAATTTTGAGGGTTTAAAGGACCGCGGAAATGCGCTATTTTTCTACAACCATTATCGATTAGATGCTGAGTTGCATTGAAAGCAGCTTTTTGATCATCAATAATTACTTTTGAACAATTGGTAAGTTTTGCAATCTTATCAAACATTACAAATGGAATTTTTCTATTGATAATTCCCTTTATATGATCGTCATTATTTGATTCGTTTGATAATGACATTATAATTCCGTCAACTCTTTTATTAATAAGAAGTTCAACTTGTTTCTTTTCTAATTCTAGAGTTTCATTTGACTGAAGTATTATAACTAAATACCCATTTTTTTCTGCTTCATCAATAATAGCATTAATCACATTCGAGAAAAAATGATGCATTACTTCAGGGATAATCAATCCAATGGTTTTAGACTCTTTCGTTCTTAGATTTACTGCAAAACTGTTTGGAGTATATTGTAGGTTTTGCGCAAGTTCAATTACCGCATTTTTAGTTTTTTCGCTAACATCGGGATAATTTTTTAATGCTTTGGAAACAGTAGTTATGGAAATGCCTAATTTACTAGCAATTTCTTTAAGAGTGATGTCTTTCATGAAGCGTTTATCTAATTGTTTAATTTGAAAAAATTAGTGAAAAAGATATTTATTATCGAGAAGGTCATTTTAATAGGGTATAGATCTTCTTTTTTATTCAAAAATTCAATACCAAGATATTAATTTTTATCTAAAATCCTTCTTAATTTTCAAATTAAACAAATTAATTGACAACAGTTAAATTTAATGAAAACGGTGTTTAGGTAGATTCTCTTTCGATGATGCTTGTATTCAACTCGATAGATTGAAAAACAACTGCTTCATCATTCTTTTTAGCTTTTATTTCATCAAATAATACGGAGGCGGCCTTTTGACCAATCTCAAAACCTGGCTGATTAATTGTAGTAAGTTTAGGCGATATTATACTTGACATAAACCAATTGCTGAATCCAAAAACGGCAACTTGCCTTGGAATTTCAATTCCAATTTCATTAAAATATTTAATAATTCCAATCGCTACCAAATCCGTTACAGCAAAAATGGCATCAATTTCTGGGTGTTCTACGGCAATTTTTTTTGCATTCAAATAACCATCATCAAAATCTAAATTGTTTTCACACAAATAAACGAGTGAAGGATCGTAGGCGATATTATTATCTTCAAGCGCTTTTTTATAGCCTAAAAAACGGTCAATAGAATTTTGTGGAAGATATGAGCCGCGAAAATGGGCTATTTTTTTATATCCTTTTTTTATAAGATAAGTAACGGCATCATAAGCTGCTTTTCGATCGTTTACAGTCACTTTTGAACAGTTTACAATCTTAGCGATTTTATCAAATAGGACCAAAGGTGTCTTGTTTGCAAGTATTCTTTTTAAATGATCAAATTCGCCTGTTTCATTTGATAAAGAAATAAGAATTCCATCAACTCTTTTATTTAGTAAAAGATCAACTTGTTTTTTTTCTAGTTCATATTTTTCATTTGACTGTAAAATAATAACCATATAGTTCCTTTTCTCTGCTTCTTCAAGGATTCCTTCAATTACATTCGAGAAAAAATGGTGAACAACAGTTGGTATTATTAGGCCTACAGTTTTAGATTCTTTCGTTCTAAGGTTTACCGCAAAACTGTTTGGAGTATAATTTAATTCGGTGGCTAAATCTATAACTGTTTTTTTTGTCTTTGGACTGACATCAGAATAGTTTTTTAGTGCTTTTGATACTGTAGTTATAGAAATTCCTAGTTGAGTAGCAATTTGTTTTAGTGTTGCGTCTTTCATGTATGAATGTCTAATTTTGAAATCAAAAAAACTGTTTCTTAAAAACAAATTTACAATTTAATTCCGTAAATCAATTTTTAAAAAACAGTTTGATTTTAATAGTTTGGTATAAACTATTTAACTTCCATTATAACAGCTTCATAAGGACGTAAAGTGTTGTTTTTTATAGTTTTTGTAGCTTCGTAATTATCTAAAATAATTTTAGATTTAGCTGTAGAAATACCAATGTTATAAGAAGCTTCTTTTTCAGTAAAATTCAATAGAATCAAAAACTTTTTACCATTTAGTTCTCTTGTGTAAGAAAACACATTTGGATTATCTTTGTCTAAAAGCGTGTATGCTCCATAAACAAGGGTTAATTCCTTTTTACGCAATTTGATCAATTTTCTATAATAATTTAATACAGAATTTGGGTCTTTTTCCTCAGCTTCAGCATTGATAGTATCAAAATTAGAGTTTACTTTAAGCCATGGTTTTCCAGTTGTAAAGCCAGCATTTGGGCTGTTATTCCATTGGAAAGGTGTTCTTCCGTTTTCTCTTGAAGTTTGTTTTCTGTTTTCCAAATAAGCTTTTAAATCCCCTCCAGCACTTTTTATCTGCTCATATTTGTTTCTGGTTTCAACATCATTATAATCCTCGATATTATCAAATCGAATATTAACCATTCCGAGTTCATCACCATAATAGTTATAAGGAGTTCCGCGCATTGTTAATACAAAAGTAGAAAGCATTTTTGAAGAAATAGCTCTAAATTGAGGGGTGTCATTACCAAATTTACTTACCATTCTTGGCTGATCGTGATTGGCTAGAAAAATAGATAACCATCCTTTATCCTTAAATGTTTCATCATATCTAGAAAAAATCTGTTTGTATTTTACAAGGCCAAAATCTTTTACATGATTACCAATGTCAACACTTTCAAAGTGATAAGCCATGTTTAATTCTTTTCTTTCAGGATCAACAAAACGCATAGCAGCTTCAGGAGAATCTCCAGCACCTTCCGAAACAGTCATTGCATCTGGATATTTGCTTAAAACCTCACGATTCATTTCTTGAATATACTCATGTAAATGAGGTCCATTTCCGTAATATTTTATGATTTCAGTAGGATTGTTTACAATCTCTTTTGGTAATTCAGGAAAGCTATCGTCTTTTGAAATAAATTGAAAGGCATCCATTCTAAATCCATCAATACCTTTATCTAACCAGAATTTCATCATGTCGTAAATTTCATTACGAAGTGTTGGATTATTCCAGTTCAAATCGGGTTGTTTTTTAGAAAAATAATGAAGATAATATGAATCCGTTGTAGCATCATATTTCCAAGCATTGCTGTTTACATCAAACCAACTCCATCTGTAAGGAGGCGTTCCTTTTTCTGCAGGCCACCAATAGTAATAATTACGGTATTTATTATCTCTTGAACTTTTAGCTTGTTTAAACCATTCGTGCTCATCACTGCTATGATTAACCACCATGTCCATGATTAATTTGATGCCACGCTTGTGCATTTCTTTAAGCAATAAATCAAAGTCTTCCATGGTTCCAAAATCCTTCATGATATCTCTATAATCGCTTATGTCATAACCATTATCGTCATTTGGAGAACTGTAAATTGGGCTAAGCCAAACCGCATCAATTCCTAAACTTTTTACATAATCCAGTTTAGAAATAATTCCTTTTAAATCTCCTACACCATCTCCATCACTATCTTTAAAACTTCTAGGATAAATTTGATAAATGACAGCTTCTTTCCACCATTTAGGATCTACATTTTTCATAATTGAGATTTTTTTATTTTGTGCATTTAAACTAATACAAGGAAGTAGTAGTAAAGTTGCAAACAAAAATAATACATGATTTTTTTTCATATCTAAGTTTTGGTTTAAGTTAATAACACTAATTTTTGATGATTTGATTAAATTCTAATCGTTCACCGTCTGGGCCTAAAATATTAAAATAACTACATCCTTTATCCCAAAAACTGAGGAATACAGGTTGTTCTTCTAAAATCTGGAAGCCATTTTCTTTTAAAATAGTAAAAGTTGAATCTATATCGTCTACATCAAAAGCAACGTGATCTACATGTCCATCTTTTCTGTTTTTAATTTCTGCCAATTTGCTTTCTGGCATTTGATAAAGTTCAATAATCATCGTTTCACGCTTCATCATAGCAACAATTCCGCCTTTTTCAGCTTCAATTTCAAAGGTTGATGGCATGACATTCGTGAAGCCTAATTTTTCATAAAATGCCTCTGATTTTTTAATATCAGTTACCGGTATGCCGATATGTTGAATATGATTAATTTTTAAATTCATGATGTAGATTTGCTTTTTTATGATTTCAACGAAATCGATTTATTTTTAACATCTAATTTAGTCATTGTAAAAATAGATATTTTCTTAATGATACTTTTTATGTTTCAAAAAAAAGTAGATTATTTTTTATGTAAGTATTTGATTTTTAATTTTTTAATTGAATAATTATTTTAAAATAAGTAGTTCTCGTAAAAAAATTTGAACACCTTATTTTTTATTGGAACTACCTATTAACATAACTTTTGCTTCAAATTCTTCCCTTGGTCCAAGTGATTTATTTTTGAGCTGTGAACGATAATTGTAAATTGTCGATACAGAATAGCGTAAAAATATTGCAATTTTTGCGCTGTCTTTAATACCAAGACGAATTAGGGCAAAGATGCGTAATTCAGGAGTTAATGATTCACCGTGTTTTAGTTGAATACGTTCTTCTTTGTTCAATAATTCGTAAAATTCTTCTACAAAATTTGGAAAAAGCTGTAAGAATGTTTCGTCAAAATTACTGTAAAACTCTTTTAATTCTTTTGCTATAAAATTCTTTGATTTGACGGTATTTATGAGTTCATTCATTTTTCCAGCAGTTGCCATAACATTTAATTTCTGGCTATATTCTTCTAATTTTCCTATATAATCTGAACATTGGTCCATATACCGACCGATGTATATTTCTTTTAATAAACTAGCTTCCGCAAGAGTTGTATTAGTTTGATTTAATTTCTCATTAAAAGCATTTAATTCTTTGTTTAATAAAGACATCTGCGCATTCGCTAAACTTAAATTTTCCTGAGCTTTTGCTAACTTTTTCATTTGTTTAAAAAGAAGTATTAAAGCACCTAATAAAAATAGTGATAATATACTTGCACTTATTAAGAACAAAACGAGTTGAGATCTATTAGTTTCATTTTTAGTCTCATACGCTTCGTTTATAATGGGTAACATCTTTGAGATTTCGTAAGTTCTTAAGCGTGCATTACAAAAAAGAGCATCTTCTAAAGAACGTTTTGTGTATTTATAGGCTCGGTCAATATCTCCTTGATTGTATAAAATTATTGCTAATTTTCGTAATGAAATGTTTTCTTTTTTTGCTAATTGTAAATCAGATATTGCCGAAATTGTTAACCATTTTTTTTGTTGTTTAATATCTTTTTTTAATAAATAAATTTCTGAAATTATATAAGCAATAACTGCTCGATTGGGATCATTAGCAGATATTTTTGGAAAATAATTAATGAGCTCTTTTAGTGCTGCATCATACTTGCCAGAATCAATTCGTTTTTCAATATTATCAATGAAAAATTGTGGCGATTTTTCAGGAAAATACAATAAGGATGAATCTCTATATTTTTTAGTTAAATCTACGTATTTGTCTTTTTCCTGAACTGAAGTCGCATATTCCGACATGGAGCCATAAATAATTCGATGTGTCCAGAAATACGAACCTCTCAATGCAGGAGAAGTTTTTATGTCAATTTCATAGAGTATATCTATAGCCTCTTTGTACATGCCTGAAGTTCCCATTATCGAAGCAAAATTTAGCTTTGCTTCATTTAATTTTTCGGGATCATTTAGGTTTTTAGCTGTCAGCAAACCTTTTCTTACATATACTAATGCAGAATCAGACTGATAGGATTTATATTCATTATACAACTTACCGTAAAGCTCATATTGTTGATAATCAGAATTTTTATTTTTTAGACGTTTTTTTAATCCATCTATTTTGGTTTCTTTATGATTTAAAAAGCTTTGGTATTCATTTACAGTTTTATCTAATTCTTGTAATAACGAATCAAAGTTACCTTGTCCAAAAGTGAGCATAGGAATTGCTAAAGCTACAATTAAGAACAAAATTTTATTCATTTCAGTTGAAAAAACAGTTTAAAATAATTCAAAAAAAACATCGTATTGTGTTCAATAACACGCTAATAAATGCAAATACTTTGAAAATTAAATTATTTATATTTTCATAAATTCCGCTACCGAATCGTTTGATATTTTTGGATTTGCTCCTTCGCTTTGAGCTACTAAAGCGCCCATAGCACAGGCAAAATCAATAGCATTTTGTGGGTCGTTTCCAAGTAATAATTTAGCTAGTAACGATGCTAAAAACGAATCTCCAGCACCTACAGTATCAACAACATTAATTTTATACCCGCTGTTATAGTATAGTTTTTCATCATAATACAAAACAGCACCATGATTACCTTTGGTTACACAAATATGTTTTGTATTCGTTTTTTCAGAAATAAAGCGAATATTTTGCTCTAATGAATTGTACGGTGAGTTCATGTATTCACTAATTTCATATAATTCATCATCATTGAATTTTATAAAGTCAGCCTGCATCATTAAGTTGATAAGTAGTTCTTTAGTGTAAAAAGGAGCTCTTAAATTAACATCAAAAACAGTATATTTCGAATAATTTATTATTTCTAAAAGGGATTGATGCGAAACGGAGTCTCTGCATACAAGACTTCCAAAAATCAAAGCATCTGCTTTTTTAACATTAATTTCATCTTCTGGAACACAAGCAATTTTATCCCAAGCTACTGGATAGTTTATGGTATAAGAGGCTGACCCTTTGCTGTCTAGTTTTACGATTACCTCTCCAGTTGGAAATGTTTCGTCTATTTGAATGGATGAAGTATCTACGTCATTTTCTTCAATAAATTGGATCAATTCTTTTCCTATTTCATCATTTCCTACTCGGCTAATAATTTGTGTATTTATGCCAAGCGAAGCCATACGAATTGCCACATTTAGTGGAGCTCCTCCTATTTTTCTATGTGTTGGGAAAACGTCATATAAAACTTCTCCGAAACAGATTACTTTTTTTGTCATAATTATTCGTTATTTGATAGACTTTCAGATAGTTCTTCTAATGTTCTTCCTTTGGTTTCCGGCATTTTGAAGAATACCCAAAGTAATTGGAAAACCATCATAATACAGAAAATGCTAAACACTGTTGTTGTTCCAATTTGTTTAAATAAAAATGGAATAAAAGAAGGAATTAAAGCCGCTAATACCCAGTGTACAGATGTTCCGAAAGAGGTTCCAGCTGCTCTTAGTTTATTAGGAAATAATTCAGAGATAAATACCCATATTACAGCGCCTTGTCCTATTGCGTGTGAGGCAATAAACAAGAAGAAAAACAAAGGAACGGCCATTCCTTTCCATTCATAATAGAATGCTGTAGTTACTAATCCTAAAGAAACAATATATCCAACTGAACCAATATACATAAGGGTTTTTCTTCCGTATTTATCAATTAAAGAAATACCAATCATAGTAAATATTAAATTGATTACTCCAATTCCAATACTGCTCAAAAAGGAAGCTGATTTCTCTAAACCTGCTAATTCAAAAATACGTGGAGCATAATATAAAAACGCATTAATTCCCGAAAGTTGATTAAAAAATGCAATAAAAAAAGCTAATAGCAATGGTTTTCTATATTTTTTCATAAAAATAGATTCATCTTGTCCTTCGTGTGCCATTTCGCTTTCAATTGCTTTTATTTCTTGCTCAACTTCAGTATCTGTATTGATTTGTTTCAATATAGAAATAGCTTTTTCACGGTCTTTTTTGTACTCTAAAATCCAACGTGGACTTTCTGGAATTCCAAACACTAAAAGCGTGTAAATGAAAGAAGGGAAGGCTTGTATTCCTAACATCCATCTCCAAGAATTTTCTCCAATATCTTGTAAATAGTAGTTAGATGTAAAGGCCATAAGAATACCAAAAACAATGTTGAATTGATATAAAGCAA
Organism: uncultured Flavobacterium sp.; assembly: GCA_963512955.1. GTDB lineage: Bacteria > Bacteroidota > Bacteroidia > Flavobacteriales > Flavobacteriaceae > Flavobacterium. The sequence goes on along the minus strand of CAUPOP010000034.1, from coordinate 21,944 downwards.
CTAGTTTCCCTCTGTCTTTAGCAGGTGCAATCTCAGAAACATAAGTTGGAGCTGCAATTGTTGAGGCTCCAATTCCAATTCCTCCAATAAATCTAAAAATAGAAAAGAAAATAGGATCGTTTGCCATTGCTGTTCCTACTGAAGAAACAAAAAATAATATTCCAATAATTATCAATGTCTTTTTTCTTCCTAGAATATTGGTTGGATAAGCTCCAAAAATGGCTCCAATAACAGTACCCCACAAAGCAGATGACATAACCACTAATCCGTGAAACAAATCAGAAGAACCCCATAATTGTTGTAGTTGTTTATCAGCACCTGAAATAACTACGGTGTCAAATCCAAATAAAAAGCCTGCTAATGCGACAATAATTGACCAATAAAGTATTTTTCTGTTGTTCATTTTTTCTAGTTTTTTGTGGTTTTTAGTTAGTCAATTTGGCAAAATATTATTTTTGCCAAATTCCTTTTATTTTATTTATTGTTAAGTTTGTTATCTCTTGATTTTCATCAGATTGAATGCTTAATTTAGTATATGGTTTTTTAGGAAATAGTTGTTCAGTAAAACTATAAACACCTCCATTTATAAAAATTTCGACGGACGACCAATCTAAAATGATCTGATAATCGATTGCGTCTGAAACTAAATTAGACACACTTGTTTTGTGAATGTCTTTTCCAAACGTTTTTTCAAAATCAACAATTCCAGAATGCTTTCTGTCAATAGAAAATATTTTTTGTTTGGAGTTATAATCAATGACAAGACTATCATTTAAATCATTAGAAAAAACTAGTTTTAAATTCTGATTTTTGCTATTAAAACGTACGGATGATTGGTTTAAATAATCGTAGGTGAAATCTATTTTAGTTCCTTTTTTTATGGCAATCAAATCTTTTGAATATTCAGTAACTAACTGTTGTTTGAATTGTTCAATAGGGGTGCTTTTTAAGATGTAATCCCCGTTTATTTTAGATAATAAAATTTCTCTTGGTAAAGTCATAGCACTTCTCCAATTTTTGGTTGGCGTGTTTCGTGCATATAACCAATTGCTCATCCAACCTATAAAAATTCGTTTATTATCAGGAGTATTGTTATAAGTTACACCAGCGTAATTGTCTGTTCCATGGTCAATCCACTTGATGTCTTTTTGATTGGTTCTGAATGTTTTTCCATCATAATCTCCGATAAAATACTGGGTTCCAGATCCTCCATTTGGAGCTCCAGGATTGATGCTGATTAATAAAACCCATTTTTTTTCTTCAGAACCTTCTACTTTTAATTTGAAAATATCAGGACATTCCCAAACACCACCATGAGCCCCTATGTTTTTTCCGAACTCACTTTGTAAGGCCCAATTCGTTAGATTTTTAGATGTATAAAACTGTGCGCGATCTCCAGCAACTAGAACTAAGTTCCATTCTTTGGTTGTTTCATTCCAAAACACTTTAGGGTCTCTAAAATCTTTTAGTTCTGGATTTCTTATAATTGGATTTCCATCGTATTTTTTCCAGGTTTCACCTTCGTCTAAACTGTAGGCCATTCCTTGAGATTGGGTATTGATTTTTCCGGCTTTTTCAATATCCATGTTGTGGTAGGTAAAAATAGCAACCATAGCTGGGTTTTCTTTTGTGCCTAATCCGGAAGTGTTATTGATATCTATAACAGCGCTTCCTGAAAAAATTAGCCCTAATTTATCCGGGAATAATGCAATTTTTTTATGTTTCCAGTGTATTAAGTCGGTACTTGTAGCATGCCCCCAATGCATTGGTCCCCATACAATATCGTTTGGATAATATTGATAAAACAAATGATAAGTTCCTTTATAATAAACCATCCCGTTAGGGTCATTCATCCAATGTTTTTCTGGAGAAAAGTGAAATTGTGGGCGAAATGGTTCTTTGTAATAAACTGTTGAATCAACTGAAATTTTTTCAGAAGTTGGAATTGTAATAGCTGTTTCACTTTCTTTTTTACATGAAAGCAACAACAATATAAGTTGTAAAGCACTTACTTTTACTATTTTATTCCATTTATAAGTCATAATGCTTAATTGATTAATTAAATTTCAGCCTCTAAAAATAGAATAATTTTTTTAATAAATTTTTATACCTAAATCGATAACGTTTTCGAAATTACGAAAACGTTATCGATAATGATTTTCGTCTAGTTAGACGAATAAATTACTTTTTGAAAAATAATTAACATAAGTTTGAAAACTTTATAAAATTATAAAATTATGATCTCAAATTTAAAAAAATTAGTATTTATGTTAGCAGTTTGCCCAGCTGCTTTCGGTCAAATTAAATCAGATGAATGGCATTTGTTTGCAAACTCTAGAGAAAATTATTTTGGTGTTGCAATGGCTAATGGACAAATAGGAATTGTTACAGATGACACGCCACTGAAAACAAAAGAAATTATTTTGAATGGTGTTTATGATGGTAGTCCTGAAAATGGTATTAGTAGAATTGTTCGAGGGATAGAATTTTTGAACCTTCATTTGAATATTAATAATGAAGAAATAAAATCAAACAATATTGACAATTGGAGTCAAGTTGTTTCGATGAAAGAGGGATTAAGTACAACTTCATTTTCATTCAAAGATTATGCAAGTATTAATTACACAATTTTAGCCAATAGAGCGATTCCGTTTTCAGCAATGGCGATTGTGGAAATAACTCCTAAAAAAGACATCGAAATAACTGCTAATAATTATATGGTTGTTCCTGATGAATTAAAAAACGCAAAAAGTCAATATCGCGTTTTGAAGGACAATCAATATATGATGCCAGTTTTTGGCACAACTGCTAAAACCCTGAATGGGAAATATACAATTGCTGCATCTACAACATTTCTTTTTGATGGACAAAATGAAACTTTGAAACAAACAGGTGGTGAGGTTGGTTTTTCTAAAAAATTATTAAAAGGCAAAAAATATCGTTTTGCAGTTGCAGGAGGGATTTGCACTTCAAAAGATGTTACGGATCCATTGAACGAATCAGAAAGACAACCAATCTATGCTTTGCAAGAAGGAATAGATAAATTATTGAATCGCCACAAACAAGCTTGGGCAGAATTATGGAATACTGGAGATATTCAGATTGAAGGTGATCTTGATGCACAACAACGCGTTCGTTTTGCTTTGTATAATTTATATTCTTACATCCGTCCAGAAACGAGACAGAGTATTGCTCCTATGGGATTGTCCTCTCAGGGATATAATGGACATATTTTTTGGGATAGTGAACTTTGGATGTATCCAACACTTTTGGCTTTACAACCCGATATGGCTAAATCTTGTTTGGATTACCGTTCAGATCGTTTGGAAAAAGCCAAGCAAAAAGCAACTATTTATGGATATAAAGGAGCTATGTATCCATGGGAATCAGATGATACTGGAGAAGAGGCAACACCAACATGGGCTTTGACAGGAATTTTCGAGCAACATATTACAGCGGATGTGTCAATTGCATTTTGGAACTATTATGCCTATACGCAAGATAAATCTTGGTTAAGAAAAGAATGGAGTGTATTAAAAGAAACAGCTGATTTCTGGGTAAGTCGTGTTGTTAAGAATCAAGATGGAAGTTTTTCTATTCTGAATGTTGTAGGTGCAGATGAATATGCGCAGCATGTTGATGACAATGCTTTTACAAATGCATCTGCTATTGAAGCTTTGAAAAATACTATTAAGGCAGCAACAATTTTGAATGAGCCGATTAATCCAAAATGGGTTGAAGTCTCTGATAAATTAATTATTCATACTGAAAATGGAATTACTCAAAACTATAGAGGATACCAGGGACAAATGATCAAACAAGCTGATGTTAATTTATTAGCTTATCCTTTACATATAATTACCGAAAGAGCTCAAATAGAAAAAGATTTAGAATATTATTCTGAAAAGATTGATAAAAAAGATGGGCCAGCTATGGCTTCGGGAGTTTTGTCTGTTTTATATGCAAGGCTTGGAGATAAAGCGAAGGCGTATGATTATTTTATAAAGTCGTATTTGCCAAATAGTCGTCCTCCATTTGGGGTGTTTTCGGAATCAGCAAATAGTAGTAATCCTTATTTTGCGACTGGTGCAGGAGCAATGCTTCAAGCTGTTATTTACGGTTTTGGAGGAGTTGAACAAACAGATTCAGGATTAAAATACAATAAAGGTTTGTTGCCCAAAAAGTGGAAATCTTTAAAAATCATTGGAATTGGAGTTGATAATAAAACAATTACAATAGAATAAGAATTGAAAGAAGGCTTTTTGCCATGAATAATTTAGATTGTAATTCTGTTAAATAAATCAGAATTACAATCTAAATTATTCATGGCTTTTTTGTTTTTATAAGGGAAGAAAATAATTTTTTTAAAAAATGATTTTTCAGTTTTTTTATCAAAAATGTTTTTTTTCAACATTTTCAATATGGAGTATATTAAAAAACTAAGATTAAATAGGTACAATATGTTGATTTAATACCGAAAGAATAATATCGATGAAAGATTCGTAATATTTTTTTACAAATGAGTGTTATTTTGGTAAAAATTCAAACTATTATGAATCAAAAAACCATAATATATACATAATGTGTTTTTTTAAGTTGCTTTTTTTATGTTTAATATAATTTTAGTATTAATTTTTTAAGGTATTAATTTTTAAATCGAAAACGTTTTCGGGCTATCGAAAACGATATAGTTTGTTAATTCTTAAATTTATCATAAAATTAATATTATGTTTGGCATTAATATTTAAAACAAACCATTTAAACAAATTATTAACCAACTTATTTATTACGTATGAAAAATAGTCTACTTAAAGGCTTGATGGTGTTTCTAACCATGCTATGTACTAGTTTGACCTATTCGCAAGATGTGTCAGGTACGGTGTCAGATTCTAGTGGTCCACTTCCAGGGGCTTCTATATTGGTAAAAGGAACAACTAACGGAGCGCAAACTGATCTTGATGGAAAATTTACTATCAAAAATGTTGGCTCAAACGCAGTTTTAGTTTTTAGTTACATTGGTCTTAAAAGTCAAGAAGTAAATGTAGCAGGAAGAAGTAACGTTAGTGTTACTTTAAAAGAAGATTCAAAAGAATTGAAAGAAGTAGTCGTTATCGGTTACGGCTCTGTTAAGAAAAAAGATGCAACTGGTGCAGTTGATCAAATTAGTTCAAAAAGTTTTGACAACGTATCGTCGCCTTCACCTGCTCAATTGTTGAGAGGTAAAGTGGCAGGTGTTCAAATAACTCAATCAAGTGGTGAGCCAGGAGCAGGTGTAGCTATTAGAGTTCGTGGAAATTCATCTATTCGTTCAGGAAATAGCCCGTTAATCGTTATTGATGGTGTGCCTTTGGATGGTGGTAATGTTTCAGGTGGAGGTGATGACTTATTAGGTACATCTTCTTCAAAAAATCCATTGAATTTTGTTAATCAAAATGATATCGAAAGTATGACTGTATTGAAAGATGCGTCTTCTACAGCTATCTACGGTTCTCGTGGGTCTAATGGGGTTATTGTGATTACTACTAAAAAAGGTAAATCTAAAGAGCCACAATTAAACTATAGCTCTTCAGTTCAATTTAGTAAAATGTCAGGGAAATTTGATGTTATGAGTGCTGATCAATTTGTTGCGGCAGGAGGTTTAGATAAAGGGTCAAGAACATATGATTGGAAAGATGCTGTTTTAAGAAATGGTTTTTCTACAAATCATGATTTGTCTTTCACTAAAACTACAGAAAACTCTAATACTAGACTTTCTCTAGGTGCTTCTAGTACTGATGGTATTGTTAAAAATACAGGAATGGACAAGTACAGTGCTTCTCTTTATAATTCAAATGACTTTTTTGGTGGAGCATTAAAAATTGAAGAAAGAATTGTTTATGCTTCTATAAAAGATGAGGCTACATTATTGTCTAATAACGCAGGTTTTATTGGTAACCTTGTTGGTTCAGCTTTATATTGGAATCCAACATTGCCAATATATAACACAGACGGTTCTTATAATGTAATAGGTAATGATTATTTGAATCCTGTACATTTATTGAATTCTTACAAAGATTACACGCTAACTAATAAATTATTAGCAAGTGTTAATACAACTTGGAAAATTAACAGTAAATTGAAATACCAATTCTTGTTTGGTATAGAGACTTCTAATTCAGCTAGAAAAAGTCAATTGTTGCCAACTATTGAAATTTCGGGTGTTGCTCAGGCAACAGATCCAAATACATTGCTTACAAAATACGGTCAAGCAAGTATTTCTAATTTGAATAAGTTTAATAGAACTTTTGAGCATACATTAAACTATAATAATGATTTTAGTGATAATTTTAACTTAGATGCATTGGTAGGATATTCTTATTATGATTACACTGCAGATGGGAATGGAGCTACGGGAAAAGGATTTAATCCTAATCAAACTAATTTAATTGACAATATTGAAGGTGGTTTGCGTAATGAATTTAGAGTTAATTCTTTTAGAAATAAAGTAGAATTGCAATCTTATTTTGGTAGAGTTAATGCAACACTGTTTAAAAAATTAATACTTACAGGAACTCTTCGTTCTGATGGTTCTACTAAATTAGGGGTAAATAATAAATACGATTATTTCCCATCTGTAGGTGTTGCTTACAAAGTGATTGAAGATAAAGAAGGTTTATTGAATAGTTTCAAATTGAGAGGAAACTATGGTAAAACAGGAAACCAAGAATTTTCACCTAACTCGGCTATTGCGAGAGTTTCTTATGCGATCGATGGTGGTGTAGGTGAGCAAATTAATGCAAATGAGTTCTTGAAATGGGAAACTACTAAATCATATGGAGTAGGTGCTGATTTTGAATTGTTAAAAAATAAATTGACTGGTTCTGTTGATTATTTCCGCAGAGATACTAAAGATCTAATTTTTCCAGTTCCTGCAGCTTCATCTCAGCCAGGTCCACCATCTCCTCGTTATGTTAATTTAGCAGGTAATTTAATTAATAAAGGTCTTGAGGTGTCTTTAAATTATAAAGTAATTGATACTGAAAACCTAACATGGGATATTTCTGGAAATGCTTCATTCTTGAAAAATAATGTTGAAAACTTTCCTGGATTTATTTCTACTGGTGCATTGAACGGACAAGGTTTGTCTAATGCTTATGCTCAGGTTATTACAAATAATTATCCAGCATATACATATTATATGTATGAGTGGAGAGGTTATGATGCAAATGGCATGTCTATTTATGCAGATGCTGCTGGTAACGATACTGGTTTAGGTACTGCAGCTAAAAAATTATTAGACAAAACTCCTTTACCAAAAATCAATGTTGGTTTTACAACTAATGTTGCTTATAAAGGTTTTGACGCAAGTGCTTCTTTCTACGGTGCTTTTGGTCACTATATTTACAACAATACTACCAATGCATATTTCTTTAAAGGTGCCTTTACAGGTGATCCGGGGAAAAACGTAACTCAGGAAGCAGCTTCATCAGCGCAATCAGCTGCGGATCCTAACTCACCTTCTACTAAATACTTGGAAAAAGGTGACTTCTTAAGAATGGGTAACTTAACTGTTGGATATACTTTTAGTGGAGCTCTTATTGAGAAATTTAAAATGAAATCTGCACGTTTATATGTGAATGCGTCTAATTTATTTATAATCACGAATTATTCAGGTTCAGATCCAGAGGTTGATACAGATAAATCATTAAATGGTGTGCCGTCAGCTGGTATGGAGTATTTATCTTACCCAAGAGAGAAAAGTGTGTCTGTTGGTCTTAATGTAACATTTTAATTAAAACAACAATGAAAAGAATTAATATTATAAAAAGTATCTTTTTTGTAGGTACTATAGCTTTAGGTGTAAGTTGTACGAATTTAGACGAAGAAGTACTAGATGGCTATGTAAACAGTGCTGAAGCAGGTGGCTCTATCAATACAGCTTCTTTACTCCAATCATCTTACGAAGGGTTAAGAAGTTTTCAAACACAAGGTCAAATGTTTGCTTTAGACGAAATGTCTACTGATGCTTTAGTTGGGCCAACACGTGGTGGAGACTGGGATGATAATGCTGTGTGGAGACAAATTCACGTTCACACTTGGGCGCCTGATCACAATGAAGTTAAGAATGCTTGGAATGCATTATTGTCAAATGTTTATAACTGTAGTTTAGTAGTTGAAAATGGTACTAGTACAGAGGTTACACAAGCGCGTTTTTTAAGAGCTTTCTATTACTATAATGTAATCGATTTGTTTGGACAAGTACCTTACAGAGAAGAAGGTTCAAAATTAACAGATGATCCAAAAGTATGGACTAGAGCTGAAGCAACTGCTTTTGTTATTAGCGAATTAGAGGCTGTTGTGTCTCAACTGCCTGCAAGAACAGTTAATGATGCTAGTATAGCTAATAGTGACGCAGCTCATTTTTTATTGGCTAAATTATACTTGAACAAAGGTGTATTTACTGCTGCTGATGCAGCGGGCCCATATAACTTTGATGCGGCAGATATGAATAAAGTTATTTCTCATGTTGATGCAATTAGTAGTGAATTAGCATCTGATTATTGGGATAACTTTAAGCCTACTAATAATACTTCACCAGAAATTTTATTTTCTTCTAGAAATCTTAGAGGTGGTGCTGGAGGAGGTATTCAGTATCACTGGAGAATGTCTATGCATTACAACCAAACTCCTGATGGGTGGAATGGTTTCTCTACAGTAGCAGAATACTATAATAAGTTCAATCCAAATGACAAGCGTATCAAAAATGATGCTCCTGCTATTATATCTGCTTTTGGTAATCCAGTAGGATTCCAAGTAGGTCAAATGTATGCTCCAGGAGGAGTTACTCCTCTAAAAGATAGAAAAGGAAATATGTTAGTTTATACTCCTGCATTAACATTAATTACAAGTGGTGCCACTTTAGAAACTGCGGGTATCAGAATGCAAAAATACATTCCGGATGCAGCTAATGTTAGTACTCCTGAAAATGATTTTGTTTTCATGAGATATTCAGATGCTTTATTAATGAAAGCTGAGGCTATTTTAAGAGGAGGTACAGGAAATGTTGGTACTATCATGACTGATATTGCTGCGAGATCAGGTCAAGCTGCTTCGCCAGCTACTCTTGATGGTATATATCTTGAAAGAGGGAAAGAATTATGGTTAGAAGGATGGAGAAGAAATGACATGATTCGTTTTGGAACATTCTTAGCTGCTAGAGAATTGAAACCATATGTATCTGATTCAAGATATATTTTATTTCCAATTCCAGCTGAAGCATTATTCAATTCAAATTTATCGCAAAATCCTGGATACTAAGATATTGTTAAGTTAATTATGTTTTGAGTTAGTTTAAAGAGGGTATTTATTACCCTCTTTTTCTTTTTATATAAGTCACTTTTCTTCATTTAATTACAATAAATTAAACTCTTTTTTATTCTCACAAATAATAGATAAAATCTCTATTTTTTAACGTTTTTCTCTACGCTTTATTGGTTGATTTATTTTTTTATATAATCAATATTACATAAATTGGCATGCTCTAATTACCTAATCAAATAGTATTTAAATATGTTTAATCGTATTATTTTATTTTTCTTTTTTCTGCTTTTTTTTACTAATTGTTCTAATGAAAATCTAGAAAATAAAGATTCTTTATTCTCCAAGCTTGATGCATCAGAAACTGGAATTAATTTCCAAAACGAAGTCAAAAACGGCGAAAACATGAATATCTTCAAATACCGAAATTTTTATAATGGAGGTGGAGTTGCTATTGGGGATATTAATAATGATGGATTATCGGATGTCTATTTCACATCTAATCTTGGTATTAATAAATTATATCTTAATAAAGGAAATTTTAAATTTGAAGATATTACTAAAAAAGCTGGAGTTGGAGGAACTAAAGTCTGGTCTACTGGTGTAGTTATGGTAGATATAAATGCAGATGGTTTACTCGATATTTATGTTTGTAATGCCGGAAATAGTAAAGGAGGACAACAAAATAATGAGCTTTTTATTAATAATGGGAATAATACATTTACTGAAAAAGCTCAAGAATATAATTTAGCAGATTCTGGGATTACTACACATGCGGCTTTTTTTGACTTTGACAAAGATGGTGATTTAGATGTGTACATTTTAAATAATAGTTTTATTCCAGTAAGTAGTCTTAATTATTCTAATAAAAGAGAATTAAGAGATAAAGATTGGGATGTTGCTGACATTCTTAAAGGTGGAGGTGATAAATTATTGCGTAATGATAATGGAAAGTTTAAAGATGTAAGCGAATCTGCAGGAATTTATGGTAGTCTTATTGGTTTTGGACTTGGAGTTACTGTAGGTGATGTAAACGGGGATCTTTACCCAGATATTTATATTTCTAATGATTTTTACGAAAGAGATTATTTGTATATAAATAATAAAAACGGAACGTTTAGTGAGCAAATCCAAAATTGGACTTCGCATATTAGTCAGTCTTCAATGGGAGCAGATATGGCAGATATCAATAATGATGGTAAAGCAGATATTTTTGTCACGGATATGTTGCCTGAACCTGATGAACGTCTGAAAACGACTACCACATTTGATAATTATGATTTATTTACTAGAAAATTAAATCTTGATTTTTTCAATCAATATATGCAAAACACATTGCAGCTAAATAATGGAACCGATCAATTTCTAGAGATTGCTAATTATGCTGGTGTAGCTAAAACAGATTGGAGTTGGGGAGCATTATTATTTGATATGGATAATGATGGTTATAAGGATATATATGTTTGTAATGGAATTTATCATGATTTAACAAATCAAGATTTCATGGACTTTTTTGCTAATGATATCATGCAAAAAATGGTAATTACTGGTAAGAAAGAAGAAATAGAGACTATTATTAATAAAATGCCAAGTACACCTATTCCTAATTATGCTTTTAAAAATAATAAAGATGCAACCTTTAGTAATGAAGCTCAAAAATGGGGATTAGATACTCCAAGTTTTTCTAATGGAGCTGCTTATGGAGATTTAGATAATGATGGAGATTTAGATTTAATTGTGAATAATGTTAACATGGAAGCGTTTGTTTACAAAAATAATTCTGAGAAAAATAAAAACAACCACTTTGTAAAAGTAAAACTTAAAGGAGATAACCAAAATAAATTTGCCTTAGGAAGTATTGTTGAATTATTTTCTGGTAATGAAATCATTAAACAAGAATTGATTCCGTCAAGAGGTTTCCAATCATCCATTGATTATGTTATGACGTTTGGAATTGGTACAAAGAAAATAGATTCTTTACAAGTGATTTGGCCAAATGGTAAATTTCAAACCATTAATAAAGTTGTAAAAGACAAAACAATAAACTTGAATATAGCTGATGCTAAGTTAAATTATGTTCCTAAAAAAACAGTTTCAAAATCAATTTTTTCTGAAAAGAAAGCTTCTTTTTTAGCGCATAAAGAAAATGATTATATTGATTTTGATTATGAAGGATTAATTTCAAAAATGCTTTCTCAAGAAGGTCCTGCCCTTGCTGTTGCAGATATCAATGGAGATGGTAATGAGGATGTTTTCATTGGCGGAGCAAAAGGACAATCTGCTAAAGTATATTTTAATAAAGGAAATGGAAATTATGCTGTTGCGGCTCAAAAAGACTTAGATGCGGATGCTAATTTTGAGGATACTGCAGCTAGCTTTTTTGATGCAGATAATGACGGTGATCAAGATTTATTAGTTGGATCTGGTGGAAATGAAAAAACTGATCAAGCAAATTATAAAAATCGTTTGTATTTGAATAATGGAAAAGGAATATTTGTAAAAAGTAAAGTTAGTATACCTACGACAAATAATAATGTTTCTGTAATTGCACCTAATGATTTTGATAACGATGGTGATATTGATGTGTTTGTAGGTAGCCGAAGCGTTCCAGGAGTTTATGGTATAGACCCTAAACATTTATTATTAGAGAATGATGGGAAAGGTAATTTTACGAATGTAATCGATAAAAAAGCCTTTAAAGTAAATGCTGTAGGGATGATAACTGATGCGATTTGGGAAGATATTGATAATGATTCCAAAAAAGATTTAATTCTTGTAGGAGATTGGACTGCTCCAATGATTTTCAAAAATACAGGACGTAGATTGACAGAATTCAAATCTAATCTTACCGATTTTCATGGGTTTTGGAATGCAGTTAGTTGTGTTGATTTGAATAATGACGGTAAAAAAGATTTGGTTTTAGGTAATAAAGGAACAAATACATCTTACAAAGCAACCAAATCTAATCCGATGAAATTGTTTACTAATGACTTTGATAACAATGGAACAATTGAACAAATTACTACTCGAGATATTGAAGGTAGAGATTTGCCAATAAACCTGAAACAAGAATTGGCAAAACAAATTCCATCAATTAAAAAGAAAAATTTGAGTTATACAGATTATTCTAAGAAGACCTTTCAAGAATTATTTGCTCAAGAAGTAGTTGATAATTCTATTCAAAAAACAGTCAATATTCAAGAAAGCGTAGTTGCTATTAACAAAGGAAATGGACAATTTGACATTAAAGTACTTCCTAAAGAAGTTCAATATTCTTGTGTTAATACTATTTTGACAATGGATGTGAATAATGATGGTATTTTAGATATAGTTCTAGGTGGGAACCAATATGAATTCAAACCACAATTTTCAAGATTAGATTCAAATTATGCAAGTGTACTTTTAGGAAATAACAAAGGTAATTTTTCATGGGTTCCTTATGCTAAATCTGGTTTCTTCATCAGAGGAGAAGTTAAACAACTTAAAACAATTAAAGAAAAAAATAAAGGAGTATCAATTATAGCAGCAATAAATAATAATGCTCCAAAAATATTTAAACGCAATGAATAAATTTTTTAGAATAGGACTAGCTTCATTGCTACTTATAGGATGTTCTCAAAAAGAAGGGCAATTATTCGAGAAATTATCTTCTGATGAGAGTAATATTACTTTTAATAATCAATTATTAGATTCAAAAAACATATCCATTTTGGATTATCTATATTATTACAATGGAGGTGGAGTAGCGCTTGGGGATATTAATAATGACGGATTAGTTGATATTTATTTTACTTCAAATCAAGGTAAAAATAAATTATACCTGAATAAAGGTGCTAATAAATTTGAGGATATTACTGCAAAAGCAGGAGTTGAAGGGCAAAGTGATTGGAACTCAGGTACAATAATGGCGGATGTTAATGGAGACGGATATTTAGATATTTATGTTTGTGCAGTAGTTGGAATTAATGGTTTTGAAGGGCAAAATGAATTGTTTATTAATAATAAAGACAATACGTTTACTGAAAGAGCTGCTGAATACGGATTAGATCTGGATAATTACAGTTCTTCTGCTGCATTTTTAGATTATGATTTAGATGGTGATTTAGATATGTATTTGTTGAATCATGCTGTTCATTCTGAATTATCTTATGGAAATGCTGACATTAGAAATAAAAGAAGTTATGAATGTGGAGATAAATTGTTCCAGAATAATAATGGAAAATTTGTTGATGTAAGTGAAAAAGCAGGAATTTTTGGAGGAGCAAATGGATATGGATTAGGTTTAGCTGTTTCAGATTTTAATCTAGATGGATACCCAGATATCTATGTTTGTAATGATTTTCATGAAGACGATTATTACTATCTTAATAATGGTGACGGGACTTTTTCAGAAAGTTTAAAAAGCCACTTTGGTCATACTAGCCGATTCTCAATGGGTGTAGATGTGGCTGATGTTAATCATGACGGTTTTCCAGATATAATGACTTTGGATATGCTACCAGAAGACGAAAAAGTATTGAAGTCGTCATTAGGAGATGACAATACTCAAATGCTTAAAATGAGAACAGAAAAACTGGGATACCATTATCAGTATACCAGAAATATGCTGCAATTAAATAGAGATGGAAATAGTTTTACAGAAACAGCATTGTTAAGTGGTATAGCAGCAACGGACTGGAGTTGGAGTACTTTATTTGCGGATTATGATCAAGACGGTGAACAAGATATTTTTGTTTGTAACGGAATTCCTAAACGTCCAAATGATTTAGATTATGTAAAATATTATTCGAATGATCAAATAAAGAGCAAAATTAATTCAACAAAACTTTTAGATAAAGAAGCGTTGAAGAGAATGACAAAAGGCAATGTAAGTAATTATGTTTTTCAAGGTTCAAAAGATTTAGAATTTAAAAATCGTTCTAATGATTGGATTGAAAATGACTCGATTATTTCTAATGGTAGTGGTTATGCTGATTTAGATAACGATGGAGATTTAGATGTAGTTACTAATAATTTGAACAGTATTGCATCTGTTTATATTAACAAAACGGATAAAAAATCAAACTACCTTAAATTGAAGTTGCAATTTGTAGGTAAAAACACATTTGGAATTGGATCCAAAGTAATTTCATATTCTAAAGGGAAAAAACAATTCAAAGAACTTCAAACTACAAGAGGTTTTCAATCTTCATCTGAACCAATGATTCATTTTGGATATGGAAAAACAACTTCTGTGGATTCGATAGTAGTTATTTGGCCTGATAAAACAGCTCAAACACTTAAAAATATTAAAACAAATCAAACGCTTACTATAAAAGCAAGTAATTCCAGAAAAGCATTTGATTATAGAAAATTACATCCTGCAGTTTTGCCAATTTTTAAAAAGGTAGAAACTGGATTAGGAATTGATTTCATGAATCAAGAAAATGATTATATTGATTTTTTAGCACAAAAATTAATCCCATACCAGCGTTCAGATAGAAGTGCCGCAACGGCAATTGGAGATTTAAACGGTGATGGGAAAGAAGATATTTTCTTTGGAGGATCTAGAGGCAAAAAAGCGGCTGTTTATATCCAAAATAAAACTGGATTTACTAAAAAACCAGTTTCTGAAATAGAGAAAGATTCTGTTTTTGAAGATGCTTCAGCGGTCATTGGAGATTTCAATAATGATAAAATAAATGACTTGTATATAGCTTCAGGTGGTGGCGAAAATGCATCTAATTTACAAGATAGATTGTATTTAAATAATAACAATCAATTTTTAAAGAGTGCATTGCCTAAACTAACCCAAAATGCATCTGTTGTAAAAGCCTTTGACTATGACAAAGATGGTGATTTAGATCTTTTTGTAGGGAATAATTCTTTAAACAATAGATTCGGTAGTATGCCAGATTGTTATTTGTTGAATAATAATAAAGGGGTATTCACTATCGTTGAAAGTCAGACATTTTCAAAAATAGGAATGGTAACTGATGCTGTATTTAATGATTTTAATAAAGATGGAAAAATCGATATTATTGTTGTTGGAGAGTGGATGAAACCAACTTTTTTTGCTAATAAAAACGGAAAATTCTCAAATGTAACCGAAACCGTTTTTCCAGAAAAGAGTAATGGATTGTGGCAATCTGTAATGCCGTTTGATATCGATCATGATGGTGATGAAGATTATTTAATTGGGAACTGGGGAATGAATTCAAAATTCAAAGCCTCACAAGATTTTCCTATGAAAATGTATTATGATGACTTTGATACAAATGGATCTTTTGAAACTATTGTTGCAATCGAAAAGAAAGGTCAATATTATACCACAATGGGACTTGATGAATTAGCAGAACAATTTAGTGGTATGTTAAAGAAAAAATTTAATAGCTACAAGTCATTTGCAGGTAAAACACTTGAAGAAGTTTTTGATCCAAAAATGCTTGAAAAAGGTAAACTTTTTGAAGTTGATAATTTGAAATCTGGGTATTTGAAAAATGATAATGGAAAATTTACTTTCGTGCCATTTTCAAATAAAATGCAAGTTGCTCCAATTACTTGTTTTGTGAAATCTAATTTTGATTCAGATGCAAAAGAAGAAGTTTTTTTAGCTGGAAACTATTTTGGAGTATCTCCATATCATAGTCGATTTGATGGTTTCTCAGGTGCTTTAATCAAAAACGATAAAACAATATTTCTGGGTAATCAGATTGGAATAGATTTAACTCAGAAAGCAGTTAGGCATATGGATATTGTCAATTTTAATGGTAGAAAATATCTTTTGATTACCATTAATAATAAAAAAGTAGAATTATACGAAATGCCTACAGCTAAGAACTAAATTCAAGAATACTACAAATAAAACTATAAAACCTACCAAAATGAAATCTAAAATTTATCTTTTAGGACTTATAATGCTCTTTTTTATTTCTTGTAAAAAAGCTGATTCAATTAAAGTTACAACAAATGATTATTGCGCTGTAGTTGATACTGTAACAGGAATTATGGTTCATGATATATTTTCGCCACCAGTTGCTAGTAGAATTTATGTCTATCCTAACGTTGCAGCTTATGAGATTATGGCTCAAAACAATGCGAAATATCAAAGTTTGCAAGGGCAGTTAAATGGATTAGATTCTATTCCCAAATTAGATCCAAAAGAAGGAGTTAATAAAAACTTGGCCGCACTTATTGCTCATATCGAAGTGAGTAAGCAGTTAATTTTTTCAGAGGAAGCTCTAGAAAAATATAGAGATAGTTTGTATGAAAAATGGGGTTCAGAGAATCAAAAAGAATTTGAAGTTTCAAAAGAATATGCTTTAAAAGTAGTAGATAGAATTAAATTGTGGATGGGGAAAGATAATTACAAACAAACACGAACTTTTCCAAAATATTCTGTACATGCAAGTCAAGCAGGAAGATGGCAACCTACACCGCCGGCTTATTTGGATGGAGTTGAACCACATTGGGGTAAAATTAGGACTTTAGTTATGGACTCAGCAGGTCAATTTAAACCGAAAGCTCCACATCCATTTTCAACAGATAAAAATTCTGCTTTTTATAAAGAAGCAAAGGAAACGTATGATGTAGGAAATATGATTTCTAAAAAATTAATAGTAATGGAGGAAAATAAAAGTACTATAATTCCAGAAGAATCCGCTATTGCTACTTTTTGGGATTGTAATCCATACGCAACCGTAACGCAAGGTCATATGATGTTTGCTAAGAAGAAAAACACTCCTGATGCGCATTGGATTAATATCGCTAAAATTGCTTTGAAGAAAACGAATGCAGATTTTGAAACTACAGTTTTTGCGTATACAAAAACATCTATAGGTGTTTTTGAAAGTATTATTAGTTGTTGGAATGAAAAGTATAAAACTAATGTTGTGCGACCTGAAACATATATTAATCAAAATATTGATGAAAATTGGAGACCGCAATTGCAAACACCCCCTTTTCCAGAATATACTAGTGGACATTCTGTGATATCTTCTTGTTCGTCAATAATTTTAACAACTATTTTTGGAGATAATTTTAGTTATATTGATGATTCTGAAGTTTATTTTGGGTTGCCTAAAAGGCCTTTCAAATCATTTAAACAAGCCGCTGCTGAAGCTTCAATTAGTAGATTATATGGTGGAATCCATTATAGAGCAGCTATCGAAAATGGTGTTGAACAAGGAAATAACATTGGAAATTATATTACTAATAAATTAAAGATGCTTAAAAAATAATGATGAGAAGTAAAAAAAATATAGTTGGATTGAGTGCCGTTCTTTCCTTGTTTTTAGTGTGGTATTTATTTATTAAAGAGAGTGATTATACGATTTCATTTAAAATTAACACGGCTACAGGAACTGTTTTCCAAGGAGTTCAAGAGTGGTCAGCTGCTCAAGCATTAAAAGACAACGAAAATTATGTGATTCTTGAAAAGAAAAATTTCGAATTCCTTAAATATGAAATGCGAAAAGGGGATTCGGAATTTTATTATGCTTGGGATATTAAATCTGTGAATGATTCTGTTACAAAAATTGATGTTAATATTAAAGATTTGAATCATAGTTTGTACAACAAGATTACAGTACCTTTTTTTAAAACTGATTTTAAGCAAGAGCAAATTAAAAAAATTACTTCTTTCAAAAAAGGATTGGACGAACATTTAAAAGTCTTAAAAGTTAAGATTGATGGAGAAGGAACTTCTAAAGCAACATTTGTAGCGTATATCAATTTAAAAAGTGTGTTACAAGAAAAAGCACAATCTATGATTCAAAATGATGCTACTATTACTGGATATTTGCAAAGCAATAATATTAAAATAGTAGGAAGGCCTTTTGTTGAAGTTCAAAATTGGGATTTAGACTCGGAAAAATTAGATTTTAATTATTGTTTTCCTATTGAAAAAAGAGCTGATTTTCCACCAAGTGATGTTGTGAAGTTTAAAACATTACCAGCGCTTAAAGGATTGAAAGCTACTTATTTTGGCAATTTTAGAACTTCTGATAGAGCTTGGTTTGCCTTAATAGATTATGCTAAGAGACATGATTATAAATTAAGAAACAAACCTTTAGAGCACTTTTTGGCAAACCCATTTAATGGAGGTGAAGAAATAGAGTGGGAAACTCAAATTATCATTCCGTTTGATCAAAAATAGATAGTGTTTTATTTATCGAATAAAATGCATTCGAAAACGTTTTCGGTTCTTCCGAAAACGTTTTTTTTGTTTAATTCAGTAGTTGATTGGGATTTTAAAATTAAATTTAAAAGATATAAGTAACAAAATTAAATTAAGGCTATGGGGACAAAATTTAAATTAAATTTTTGGCAAATATGGAATATGAATGTCGGTTTTTTTGGTATTCAATATAGTTTTGGATTGCAACAAAGTGCTGTTAATCCAATTTATGATTTTTTAGGTGCCAGCCCAGATCAAATCCCATTGCTTAATCTTGCAGGTCCTGTGACGGGACTTTTAGTACAACCTTTGATAGGAGCTTTAAGCGATAATACTTGGCATCCAAGATGGGGAAGACGTAAACCCTATTTTTTTGCAGGTGCATTGATGTGTAGTATTTGTTTATTACTATTCCCATACAGTAGTTCTTTATGGATGGCAGCAGGTTTGCTTTGGATTTTAGATGCAGGAAATAATACTGCAATGGAGCCATATAGAGCATTTGTTGCTGATAAATTAGATGAAGAACAACAGCCAGTTGGATTTCAAATGCAAAGTTTTTTTACTGGTTTTGGACAGACATTAGCTAATTTGTCTTTATTTATTTTTCCAATGATTTTTATAGGAAAAACAGGTTCATTACCAACTTGGGTATATGCTTCTTTTTTCTTAGGAGCGATTTGTTCAATTGGTTCTATATGGTGGAGTATGAAAACTACTAGTGAAATTCCTCCTACCGAAGAAGAACTAGCGGAAATGCGAGCTAAGAAAGGAGGTATTTTTGAACCAATTATTGAGATATTTTCAGCAATTGGAGACATGCCAAAAGTAATGTGGCAATTAGCTTTGGTCTACTTATTTCAGTGGTATGCCTTGTTCTGTTATTGGCAAAATTCATCTAAAAGTATTGCTTTGTCAGTATGGAATGCTACGCCTAAAAGTAATCCTGCTGCTTATGAAACGGCAGTTAGTTGGACAGGATTAGTCAACGGTTGGTATAATGTGGTTACTTTTATAACAGCATTTGCATTGGTAGGTTTTGCAAAAAAGTATAGTGCAAAAAACGTACATGCTTTTTGTCTAATATTAGCAGCAATTGGTTTTTTAGTGTTTCCACATATACAAGATAAAAATTTATTGTTTTTTGCAATAACAGGTTTTGGTATTGGTTGGGCAAGTATGATGGGAATACCTTATTTGATGGTTGTTGCTGATATTCCCAAAGAAAGATATGGTGTTTATATGGGTATTATTAACATGATGATTGTTATTCCTATGATTATTCAAAACCTATCATTTGGTTATATTTTAAAAAATTTCTTAGACAATGATCCTCGTCAAGCAATAAGTTTTGCAGGGGTATTGTTAGTGATTGCAGCTTTCTGTACATTATTAATTAAAATAAAAAAGACAAAATTAAGTGAATAAAATAATAAATAATATGAATGAAATTGACATCCTTTGTGTGGGTGAAGTTCTTGTAGATTTTATTGGGCATCAAGAAGGGGTGCTTATTAGTGGGACAAGAGATTATCATAGGTATTTAGGAGGATCGCCTACTAATGTTGCAATGAATTCAACACGATTAGGTTTGAATACGATTATGGTTGCAACTGTTGGGAATGATGGATTTGGATCCTATATTACGGAACGATTAACGAGTGTTGGTATAAATACAAACCATGTTAACGTTCTAGATGACAAATCTACTAGTGTGATTTTTGTTTCAAGGTCTGAGGGTACACCCGATTTTATTCCTTATCGTTCAGCAGATTGTTGTATTTATGAAGAACAAATTTCAAAGGAAATATTATCGAATACAAAGATATTTCATACTACCTGTTTTGCATTAAGTAAAAATCCTGCACAGAAAACGATTTTGAAGAAAGCAAAAGAAGCATATGATTTAGGATGCAAGTTAAGTATCGATGTTAACTATGCAAGAAAGTTATGGAAAAGTCAAGCAAAAGCTTTCAAAGTAATTAAAACGTATTGTCAGTTCAATCCATTAATTAAAATTAGTGAAGATGATATGTTGCGTCTTTTTGAGAAAGAACTTCCTCATGACGAGATATTTGAATTTTTTCACCAACAAGGAGTTGATACTGTTTGCTTAACTTTAGGTAGCAAAGGAGTGAAATTATCTCAAAAAGGGAAAGAAGTAATACAAATGCCAGCAATAAAAATTGACAAAGTTATGGACTCAACAGGAGCAGGTGATGCTTTTTGGTCTGGATTTTTATTTGCTTATATAAAAGAAAAATCAATTAATGAATGTTTGGATATCGCTTTAAAATTAGCAGCTTTAAAACTGCAAAATGTAGGCCGATTACCGGATAACATCAATATCCTTTCTAAACTTTTATAAAATACAATGCAACAAAATAATACAAAAATTAGTAATGGAGTAATGCTGAATGTTTATCCAGATAGTATTGGAGAAAAATTTAGTGATACCATAGCCATGCTTAAAATGGCTGATTTTAAAGATGTGTTTTCTTTATTATATGTTTTGCCTACTTTTTTTAATAGTGATTTAGATAGAGGTTTCTCTATTATTGATTATGATATAAATAAAGATTTAGTAGACACAAAAGATTTAAAGGACTTGAATGAGCTTCAGATAAAGCTAAAATTTGACATTGTTTTAAATCATCTTTCTGTAGCTTCTCCTCAGTTTAAAGACATGTTACAATATGGTAATGAATCTAAATTTAAAGATTTTTTTATCAATTGGAATGAATTCTGGGAAGGAAATGGAGTAAAAAATGAAGATGGAATTGTAATTCCAAATCCTGAATTTCTTAATAAATTGTTCATGAGAAAGTCAGGTTTGCCTATATTGAAAGTACGTTTTCCAGATGGTTCAGAACAGCCTTATTGGAATACTTTTTATCAGCAAATAACTTATAACCCGATTATTGTTTCGGATTTACAAAATATAAAAGCTTTAACAGAAGAGCAAAAGCAATTTATTGTTGCCATCGTTAATGACGCAATTAAGGATAATAAAGATTTTTCGGCCATTGATTTTAAAGATTGTACTCCTTTGAAATCAGAAATTTTACAAATTGTAGAACAAAAACGTTCTTATTTAGGACAAATGGATGTTAATGCTGCATCGCCTTTAGTGTGGGATTTCTACGAGGAAACATTAAAGAAATTGAATGGATATGGTTGTAATATTCTTCGATTAGATGCATTTGCCTATTTGCATAAACAAGTAGGGGAATCTAATTTTTTTAATAAACCAGGAACTTGGGAATATTTAGAGCGTATTAAAAAAATAGCGCAACAAAATGATTTGATGCTATTACCAGAAATTCACGCAGAATATGGGTTACATTTACATGATGAGGTAGCTGATAAAGGATATTATATTTATGACTTTTTCTTACCTGGTTTAGCGATACATACTATCGAAAATAAATCGAGTAAAGCTTTGTTGACTTGGGCTAAGGAAATTATTGCTAAAGGATATAAAACAGTA
>CAUPOP010000033.1:0-40469 GCA_963512955.1 uncultured Flavobacterium sp. | reverse complement strand
CCTTGTCTTTTTAGACAAGGCTCATTTTTTTTAATGTATCGACGTGTTTGCCCTTCGGGCTCGGTTCGTCGCCTTTCTTTAAAAACCCTTCATCATAAATGAAGGGTTTTTTGGTTTTAATAAGTTTTGATGTTATTTATTCAATGCTTTTCACTTCGTTTGATTCTATCGCCTTTCTTTAAAACCTCTTAGTCAATTGTGGAATGAGTTTTGTTTTATATCATATTTATTCTCTGTAGAGTAGAAATAGATACATGTTTATTTTATTCAATAATATATCACCTATATTTTTTGTTTTTTTAATATTACTTAGTATAATTTTTTGTTAGTAATTTATTACAATTTTATGTTGAATTTGAATAATTACATAAAAAAATAATAATTCTATTAAATTTTAGTAAGTTTTATCGGGATAAAGTTATATTTTTATTTTTTTAAATTATCAGGCGTTTTTTTTAAATTATCAACTTTTAAATTCATTTTATGAAAAATAAATTACTTATATTCTTGTTGTTTAATTTTTTAATAGGAAATAAATTAATAGCAAAAAATTTAGAGAATGATAAGAAAGTTATTGAAGTTAATATAAATAAAAACACACATCGTTTTATTTGGGATACAATTAAAAAGAGTACTAAAAAAAATAGAACATCAAGAGCATCAAGAATATCGGCAATATTACCATCGCCTATTGTATTTGCTGGAAGTTCTTGTGGTGATGGAGTAACATCTGTACAAGTTAATCTTTATGCAAATGGTTTAAATAACACAGAAACTATTGAGTGGTTTACTAGTCAAACAGCTATAAAACCAGTATTTACAGGTACTAATTTTAGTCCAAGTATTAGTAAGACGATTACTTATTATGTACAAAGTCGTTTAGGAAGTGATGTTAGTATTCGTGTCCCTGTAGTAGCGTCCGTTTATGTGGCACCTCCAGCGGTTACTTTGACATCTTCTCCTACAAATAATGAGTTTACTCCATTATGTGTAGGTACACCAGTTACTTTTACAGCGACAGGAGGCGGTGATTTATTTGAGTTCTCTGTTGATGGAGTTGTAATGCAATCAATGTCAACCAGCAAAGTATTTACAACAACTACATTGACAGATGGTCAAGTGGTTCGTGTTCGCTCAAGATATAAAGTAAATTTTGATGGTGCAATTTCAGAAAGTGCATGGGGAACAGCCGCTTTAGAGGACAATGTTCTATCCGCTCCATTATCTGTAAATGCTTTGGGCGGATATATGAATTCCATAAAAATAAGTCCGACAGAGGATAAATTAGTCTTTGGTATAGCTGGAAAAATAATTAATAATAGAAAAATTTTATTATTTCTGGATACAAAGTCTGGTGGTTTTAACATTTCAAATTATGGTGATGAAAATGGATCGCTTCCTTTTGTTAATGCCTTTAATTTCTTCAATGATAATCCAAGTACTTTTGATTCTTATTTTACTGCGGATTATTGTATTGCTATTTCAACAGATGTTAGTGAAACCACTTTTTCTGCAGATGTCATTGAACTAAAAACGGGAAATTCCATTAAGACTTTTTTAGGTAATGCAGTCACTGGCACACCAACTGGTGTAATGGGGGTAAATAAAAATAACACAGGGATTAATGATTATAATCTTGGCTTTGAAGTAGAAGTTTTGAAATCATTAATTGGCTATACTAATGGTGATATTAAATTTTTTGCCTTAACAATGCAAGATGATGATGGTAGTAATTATAATGTTACTAATTCTTTTTTAAGTCCCGAAAGAACATCTAATTTAGATTATGGAAGTGCTGCGATTGATTATAATACTAAAGACCCAAATCCAGTTGTTGTCTCTTCATCTGCATTGACACCATGTTATTCTGAGTCAAGTATTACAATGAATTTTGTCGAAAAACCGACTGTAGCAACTGTTGGCACAAGCCAATTCAACTGTACATTGACTAGTAGCTCACTTGGTGGAAATACTCCAGTTATTGGTTCGGGGAAATGGACATTAAAATCTGGTTCTGGTACAGTAATATTTAGTGATGCTAATTCTGGATCTTCTACAGCAACAGTAAGTTTAGCAGGTTCTTATGTTTTTACTTGGACAATATCAAATGGTTTATGTGATCCCTCTTCAGCTGATATTAACGTAGATTATGCGTTAACACCACCACCAATTGTTACTTCAGTCAAACAGCCAACATGTTCTGTTACTACTGGAAGTGTTTTGTTTTCAGGACTTCCTTCAATAGGAACTTGGACAATAACTCCTTCGGTGGGAAATGCTGTGATTGGATCAGGAACATCTTATGAATTTGAAAATTTGTCAGCAGCAACAAGTTATTCCTTTACTGTTACTACTGAAAACACATGTGTTTCGGTTCCCTCGGTTCAAGTAATCATTAATGCAGTACCGCTTCCTCCAGTTGTTCCAATTACAATTAGTGTCGTGCAGCCGACGTGTTTAGTACCTTCTGGAACAATTTCGATAGCAACACAAACAGGGGTTGAATATAGTTTAAACGGTACTACTTATCAAAACTCAAATATATTTTCAGGATTAACTCCAAATTCATATACTTTATATGTTAGAAAGCTTGCTGATACAACTTGTTTAGCACAATCTGTTTCTGTAACAACTATTAATCCATTGCCAGTACCTCCAGTTGCGCCAACCACCTCAAGCATTGTGCAACCAACGTGTGCTATACCATCAGGAACCATTATTATAAATATTCAATCAGGAGTTGAGTATAGTTTGAATGGTATAAACTATCAAAGCTCTAATACGTTTTCAGGATTAGCTCCTAATACCTATACTTTATATATACGAAACCTAGGTGATACTACTTGTGCTATACAATCAGCATCAACAATAACCATTAATGCTTTACCAATTCCACCTGTTGTTCCAACTAGTTCAAGTGTTGTACAACCAACTTGTTTAGTGCCATCTGGGACTATTGTTATAAATACACAAACAGGAGTTGAATATAGTTTAAATGGTACAACCTATCAAAGTTCAAATACTTTTTCAGGATTAACACCTAATACTTATACTCTTTATGTTAGAAATATTGCAGACGCAACTTGTGCTATGCAATCGACATCTGTAACAACTATTAATGCAATTCCATTAGTTCCTAATGTCCCAATAGCAATAAATGTTGTGCAGCCTAATTGTACAACTCCATCAGGAACAATTACTATTGAAACTCAAACAGGAGTTGAATATAGTCTGAATGGAACTACTTACCAATCTTCAAATATTTTTTCAGGATTAGGTCCAAATAATTACACTTTGTATGTTAGAAACATTGGAGATGCAACTTGTATGGTTTCTTCGGCATCAACAACAAAAATTAATTTACTTCCATTAGTCCCAATAGTTACAACTACAAGTATTGTGCAGCCAACTTGCGCCATTCAATCAGGTACAATAGTGATTACGTTGCAAAACGGAATGGAATATAGTTTAGATGGTGTGACCTATCAAAACTCAAATGTTTTTTCTGGTTTAGCACCTAACGATTACCTATTGTATGTTAGAAATACGGCTGATTTTAGTTGTTTAGCTATATCTACTTCAACAATAAAAATTAATCCAATACCGACGCCACCGCTTATTCCAACTTTGTTAAGTGTAGTGCAACCTATTTGCGAAAAGCCATCTGGAACAATTACAATTAATACGCAGGTTGGGGTTGAATATAGTTTGAATGGTATAAATTATCAATCTTCAAATATTTTTGTAGGATTATCACCTAACACATATACATTATATGTTAGAAATAGTGTCGATCATACATGTTCAGCTCAAAGTAGTTCAGGAATAATAGTTGATCCGCTACCTTTGTTGCCATTAACACCTACTTTATTATCTGTAAATCAGCCAACATGCTTTGAGCCTTTCGGTAAAATTGTAATTAATGAGCAACCAGATGTTCAATATAGTATTGGAGGTGTTTATCAAGATAGCAATATATTTGAAAATGTAGCACCAGGAAATTATTTGTTAAGCGTGCGATTTAAAAATAGTATAGCTTGTATCTCTATAGGTGCGAGTCAAACAATCAATCCTATTCCAGTTGAAATTCAATTTGAAATCTCAGGTGATTGTGCGAATAAAGAATATATACTTACGGCTAATCCATTAGTGAATTCTTATAATCCTAATGCTGTAAGTTACCAATGGAAAGATAAAGATGGGTTGACTGTAGGGACAAATAGTAATGTGCTTAATGTGTCTAATCTGATTTCATCAAATGTTGTTGACGATATTGTGTTTCCGATTTCATATACTCTAAAAATTACTTCAACAGATACAGGATGTGAAACATCTAGTAGTACTACTGTTGATTCTATTTATTGTAATATTCAAAAAGGAATTTCGCCAGATGGCAATGGTTTAAATGAATATTTTGACCTAAGGTTAATGAAAGTTGAAAAACTCGAAATATTTAATAGATATGGAGTCAGAGTTTATGATCAAAGTAATTATACAAATCAGTGGAAAGGGCAATCTAATAATGGAGAAGAACTTCCAGATGCAACCTATTATTATGTTATAAAAATGGATAACGGGCAAACAAAAACAGGTTGGATTTATTTAATTAGAGAAAAATAATAAATAATATTTTATATATAGCCACAGGGTTTACTTGTAAAATGAATAAAACAAATAGATATGAATAAAATATTTTTAACTTCTCTTTTAGTTTTTATATGCTGTAGTGGTATAAAAGCGCAGCAAAATCCTCATTATACTCAATATATGTATAATATGAATCTTGTAAATCCAGCTTACGCAGGATCAAAAGAGAGTATTTCTTTTGGACTTCTATATAGAAAACAATGGGTAAATATAGAAGATGCGCCAACTTCTTTTACTTTTTCTGGTCATTCTCCTGTGGGAGATAATGTTGGGATTGGGTTGTCTTTACTCTCAGATAAAATAGGACCTGTAACGGAACAAAATGTATTTGGAGATTTCTCTTATACCTTAAAATTGGGCGCCACTCAGCGATTAGCCTTTGGAGTAAAAACGGGCGTGTCCTTTCATAAAGTTGGTTTGAGAGATATTCAATCTAGTTTGCCAGACCCAACAGACGGTATTTTTGGAACTGATATAAATGATACCTCATTTAATTTTGGAACAGGAGTTTTTTACTACACCGATAAATATTATGTTTCTTTCTCGTTGCCTAATTTAATTAAAACGGCACATTTAGATTATAACGGAAGAGAATATGGTACTGATGTTTCTCATTATTTTTTAACCGCGGGTTATATTTTTGATATTAATAGTGACTTAAAATTCAAACCTTCTTTTATGCTTAAATCGGCATTTAAAGTATCTCCATCATTAGATGCATCAGCTAATTTTTTATACAAAGAAAAATTTGAAATTGGCGCTACCTACAGATTAGGGGATAGTTTCGGAGGTATGATAAATTTTGCAATTGCTCCTGAATTACGCATTGGATATGCATATGATCATGTCGTTTCTGATTTAAGATACTCATCGCCATCATCTCATGAATTTATTCTTTTATATGATTTGTTTTCTGCGAAAAAAGTATCACGTTCACCAAGATTTTTCTAATATTTAACAATAAAGTATAATGAAAAAAAATACTATTTTATTGATTTTTGTTTTGGTAAGTATTTCGATTACTGCTCAAAATAAAAGCACAAGTAAAGCAGATAAATTATTTGACAGCTATGAATACACCCAAGCTGTAAATGAATATCTCACATTGGTTACAAAAGAAGATTCTGATGCATATGTTAGTAAACAACTCGCAGAATGTTATTATAATATGAATAATACGGTAGAAGCAGAGAAGTGGTTTAGAAAAGTAATTCAATCTCAATCTAAGCAAAATCCAGATACTTATTATAAATATGCTCAAGTGCTTAAATCTAATGCTAAATATGCAGCGTCTGATGAGCAAATGAAGATATTTTCAGGAATGTCACCTAACGATCAAAGAGCTATTAATTTTAATAAAAATCAAAATTATCTACAAGAGTTAAATAATAAACAAAGACTTTTTGATGTAACTGAAATTTCAATTAATTCTGCAAAATCCGATTTTGGAGCGGTTCTTTATGGTAATGCGCTTTATTTTGTTAGTTCTAGGAATGAAAGCAATAAATTATATGGATGGAATAATGAGCCCTTTTTAGATATTTATAAATCAACATATAATGCAAGCAAAGGTTCTTATTCGTTACCTACTCCTGTTGATGAATTAAATACAAAGTTTCATGAAGGACCAGTTTCTATAACTAAAGACGGGAACGTAGTTTATTTTTCAAGCGAAAGTTTTAATGAAAATCTATTCGACAAAGACAAAGTAAAAAAAATAAAATTTGGGCAGGTAAATATTTATAAAGCTAGTAAAGAAAACGGTAAATGGGGATCCATGACTTCGTTGCCTTTTAATAGTAAAATGTTTTCTTCGGGAAATCCTTCAGTAGATAGTGATGGTAAAACGCTTTATTTTGCGTCAAATATGCCAGGCTCAATTGGAGGAACGGATATTTGGAAAGTGACTATAAATAATGATGGGACTTATGGGAACCCAGAAAATTTAGGGAATAAAATTAATACAGTTGAGAACGAGAATTTTCCATTTATTGCGGATATTAATGTTCTTTATTTTTCTTCAAATGGTTTAACTGGTTTTGGTGGATTTGATATTTTTTCAGTGGACTTGAATAAAAATGAAACTCCTAATAATCTTGGCAAACCTGTCAATACGGAGAAAAATGATTTTGCATTTTCATATAATAAAGAAACTAATATTGCTTTCCTTTCTAGTAACCGTTCTGGCAAGGATCATATTTATAGTGCGGTTCCAATATGCAAAATGGAAATTTTAACGGTTGTAAAAAATGCCAAAACCAAAACTACATTATCAGATGCTAGAGTTGTAATTCTAGATGCTAAGGGCGCTACTTTAGATACACAGATGTCAAATGCTAAAGGAGAAGTCTCTTATTTGGTTGATTGTAATAAAGCATATTCTGTAAAAGTTTTTAAAGATGGGTTTGTTTCTAAAACAATTCCTGTAGCTAAAACTAATGAAGAAAAGTTTACTATTGATGCTTCGATAGAACCAATTGAAGTTGTAGTTACTGAAACAGAAATTATCTTGAAATCAATTTATTTTGAGTTTAATAAAAGTAATATAACAAGTCAGGGAGCTGCAGAACTTGATAAATTAGTATATATAATGTCTCAAAATGATAAGCTTATTATCTTTGCTAAATCACATACGGATTCAAGAGGAACGGATGAATATAATTTGAAATTATCAGAAAGAAGAGCAAAGGCTACTGTTCAATATATTATTTCTAAAGGTATTTCTGCGGATAGAATATCAGGAAAAGGATATGGAGAATCTGAGCCTAAAGTAAACTGTGCAGCCGATTGTACTTTTGCAGAGCATGCAATTAATAGAAGATCAGAGTTTTTGATTATTAAAAAATAAACGATATAATATTTTAGCAAAAAAGGATAGTATTTACTATCCTTTTTTGTTTTTGATAACCTTATTTTTATGGGTTAGTTTATCCGTGAACCGTTTCTTTTTTGCCATAATTTATGATGATGGAGGTTTCGAATTCAATCCATTCTTGCCAACGTTTATCAACATCAATATTATCTGCATATTTTCTGGCAAAACCAAGAAAGGTTGTGTAATGTCCCGCTTCGCTAATCATTAAATCACGATAGAATTTAGCTAATTCTGGATCTGTAATATTTTCAGATAGTACTTTAAAACGTTCGCAACTTCGGGCTTCAATCATAGCTGAGAATAATAATCGGTCGCAAAGTGCATCTTTTCTACTGCCATCTTTTTTCATGAATTTAAAAAGTTCATTTACGTAATGGTCTTTTCGTTCACGTCCTAAGGTGAGTCCTTTCTTTTTTATTAATTCATGAACGAGTTGTAAATGATCAAGTTCTTCTTTTGCAATAATTAGCATTTCAGTTACTAATTCTTCTAATTCTGAGTTGTAGGTAACCAAACTAATAGCATTTGATGCTGCTTTTTGTTCGCACCAAGCATGGTCAGTCAAAATCTCCTCTATATTCGATTCGACGATGTTTACCCAGCGAGGGTCAGTAGCTAATTTTAATCCTAACATAATTTTGCAATTTATAGAATTACAAAATTAGTGTTTTCTAATCTATTTTTTGCTTCAATGGTACATTTGCCATTAAAATACCATTATTTTGCAATTGAAATAATAATTTTATGAATCAAATTAGAAAACTTCTTATCATTGGTTTTGTTTGGCCAGAGCCCAACTCCTCAGCAGCTGGAGGAAGAATGATGCAATTAATATCTTTTTTTAATAATCAAGGATACCAAATTACATTTTCAAGCCCTGCTTTGGATAGTGATTTTATGGTTGATTTAAAAGATTATAATGTTGATAAAAAATCAATTGCATTGAATTGCACTAGTTTTGATTTGTTTATAAAAGACTTAAATCCAGATGTGGTTTTGTTTGACCGATTTATGATTGAAGAACAATTTGGATGGCGAGTAGCTGAAAATTGTCCAAATGCTTTACGAATTATTGATACAGAAGATTTACATTGTTTACGATTAGCGCGCCAAAAAGCATTCAAAGAACATCGAAATTTTGTTCCTGCTGATTTGCTTTCTGAAGAGGTTGCCAAAAGAGAAATAGCAAGTATTTTGCGTTGTGATTTAGCGTTGATGATTTCTGAATATGAGATGGAATTGCTTGAATCTGTTTTTAAAATTGATTCCACTTTATTGTTTTATTTGCCTTTTTTATTAGAATCGATTCCAGAAAGTGTTTTAGAAGAATTGCCTTCATTTGAAGAAAGAGAAGATTTTGTTTTCATTGGAAATTTTCTTCATGAGCCCAATTGGAATGCGGTTCAGTATTTAAAAGAAACGATATGGCCTTTGGTTAGAGAAAAATTACCAAATGCTAATTTGTATATATACGGAGCATATCCGTCTCAAAAAGTGTTGCAATTGCATAATCCAAAAGAAGGTTTTTTTATAAAAGGACGAGCTTTAAGCGCTTCAGAAGTCGTTTTAAAGGCGAAAGTGGTTCTAGCTCCGTTGCGATTTGGAGCGGGTTTAAAAGGAAAATTAGTTGAAGCAATGCAATGTGGTACTCCAAGTGTGACGACCTCAATTGGTGCGGAGGCAATGTCAGGTGATTTAGCTTGGAATGGCTTTGTAAATGATGATGCTTTAGATTTTGCTGAATCAGCAATACAATTGTATCAAAACAAAATAATTTGGCTAAAAGCCCAAAAAAACGGAATAAAGATAATTAATAAACGTTATTCTAAAAAAAGTCACGAAGCAAATTTTGCTAAACAACTAGAATTTTTATTGTCTAATTTGAAAGAACATCGATCGGCTAATTTTATGGGGGAATTGTTGCAGCATCATACTCTGAAAAGCACAAAATATATGTCGAAATGGATAGAGGAAAAAAACAAGAAATAAAAAAAAGTCCCGTTTTATTCAAAACGGGACTTTTTAGTATGTATAAAACTATTGATTAAGCCAGCATAGTAACTGGGTTTTCAATATATTGTTTTAATGTTTGTAAAAATTGCGCTCCAGTTGCACCATCAATAGTTCTGTGGTCACAAGCTAAAGACAACATCATTGTATTTCCTACAACGATTTGGCCATTTTTCACTACTGGTTTTTCAACAATAGCACCTACTGAAAGGATAGCAGAGTTAGGTTGGTTGATGATAGAGTTAAATTCAGTAATACCAAACATTCCAAGGTTAGAGATAGTAAAAGTACTTCCTTCCATTTCTGATGGTAATAACTTCTTGTTTTTAGCTCTTCCAGCAAGATCTCTAACGCTACCGCCAATTTGAGATAAACTCATGCCATCTGTAAATGGTAATACAGGAACAACTAGCCCATCTTCAACAGCTACTGCCACACCAATATTAACATGGTGGTTGATGATGATAGCATCTTCTCTCCATTGAGAGTTTATCTTTGGGTGTTTTTTTAATGCAATTGCACACGCTTTAATAACCATATCATTGAATGAAACTTTAGTATCAGGAACACTATTAATAATAGCTCTTGATTTCATTGCTTCGTCCATTGTTACTTCAATTACTAAGTTGTAATGAGGTGCTGTGAATAAAGATTCAGCCAAACGTTTCGCAATGATTTTACGCATTTGCGAATTTTTGATTTCCTCTGTGAAGACTTCACCAGCAGGAACGTAAGGTTTTGGAGCGGCTACAGTTTCAGTTTTTGCAGGTGCAGCAGCTACGTTTTGCGCAGCAGCTTGTGGTGTAAAGTTTTCAATATCACTTTTCACGATACGTCCGTTTTCACCAGAACCTTTCACTTGATTTAATTGAATTCCTTTGTCACTAGCAATTTTCTTAGCTAATGGCGATGCCAAAATGCGTTGGCCATCAGTTGATGCTTCTTGAACAATTGGAGCAGCCGTAGTAGCAGTTACTGCTTTTGCTTCTTCAACAGGAGCAGCAGCTTGTGGAGTTCCACCTGCTGTATAATTTTCTGCAATACCACTAATATCTGTTCCTGCAGGTCCAATTATAGCTAAAAGACTATCAACTGGTGCAGTACTTCCTTCTTGAATTCCAATATATAATAAAGTTCCTTCGTTGAAAGACTCAAATTCCATTGTTGCTTTATCTGTTTCGATTTCAGCAAGAATGTCACCTTCGGCAACTGAATCACCTACTTTTTTCAACCAAGTCGCTACGGTTCCTTCTGTCATAGTATCACTCAAACGAGGCATTGTTACTACAACAACTCCTTTTGGTAATGATGCTGCTACAGTAGTTGGAGCAGGAGCTTCTTCTTTTTTAGATTCTGTTTTTGCTGGAGCTTCAGCAGCAGCAGGGGCAGAACCTCCAGCTATTAAAGCGGATATGTCTTCACCTTCTGTACCAATAATTGCTAATAATGAGTCAACTGGTGCAGTTTCTCCTTCAGGTATGCCTATGTATAAAAGGGTTCCTTCGTTGAAGGACTCAAATTCCATTGTTGCTTTGTCTGTTTCAATCTCTGCAAGGATATCACCTTCGCTGATTTTGTCCCCTACTTTTTTTAGCCAAGTCGCTACCGTTCCTTCAGTCATTGTATCGCTCAAACGAGGCATTGTTATTATTGTCGCCATAATTGATTATAGTTTATGAGGTAAAAATGGATAGTTTTCTTGTGCGTATACTACGTCGTATAATTGTTGTACGTCTGGGTAAGGAGATTCTTCAGCGAATTTTACACATTCTTCTACTAAATCTTTTACTCTTTGCTCTATAGCTTCAATTTCTTCTTCTGTAGCGTATTTTTGATCTTTAATTACATCTAAAACTTGTGTAATTGGATCTATTTTTTTGTATTCCTCAACTTCCTCTTTTGAACGGTATAGTTGAGCATCAGACATAGAGTGTCCTCTGTAACGATAGGTTTTCATTTCAAGAAAAGTTGGTCCATCTCCACGACGTGCTCTTTCAATAGCTTCCGTCATTGCTTCGGCAACTTTTACAGGATTCATTCCGTCAACTGGTCCGCAAGGCATTTCATATCCTAGACCTAGTTTCCAAATATCAGTATGGTTTGCAGTTCTTTCTACAGAAGTTCCCATTGCATAACCGTTGTTTTCAACAATAAAAACTACAGGAAGTTTCCATAACATAGCCATATTGAAAGCTTCGTGTAAAGAACCTTGACGTGCTGCTCCATCACCAAAATAAGTCATAGTAACACCACCAGTTTCAAAATACTTATCTGCAAAAGCTAATCCAGCTCCTACAGGAATTTGTCCACCTACAATACCGTGTCCGCCATAAAAACGGTGTTCTTTAGAAAAAATATGCATAGAACCACCCATTCCTTTAGATGTTCCTGTTGCTTTTCCTAAAAGTTCTGCCATAACACGTCTTGGATCAACTCCCATACCAATAGGTTGAACGTGATTTCTATAAGCAGTAATCATTTTGTCTTTTGTCAAGTCCATAGCATGCAATGCACCTGCTAATACGGCTTCTTGACCATTGTATAAGTGTAGAAATCCTCTAACTTTTTGTTGTATGTATAATGCTGCAAGTTTGTCTTCAAACTTTCTCCAAAGTAGCATATCTTCATACCACTTTAAATAAACCTCTTTTGTAACTTCTTTCATCTGAATAATTCTTTTGCTAAAGTGTTATTGTGTTATCAATTGGTACCTATAACGCAAAATAGTTTCCTCCCACAAATTTGCGAAATGCAAAAATAAGACATTCCAAGTAAGAACTAAAATTTATAAGCTAATTTTTAGAACTTTTACAAGAAGTTTTTGTCAAACATAAAAGGAAGTAGGTTTTTTAGGGATGCAGATTTGTAAATAGCACCTATTTCTCCCATAAAATAGATTTCTATAGGGGTGTTTTGTTTAATTTCATATTCAGCTATAGATTGCCTGCAAGAACCGCAAGGAGGAATTGGAGCGCTGGTTTTATTGTTTTCAGAAGCAGCAGTAATTGCCATTTTTAAGATTTTTGCATTTGGATAAATAGCTCCTGCTTGAAATATTGCGACACGTTCTGCGCAAAGGCCAGATGGAAATGCTGCGTTTTCCTGGTTTGATCCCAGTATAATTTGCCCGTTATCTAATAAAATGGCGGTTCCTACTTTGAATTTTGAATAAGGAGCATAGGCTTTTTTTCTAACTATTACGGCTTGCTCCATTAAATCTTGTATTTCTGACGGTAAGTCTGATAATAAGTCGAATACAGAGAATTGGGTTGTTATTGATATTTCTTTCATATTTTTTATGGAAAAAAAATCCAAATTTCGAATCCCGAAGCTTGGGGATTGAAATTTGGATTTAAATTTTTAAATTAGGGAGTGCTAATATTCATCGTATTTGTCGCCAAAATTAAAGGTAAGCGAAAATCGAAGTGTGTTTTCTAGCGGGTTTCTTACTTTGGACGCCGAAAATAAATAAGAAACATCTACTTTAATAGTGGTGTATTTGAATCCTGCTCCAAGAGAGAAAAATTGTCTTGCTCCTTTTTCTGGACTTTCATGAAAATAGCCCATACGCATTGCAAATGAATCCTGATATAAGTATTCTGCTCCAATGGCATAGGTAACTTCTTTTATTTCTTCGCTAAAACCATTCGGGGCATCGCTAAAAGACTTGAATATCCCAGGTGCCCATCCTATACTATTGTAAGCTGCATTATTTTGTGAGATTCCATTTTCTAATGCATCGCTAGTGTCACCGTCATTATTTAAATCTACAGGAACTGGAATTTGCGGTGTAGGAACTAATAATTTGTTGAATTCGACATTTACAGCAATTTTATTATAATCGTCAAAAATAAAATCAAATCCAGATCCGATTTTTAAATTTGAAGGCAGAAAATTTGAGCCATTGTTTGATTGTGTCAGGTCGTAATTTATTTTTGGACCAAGATTTTGGAAATTAAATCCCCATCGCCATCTTCCATTAAAATCATTATAGGCTATTTCTTCGGATTGGTAAAAACCAGATAAGTCAACAGCAAATGATGATGCTGATGAATTGCTTTGTCCTTCAGTAGTTATACTTAAATTAGAATTAATAAATCTTCCTCCTACAGACATTGAGAATAATGGGCTTAATTTTAAGGAGTAAGACATGTCGATAGCAAATTCTGAAGGTTTGACTATTCGTGCTGGGTCTAAAGCATTATCTCTAAGTTCAATTTGTCCTAAACTAAAATAACGTATACTCCCTGCAAAAGCACTTTTTTCATTTATTTTATTGTAATAAGTAAGTTGTCCTAATGAAATATCGTTAACTAAGTCTGTTAGGTAAGGCGTATAGCTAATGGATAATCCTTGCTTATCAGTTGCAAAAGCATATTTTGCTGGGTTCCATTGTTGTGAAAAAGCATCTGGGGAAGTTGCAATGCCTATATCTGCCATACCTGCTGCTCTAGCATCTGCTGCCACTAATAAAAAAGGAACTCCTGTAGTTATGGCTCTATCTTGCGCTTTTGTTGATGAGATAATGAAAAGGCACGCAATAAAAAACAGTATTTTTTTCATTTTAAATAATTGTATTTCGTTAACAAATATACTATAATATTAAAGGATTACAAGCTTTTCAAACTTTTCACTTTTTGTATTCGTCAGGCTTGATTTGACAGTAAGTTTGTAAATGTAAACTCCTTTTCCAATTTTGTCACCAAAATCATCCTTGCCATCCCAAGTGATTTCTTTTGATAGAAAACCTTCCGTTGTAATCGTTTGATTTTTTGTCCAAACGACCTTTCCTGTTATGGTCATAACTTGTACTTGAACTTCTAAAGGTTCAAAAGGTCTGTTGTGATTAAACCAAAACTCAGTGTAATTGACAAATGGATTAGGGTAATTTAGAACATGTGTCAATGTTAATGTGTCATCCCCTACAACAACAAATTGTATTTCTACAGTTATGGGATTGTTGTAAACATCCCAAGCTTTGAATGATAATGTGTGTAAACCAGCAGCTAAA
This sequence comes from uncultured Flavobacterium sp., assembly GCA_963512955.1. Taxonomy (GTDB): domain Bacteria; phylum Bacteroidota; class Bacteroidia; order Flavobacteriales; family Flavobacteriaceae; genus Flavobacterium. Next base: position 25,926 of record CAUPOP010000033.1, on the reverse strand, counting down.
TTTCGTAATGGAAAGCGAAGTGTTCCGTTAGTGTAATCATCTAGTTTAGTTTGATAATAATCATTTAATACATATGTGTTATTACTATCTCCGTCTAAAATCGCTATAATATCATGCCCAATTCCACTAGCAGTATTGATGCCATTTTCATCTTCAAGAATAGCCAATAAATAAGGAGATGCATTCGTTGTTCCTCCAGAAACAAAATTTTCATTATTCATATATAACTTAACTCTTGGACTTATATTGTCCACTATAGCATTTTCATTTATTCCACCTATTTTTATCGAGTTATTATAGCCAGTTTGATTTTCTAATTGTTGGTTATTTTTAGCATAAAAGCTAATTCGTCCGTTTGCTAAAGGAATTCGGATATCTCTGGGAACTACAAAACTAAATTCAAATCGTCCATTTGTGACAGAGGCATTTCCTCTGAAAATAGTTTCTCCTAAAACCGTAAACGGAATTGCAGGGCTATGTCCGTCGTTATTTAAGGTTGTTCTTGAAACCGTTTTATCAAAAACTGTTGTGGCTATTTCGCCCGTATAATTCGATAATAAATTGTTGTTTTCATCAGTTACTTCTCCAGATAATTTGATTTTTGAAAGTGATTTGAAATCATCTATGGGTTGTGAAACTGGAATGTCATTTACTTTTGTCAGTATTACTTTTGGTTTTGGTATAGCTAACATCAATGCGGGATCTCCAATGTAAAAAATTACATTAGTAGAACTGTTTGGATTACTATTTTTAGAAATACGTAACGCTTCGGCAATCGATGTGTATTGATTTGCTCCATAAGACAATAAATTTTTTGCAAGCAAATCATTGAAATTTTCAGCACTAAGTTGATTAATGGAACGAATGGTTGTAATCATTGCAATAGCGCCACCTTTCGGATTCCAATACGTGTATTCACCCGCAGTTGGTCTGGATGGATTATCAAAACGAGAGAATTCACAGGTGATTGTTATAAATAAAGGATATTTGTATTGGTTGGTTAAGTTTTGTCCGTCAGATTTTTCCCAAATACGTTCTGCAGATAATCCGTCTTCGCCACCGTGTCCCAAATAATTAAAAATTAAGGCTCCTTTTTCGAAAGCATTAAAAAAATCGGTTCTAGCTTTAGGATATCTAAATCCGCCTGTAGAAGCTTCTTGGATATATGAGTCTAGGATTATTTTGTTGGTGTTCAAAAAAGGTTTTTCGGTGGCAATCACGTCAGCGAGATTATTTTGTCTGCTTTGCAAAGAGGCATCAGAGCTGATATCAGAATCATCGCTAATTAATGTAATGTTGTTTCTCCAACTTCCATAAGATTTAGAATCATTATATTCAATTACTTTATTGACCATTTCATCAGCTTGAAGGTTGTTGTTCACAAGCATTCGTCCAACAGCAATGTCGATTCCTCCAAAAAACGAATTAATGTTTCCTTCATTGTCATCCATTAGCCCAAAAAAATCATCTGAAGCAAAAGATGCTTCGCCAGATGTGTTGCTTATCAAAGAATGGTATATAGGAACTATGTTAGTGTTGTTGGGAATTCGGTTTTTGAAATCATAAGAACTGTCACCAAAGAGATTGACATATTTAATTCTTTTTTCTTGCGATGATGCATTGTCATAAATGTATTTGACGCAGTTTCGGATGGCGGCAATATCTTGTTTTCCAGAAGCAAATTCTTGATAAATGGATTCAAGACTAATGACTTTTACATTCAAATTAGAATGAGTTCGATGAAAATTTGCTAATTTCTCGGCTTGATTTGTAAGTATAGCTGGCGAAATGATAACATAATCGATATCTTGAAATTCTCCTTGTCCATTTTTAAAAAGTGTGCCTTTTAAATTTTGATTGCTGATTTTAGTCTTACTTTCTTTTAATGGCGTGTAATAATCTGATTTGTCAATGGCAATGTATTTTCGTGCTTCGCCGAGATTTGCTTTGAAAGAAAATGAATTTTGATCTGCATTTTTAATTTTTGTGGCATTATAAATATCTGTCACATCCCATATTTCAGAAATTCCGGATGCGTTGGCTATTTTATAATCTACAATTCCTGAGCTTGAACTAGATAAATCATATTGAAAATGAAATTGTTTGCCATAACCCTGAAGTTTGCTTTTTGCAAGGAGTTTGATATAGTCAAGATAACCTTTTGAGCCAGGAACTCCATTGTTGTTATAGCTTAGTTTTATTTTAATGTTTTCGGTTCCTGTAAATGAAATGTTGTTGGGCAATGCGCCTAAAAGAAAGGCAACATCTGAATTTGGATTCATTGCTTGAAATGGAATTGTTCCTACTTGCTGTCCATTGGCACTTATTTTAAATGCGGTAGGCGTATATGCTGCTGATGCTGTTGTTAGGCTTAATTTAACAGGTGTTGTTGGGTCTAAATTTGGAAAATTAAACTCAAATTCTTGCTCTTGATTTATATCGAATGCTTCTCCAAACCATTGACGGCCCAAATGTGCTATGTTTTCAAGATCTAATTCATGATATTGGTAAGCATCAAAAGAGGTTAGATTTAAAGAAGCATTTCCAGAAGGTTGAGTAGCTTCTGGAATTCTTTTCCCGTCTTCGCTTTGAATGATTATATAATAATAGGATTTGGTGTCGTATAAGTTGTTGAAGGTTTTACTTTCGTCATTCCATGTGTCAACGCCTTCTCCGTAGAAAAGAATAAAGTCTTCGTTGTTGAATACGCCGTCACTTTCTCCTGCTATTTCGATAGCATTTTCTACTAAATCAGAAGGGTAGAAATTGTTGTTCGTCAATGGTAACATTCGACCTCCGTTTCCGAAAATTTTTATTTTTCGAGGGTCAATGTTAGTTGGATTAATACCTAATTGTTGTAAAAAATCTCTCGATATTTTATAAACACCTGACTTTTCAATATAAAAACGATACCATTCACCACTCGCCAAAACAGAATTTGATACGCTGCTTTTGTTTCTGTTGGATTCAGAAGTCCTAGCAGTATTTTCTTTTATAGTATAAGAAAAGGATTTTATTCGTTGGTATCCAAAATCAGTTTTGATTATTGGAGAAACAGTTAGGAAGGATTGTTGGATATTCCTTGAGATGGTTGTTCGCAATAACGGATTTGGGGTTTTGGAAATGTTTGTGATGTTTAAATCGCCTAGTTCTGATGCTTGAATTGGTTCATAAACGATGTTACTAATTTGAATGTTATTCTCGTTAACTGATTTTGATTCTTTTATTTCAAGAGTATAAAAAAGAGATTTTGTAGCAGAATCAAAGTAATAACTATTCCCTGAAAACTGAGGGATGTTTAAGGAGTAATTGCCAAAAGAAATTTCTTTTTTTTCAAGCCATTCAATAGTGATGCTGCCATTAATTTGCGCAAAAGAAACAAAAGGTAATAAGATTAAATAAACCAGCAGTGTTTTTCTCATTATTTTTTTAAACGCTATTGAAGTCAAATTAGTATAGTAGGGTAAAAATAAATTATTTAGTGTAATAGTAAATAATAAATATTATAAATTTGCGTTTGTGTTATATAATATGGGTTAAACCAAGGAATGAAAATTTATTAAAAAAAATGTCGCTACGGTTAATTGTTAATTATTATATTGCGGCACCAATTTCACCTACCAAAAAAGTATGAAAGTAAACAAGATTATGACCTTACGATTGATGTTATCAATGATGTTGATTGTAGGTTTAGCAAGTTGTAGCAAAAAATCCAGTTCGAAAAATGCCTCAAGAGCAACTGGATGGAATGTAGATAGCAAGAAAGCTGGAGCAAATAAAAAGCAAGAAGCTGGCCCAGGTTTAGTCTTTGTAGAGGGAGGGACTTTTACTATGGGTAAAGTTCAAGATGATGTTATGCATGATTGGAATAATACTCCAACGCAACAACACGTTCAGTCTTTTTATATGGATGAAACTGAAGTTACTAATTTTATGTATCTTGAATACTTAGATTGGTTGAAAAAAGTATATCCACCTACAGATGATAATTACAAGAAAATTTATGAAGGAGCTTCGCCAGATACTTTAGTTTGGAGAAACAGATTAGGATACAATGAAACTATGACAAATAATTACTTAAGACATCCGTCTTATGCTGATTATCCTGTTGTAGGTGTTAATTGGATTCAAGCAGTTGAATTTAGCAATTGGAGAACACAACGTGTTAATGAAGCGCTTTTAGAGAAAAACGGTTACCTTAAAAAGAATGCAAAAACACTTGAGGTTACAGCGGAAAGTAACTTTGATACTGAGACCTATTTGAATTCGCCAACTTTAGCTTATGGTGGAAATGAAGAAATTGTTCTTAAAGGTAAAAAAGGAGGTAAAAAAGCTCCTAAAGCAGGTAAAGATGGAAAAGTGATTGAGCAAAAAAATATTTATGCACAACGTTCTTCTGGAATTATCTTACCTGAATATAGATTGCCTACTGAAGCAGAATGGGAATATGCAGCTGCAGCAGACGTTGGTCAAAGAGAATATAACATCTATAAAGGACAGAAAAAATATCCTTGGTCTGGTAGTTATACTCGTTCTGGTAAAAGACAAAACAGAGGAGATCAATTGGCTAATTTCAAACAAGGAAATGGTGATTATGGTGGAATAGCTGGATGGTCTGATGACGGTGCAGATATCACTAATGCTGTGAAAAAATATCCAGCAAATGATTTTGGATTATACGATATGGCTGGTAACGTAGCGGAATGGGTTGCGGATGTTTACAGACCTATCATTGATAATGAAGCTAATGATTTCAATTATTTCAGAGGAAATTTATACACTAAAAATAAAATTGGTGAGGATGGTAAAATTGAAATCGTTACTAAAGATAACATGAAATATGATACTTTAAGTAATGGTAAAATTGTTGCTAGAAACTTTCCAGGTCAAATTGCTAAAGTTCCTGTTGATGAACAAGAAACTTATTTAAGACAAAATTTTGATAAGAGTAATAACATCAACTACAGAGATGGTGATAAACAATCTACAAGATATTTTGATTTTGGATCTTCTGAATCTGAAACAGAGAAACAAAAACAAGAAAAAATCATGTATAATTCTCCTAAACATAACGTAACAACTGATAGTTTAGGTAGAATGGTTAGAAAATACGATAAGTCAAATAAAAGAACCACTTTGATTAATGACGATGTAAGAGTTTACAAAGGTGGATCTTGGAGAGATAGAGCGTATTGGTTGGATCCAGCGCAAAGAAGATACTTTCCGCAAGATATGGCAACTGATTATATTGGATTTAGATGTGCAATGTCTAGATTAGGAGCTAAATCTGACAAAAGAAAGTCAGCAAGAAATTAAATTTTTTATATAACTTATATAGAAGCCCTTTCATTAGTTAGGGCTTTTATTTTTTCAAACCGTTTCTTATGGATATTTCACACATTCATAGTTTATTTCTAAAATGTAAATCAATTTCTATTGATACTCGAAAAATAGAATCAGAATCATTATTTGTTGCCATAAAAGGAGAAAATTTTGACGCAAATACTTTTGCTAATGAAGCACTACAAAAAGGCGCTTCTTATGTTATAATCGACAATGGTGAGTATTATATTGATCAAAGAACTATACTTGTAGAGAATAGTTTAATTGCCTTACAAGAGTTGGCTAAATACCATAGAGCGTATTTGAAAATACCCATAATTGCATTGACGGGTAGTAATGGAAAAACAACTACTAAAGAGTTAATAAATGTTGTAATCTCCAAAAAATATAAAACAAAAGCAACGAAAGGGAATCTGAACAACCATATTGGAGTTCCATTAACCTTACTTTCGTTTGGTTCTGATACCGAAATCGGGATTGTTGAAATGGGTGCCAATCATAAAAAAGAAATCGAATTTTTATGTGAATTAGCTAAACCTGATTTTGGATACATAACTAATTTTGGTAAAGCTCATTTAGAAGGTTTTGGAGGTGTTGAAGGAGTTATTGAAGGGAAAAGTGAAATGTATAATTACCTTTCGGAAAATGACAACTTAGCTTTTATAAATTTAGAAGATCCAATCCAAGTTGAAAAATCGAAGACGTTAAAATCGTTTACATTTGGTATAAACAAAGTTGATGCAGACGTAAATATTACTGCAGTTAAAGCAAATCCTTTTGTGAGTATCCAATATAATAATCTAAATATTTCGACACATTTAATTGGCTTATATAACTCAAATAATATAAACGCAGCACTTACAATTGGTAAATATTTTAATGTAGCCGATTTAGATATTAAAGATGCTTTAGAGAGCTATATACCTGAAAATAATAGATCCCAGCTTTTGACTAGAGGAACAAACGAGATTATTTTAGATGCTTATAATGCAAACCCAAGTAGTATGGCGGTTGCAATAGCAAACTTTATTCAACTTGAAAATCCGAATAAAGTTATGATTCTGGGAGATATGTTTGAGTTAGGTAAAGAGAGTGATTTTGAGCATAAAACATTAATCTCTTCTTTATTAAAAGAAGAAACAATTTGTTACTTTATTGGGACAGCTTTTTTTGCAAATAAAATGGACAAAAACAACTTCTTTTTTTATAAAACCTTTGACGATTTTTCTAATTATCTCAAAGAAAATAAAATGGATAATAGTATTATTTTGATAAAAGGCTCTAGGGGAATGGCATTAGAAAGAACCTTAGAATTTCTTTAAAAATACTAAATTGTTATTTTAAAAAAAGCATGAATTTTATTCATGCTTTTTTTGTTTTATATACTCATCAAGAAGCCAATTAGGTTTTCTTTCTTGTTAAGGCCTAATTTTTTTCGGAGTCGGTAGCGCGCTAACTCAACTCCTCCGCCAGATATATTCATAATTTCAGCAATTTCTTTTGTCGACATATTCATTAATAAGTAAGTCGACAAATCTAATTCGCGGGGAGAAATTGTAGGGTGTTTTTCTTTCAATCGTTTTAAAAATTCAAAGTGAACATTCTTAATGTGTTTCTCTAAATCTTTCCAACTTTTGTCTGTATTAACCTCTTTAACAATGCTTCTGTTTAATTTGTTAAATTGAAATTTTGTTGATTCGTCTAATGAATCTACATTGATGTCTTTTAGTTTATGGATAATTCCATTTAAGATTTTATTTTTCTTAACGACTTGTAAAGTATTGTTAACTAGTTCTTTGTCTTTTGATAAGATTTTTATTTGAAGTTTGTCATTTTTTAATCGTTCTATTTCTTTTTCTAAATCATATTGCTCTTGTCTGATTTTTGATTCTTTTTCAAGATAGAGCCTTCTTTGTTCTATGGTTTCGTAATACTTATTTTTTCTTATTTTGGTTTTTATTCTATTTCTAATAAAGTGAGTTGTGGCAATAATTAATATGATATAGAAAAAATAAGCAATAAAATGTCTGTACCAAGGAGGTGAAATTGTAAATGGGATTTGCCTGATTTCAGATTGAATTCCGTAGCTGTTTCTTGCTTTTAAATTCATTTTGTAATCACCTTCCCTTAAGTTAGTATATTCTTTAATTGAGATTGGAGACCAGTTACTCCACTTGTCATCAAATCCTTCTAATTGATATGAATATTCAATATTGTCTAGGTTTTCATAACTTGGAGAAGAAAAAGTGAACTTTACTCGGTTTGATTTGTATAGAATTTTTGGTATTTCAAGTGTATTTTGGCTATTGCCAAACATTAATGTTTCTCCTGGATATGAAAAACTTCGAATAAATGCAACGGGCTTTGTAGCGGAATTATTCGAAAGCTGAGAGTCATAATGAGCTAATCCATCGGTTAATCCAATAAAAATGTTCTTTGGATCGATAATATTAACAGACATGTAATTATTGACTAAATTACCAGTTAAGCTTGAAAAGGGAGCAATGCTATTTTTATATTTTCCATTGCTAGTTTTTAATAAGACTCCTAATGATTCCTTGAAGATATACCATATATTTCCTGTAGAATCTTGCGACAAAGCAAATACTTTCGGGATATTTTTAAATAATTCAGTCATTTTTTTGTCTTCAAAAAACAAATCCTGTTCTTGAGAGTATCTATAGAAATGGTTTTGCGATTGAAAATAAACAATATTGTTTAAAGTTTGAATGCTACCGATACCTTTGATTGAATCGGATAGGTTAGGGTATGTTTTGATTGTTTGGAATTTTTTTAAATCATCTGAAATACTCATTTGATAAATCAAATCATCTTTTTTTAACCATAAATATGAATTGTCAATCTCAAAAGAGCTCGATGGTTTATCGAAACCACTTATTTGATTTAGAAATTTTAAACCATTTGCTGATTTTTCAAAAATGGCAAAACCATTATAATTAGAACCAATGATGTGATTGGGGTGGTTTGGTATTTTTTTGAATCCAAAGTAGCCTCTCGTGTCTAGTGTTTTAACCGAACGATTGCCTTCAATTATTAAAGCTCCGTTATTATTTCCGCAAATTAATTGGCCGTCAATTACCTGTATATTCCATGCTTGTCCTGTAGTTCCTTCGACTAAAGAAAAATTATCTTCTCTAAAAGGAGTTTTCCAAGTATGATAAAAAACACCCTGATTAGTGGCTACATATAAATTCTCTTTATGTATAACTGAAGCGTAAACGGTACTTAAATCATAACTAAAACCAAAGTAAGTAAAAGGCGAATTTTCATTTATAAAAGCAATTCCGTTATCAAGCCCTAACCATAGATTGTTTTTGTTGTCTAAGAAAGAGGTTAGGACTGTATTGTTCTGCAGGCCTTTTTTATGATTAATATGTTGAATTATTTTTCCATTGTTGTCACAAATAATGATTCCATTCAGTACAGAATTTAATACGATGAATTTGTTTTTGATGGTTACACCTCCTAATGAACTGTTCTTTTTGATAAAAGTATTTGCTTCAGTATCCCAAGGGATTGCCTTTTCATTAGTGTAAACAAAAAGCCCTTTGTTTAATGTAGCTATAAGTAGCTTGTTTTCAGGTAAAGGAAACATTCCCCAAATTTCAGTATTGTTAAATATTTCGGTGCCTTTTAATGGATATAGTTTGCCATTTTTATATTCTACAATTCCAGCAGAAATATCCTGAAGATAAAGACGGTTTTTTACCTGAAAAGAAAATTGGAATCGATTAGGAGCCTCAACGATCTTTAGTTTGTTGTTTTTGTAGATGTAAATTCTAGCAAATGATTGAAAAACAACTTCGTTTTTAAACAGGTGTATTTTCCATATGAAATCAATTATCTTTTTCTTGTTTACCAGTTTTGATAGCGAAACATATTCTAGTTTGCCTTTTGAATTTGTTTTATAGTATCCAAATTCGCTATATCCACCAATAAAAATTTTTCCTGAGGGAGCAATTTTTAAACATCGCGTATCAGGGGAGTTTGGTAAAGGAAATTTCCTCCATGTTGATCCATCAAATTGGAATAAGCCATTGTTGTTGGCAAAATATAAATTTCCATTTTTATCTTGGTCAATATTCCAGTTTTGAGTACCTCCTTTGTAATCGGTTCTTTTGAAATTTCTGATTTCAGGAAGTCCAATGTTTTTGACTTGACCCAAAAGAGATGTTACAAATAATAGAAATAAGAGAGTGTTTAATTTTATTTGACTCATAATTTAGTTCAAAGTAGAATGGTCTGATTTATAAGTGAAAAACAGTTTCTTTTCAAATGAAAGTAGGTTGATTTCTTGCTTTTTTTGATTGAAAATTTATTTCAGAAGCTAAATTAATTGTTTTTTAGGAATGTAGTGTTTGTTTTTTTATAAAACGTTTTCGTTTATAACATAATTTAATTTTTAAAACATTGTAAATCAATAAAATAAAAATTATTTGATAGGTTTTTGTTGTGCTTTAAAATAAAGTTTGATGTGTTTTTGTAGTGAGTTTTTAATCGTAAAAATGAAAATATAATTATACTATTGCTTCAAATTACTAAATAGTTAACCAAAATTTTAGAAAAATGAAATTATCAAAATTACTTATTTTTTGTTTTTTATCTGTTCTATTCTCAGTTTATGGGCAAGCACAAGATGTTTCCATAAAAGGAAAAGTAATAGACGAGAGCGGATTACCCATTCCTGGAGTAACCATTTCAATTAGAGGGACTGCCAAAGCAACATCTTCGGATAGCGATGGAAATTATGTTATAAAGGCTGCTTCAAGCGGTACTTTAGTATTTAGTTATGTAGGATATACTTCGATTCAGGAGTCTATTAACGGAAGAACTGATATTAATGTTAGACTTCATACCGAAACACAATCCTTGCAAGAGGTTGTGGTCAATGTAGGGTATGGAACTCAGAAGAGGAAAAATTTAACAAATGCAGTTTCTACCGTTAAGTCGGATGTGTTTGAAAATCGCCCTATTGTATCTGTTGCTCAAGCTATACAAGGTAACGCTACAGGTGTAAATGTTGTTCAAACTTCAGGGAAACCAGGAGCAAGTTTTGATGTAAGGATTAGAGGACTTAGTTCTATAAATTCTGAAAACTCACCTTTATATGTTGTTGATGGAATTCAGACCAAAGATATATCTGGTTTAAATACAGAAGATATTGTGGATTTATCAATTTTAAAAGATGCTACTGCCACTGCTATTTATGGTGTTAATGGTTCAACAGGTGTTGTAATTATTACTACTAAAAAAGGGAAATCATATAAAAATGATTTTCAATTTAGTTCTTATTTAGGATTGTCAAAAGCAGTAAGCAATGTGGATGTTTTAAATCTAACAGATTATAAAACATTAATAAATGAAATTAATCCAAGTTACTTAACAACTGCAAATGATCCTAAATATGCAGGAATAAATACAAATTGGCAAGATAAAATTTTGAGAACTGGTATTGATCAAAATTATAATTTCTCATATGCAGGAGGTACAGATAAAATAAAATTTTATGGAGCATTAGGATACCAAGTAACCGAGGGTATAATAAATCCATCAAAATATAATAGATTTTCTGGAAAAATTAATATGAACGCCAATCTTTATTCTTGGTTGAAAACAGATGTAAGTTTGAATGTTATTCAATCTGATGGTTCTTATATTAGTGATAATAATAGTGTAGGACAAGGTGGTGCAGTTATGAGTGCTTTAGTAACACCTTCATTTTTGCCTATTTGGGGTTCCCAATTAAATGTTAGAGAAACAAATACTGATGGGTCTTATAAAGATGGATATAAAGATGGCCAATATGCTGAAAATCCATATCAATCAGGCTGGGAAAATCCAGTTTCATTATTGTCAAGAAAAAACACAACAGCTGTAAATAGATATTTAAGCAGTATCAGTTTTGATGTTAATATTTTGAAGAATTTAGTTTGGAAGCCAATGGCATCTTTTGATTTGACACGATCAGATAACGTTCAGTTTGTAGATCCATATACTAATGTTTGGGGACGAAATGGCGATAACAACCCTGATTCTGACAAAGGGAGAGGAAGTAATACAGTAGTGAATAATAATAATTTCAATTTTGAAAACACTTTAAACTATTCATTGAAATTTGATGATTCAGAATTAAGCGTATTAGGTGGTGTGTCAATGCAGAAAAATAAGTATACTAAAGATGCAAATTCTGGAAATGGGTTTTCTGTTGATCAAACCAACTATGATTTTGATGCTGCCAAAAATCAATCTTTTGAAAATAGAGAAAACGAGGTAAGAAGTCTATCTTATTTTGGAAGAGCAACTTATACTCTTAAAAATAAATACATTTTGAATGGTGTATTTAGAGAAAGTGGAGCATCTCAATTAGCTGCGAATCATAAATGGGGATTTTTTCCAGCGGTTTCTGCAGCTTGGATTATTTCTAATGAAAATTTCTTGAAAGATTCACCTACGATTAGTGAATTAAAACTTAGAGGAGGTTGGGGTAAAACAGGTAATTTATCAGGATTGCCAGCCTATTCAAGTTTTGATTTGAATTATACTAATCCTTTGACAAATGCTACAACCTTAGATCAAATAGGGAACCCTGATTTGAAATGGGAAACAACGACTGATATTAATTTAGGGGTAGATTTCGGAATATTTGATAATAGAATAAAATTTGTAGCTGACGTTTATAAAAAAAACACAAAGGACTTACTTCAGATAGTTAATTTCCCAGGTTTCACAGTGCCATATTATTATAATGCTGGAGAAATTGAAAACAAAGGATTGGAATTAGGTTTGAACACAAGAAATTTAACAGGCGACTTTAAATGGAATTCTAATTTTAATATTTCTTTTAACGAGAACAAAGTGGTTAAACTCGGTTTACTTAAAAAATTACCATTTCAAAATTTAACTTCTGTTGGAGAAAGTGTAATTCTATTAACTGAGGGAAGCTCTTTAGGAAGTTTCTACGGTTATAAAGTAGATAAAGTAGATCCTGCTACAGGTACATTGTTGTACAAAGATATTAATGGAGATGGCAAAGTTACTACTGATGATAGAACGAACATAGGAAATCCTAATCCAAAATACACATTTGGTTTCAGCAATGATTTTAGCTACAAAGGATTTAGTTTAGATGCTTTAATTACGGGTTCACAAGGAGGAGATATTTTCAATGCTTCAAGAATGGATTTAACGTTGATGAATAATTATAACAATCAATCTACAGAAGTTTTAAACAGATGGACTACTTCAGGTCAAATTACAGATGTTCCAAAAGCTAATGACTCGAATGCTTTACACGTTTCAGACCGTTTTGTAGAAGATGGTTCTTACATCCGATTGAAAGCCGTTACACTAGGATATCAATTTAAATTAGAAAAGTTGAAATTGAACTCAATAAAAGTATACGTAACTGGACAAAACCTATACACGATAACTAATTATAAAGGTTTTGACCCAGAAGTTGGAGCTTTTAATAATGCTACAGGAATTGGTCAAGGAATTGATTTAGGAACATATCCTCAAGTTAAAACATTTATTTTTGGAGTAAAAGCCAATTTTTAATACTAAAATATAAATACGATATAATTATGAAATTAGTTAAAAATTATTTAAAAATATTCACGGCATTGATGATGTTGTTTTTAACATCCTGTTCGGATTATTTAGATACAGAACCTATAACGGAAGAAGCTACTTCTCTTAATAGTGATGTTGTAATAAAAGATGCTGCTGCTGCTGAATCTAGAATGAACGCAGTATATGGAACTTTTGGTTCTGGTTATTGGCAATTGGATTTTTTCTTGATTGGTGACGGACAATCTGATAACGCATATATGGGTGCAGATAATCCTGCAATTTTCCAATATGAAACCTATGAAATGCTGTCTACTAATTCGCAGATGAAAGGCGATTGGAATGATATTTACAATAACATAAACACTTGTAATATTGTAATTAATTATGTTGATCAAGCTACAGATTTAAGTACAACTCGAAAAAACGAAATGATTGGTGAAGCTTCATTAATTAGAGCTTTGAATCATTTTCAAGCAGTTCAACTATGGGGTGATTGTCCAATCGCAAAAGAAGCCATCTTTTCAATTTCGAGCGCTAACTTTGATGCCGCATTCGATGCATTATTTCCAGCAAGAAAACCAGTCGCTGAAGTTTATGCACAAATTATTGCTGATTGTTTAGTTGCAATCGACAAAGCGCCAGATGCTTCTAATAAATTTAAAGCAAATAAAATGGCGGCCAATGCGCTTCTTGCAAAAGTATATGCTACGATGCCAAATCCTGATTGGGCAAAAGTAAATCAATACTGCGATGTTGTTATAGGTGGTGGTTATACGCTTTTACCAACTTTTGATCATCTTTTTGATAGTGCGCACGAAGGAAATGCGGAATCAATTTGGGAAGTAAATGGTGATGGATGGGGCAGCCCAATTGGAGCTTGGGATACTTTTATGTTTTTAGGAACAGATTGGAAAAAATTCAATGCCCCTTCTCATACTTTAATTCAAGCTTTTGCGAACAATGGCGATACGCAACGATTAGCATCTAGTGTAATCAGAGAAAATGTAGGTTGGGCTGACGCTTATTGGTCTTCAACGGGTTATCCTTTTGCTTATAAAATGAGAGATACTAACGGTAAACAAAATTACTATATCGCTCGTTTAGCGGATATTTTATTATTGAAAGCAGAGGCTTTGGCAAGTACTGGTGACGTTTCAGGAGCCATGTCTTTAGTAAATCAAGTTAGAACTAGAGCAGAAATTGCAACAATTAGTGCTTCAAGTCAATCTGATGCAATAGATAAAGTTCTTGAAGAACGATTAATGGAATTAGCTTTCGAAGGAGATCGTTGGTTTGATTTAAAAAGAATGGGGAAAGCGATTCAATTGTTATCTCAACAAAAAGACGGTAATGGAAACGTTCTACCTTTTGCATCCAATATTAATCAAAATAGACTTTTGTGGCCTATTCCTCAAGATAAATTAGATGCTAATGCGCTATTAACTCAAAATCCTGGATATTAATTTAAAGCAAGCATCTTAATTTAAGAAGTTAAAATAAGCTCGGGACTATTCAAAAGTCCTGAGCTTAATTTTATAATTATAACTTTTATAAACTCTTAACAAAGAAACTAAAAAGATAAAATGGAAATGTCACTTATACATATACAGCATCAGTTAGAATGACTTATGTTATATATGTATTTGCATATAATTCAGACCGTATTATCTCTTCAATATTTTGAATGGATAGATTTTAAATTAGTTAGTAGTGCGTTTGTTTAGTTAGTTCTTCATTAGGAGCTTCTATTTGTAGTTGGGTAGAAGCTTTAATGAAGAAAATTAATTGTAATTTTAAAGAATGAAAAAATCAAAAAACAGAATTGTTTCTATCGTTTTTATCCTAATGGGTTTGTTTTCGTATGGTCAAACTTTAAAATTAATGACCTACAATATTCGACTTGATGTTGCTAGCGATGGGGAAAATGATTGGACGCATCGTAAAGATTTTTGGGCTTCACAAGTTCAATTTTATGATCCAGATATTTTTGGAGTTCAAGAAGCAAAACCCAATCAGGTAATTGACATTGCAACGGCTCTTTCTAAATATAACAATGTAGGTATTGGAAGAGAAGGAATTGGTAAAGGTGAATCTTCAAATATTTTTTACAAAAAACACCGATTTGAGATTAAAGAAACAAAAACTTTTTGGCTTTCTGAAACGCCAAATGAAATTTCAAAAGGTTGGGATGCTGCCTTTAATAGAGTGTGTACGTATGCGCTTTTTAAAGATTTGAAAACAAAAAAAATGTTTTGGGTTTTCAATACGCATTTAGATCACATGGGGGAAGAAGCAAGAACCAAAGGAATACAACTTGTTCTTTCTAAAATAACAGAATTAAATTCAAAAAAATATCCCGTAGTTTTTATGGGAGATTTTAATTCTGAACCTAATGAAGAAAGAATACTATCGCTAAAAAAAGTAATGGATGATACCAGAGAAATATCCGAAGAAAAACCTTTTGGTCCCTCTGGAACATTCAATAATTTCAATCATAATGAACCTGTAAATAAATTAATCGATTATATTTTTATTTCTAAAAACAGCTTTTTTAAAGTAAAAAAATATGCTGTTTTGAGTGATTCAAAAGAACTACGATATCCATCTGATCATTTGCCGGTTTATGTTGAAATAAATTTTAAATAAAAACATGAAAAATAAAAATAACAATATAAAGGCTTTTCTTCTGGCTGGGCTATCAATCATTTTGGCTCAATGCTCGCCAATTACAGATCCTGTAAAGCAGAAGCCTATAACTCCAATCGTTACAAGTCAAGTTGGTTTTTGGCTGACAAAAGCAGATCAATCGGTTCGTCTTGAAAAACAATCTTCCATTTTAGCATTTGGTTCGGATCATAATGTATATCCTAATATCGAAGTAGATGATGCCCAAACATTTCAAAGTATTGATGGCTTTGGGTATACTTTAACAGGTGGAAGTGCTGAAGTTATCAATCAATTAAATTCTCAAAAAAGACAAGAATTATTACAAGAATTATTTGGCAACAATGCAAATTCAATAAGCATAAGTTATTTGAGAATTAGTATTGGTGCTTCTGATTTGAATGCAACACCATTCACGTATGATGATTTGCCAAGCGGGCAAACGGATGTGAATCTCGATAATTTTAGTTTGGCTCCCGATAAGGATGATTTGATTCCAATGTTGAAAGAAATTGTAGCCATCAACCCAAATATTAAAATAATGGCTACTCCATGGTCTCCGCCGGTTTGGATGAAAGACAATGCCGGTTTTGTTGGCGGAAGCTTAAAGCCTCAATATTATGGTGTTTATGCGCAGTATTTTGTGAAGTATATTCAGAAAATGAAAGAAGAAGGAATTACAATTGATGCAATTACACCACAAAATGAGCCATTGCATCCTGGAAATAATCCCAGCATGTTAATGACTGCATTGCAACAAGCTGATTTTATCAAAAATCATTTAGGTCCTGCTTTTCAGGCCGTAAATAGTACCGTTAAAATTGTTGTTTACGATCACAATTGCAACAAACCCGAATATCCTATAACGGTATTAAGTGATGCAGCTGCTTATCCTTTTATAAGTGGTTCAGCCTTTCATTTGTATGAAGGTGATATCAGTGCATTGTCAACAGTGCATAATGCTTTTCCAGACAAAAGCGTATATTTTACAGAACAGTATACTTCAAATTCAGGCAGTTTTGATGGAGACTTAAAATGGCATATAAAAAATGTAGTTATTGGTTCAATGCGCAATTGGAGTAAAACTGCTTTGGAATGGAATCTGGCAAATAATGCAGCTTTTGGACCGCATACGGATGGAGGATGTGACACTTGTAAGGGCGCGTTGACAATTAACGGAAGTGATAGTTTTTCTAGAAATGTAGGGTATTATATCATTTCTCATGCTTCTAAATTTGTTCCAACTGGTTCGGTAAGAATTGCTAGTACTATAATTGGTAATTTGAATAATGTGGCTTTTAAAACGCCAGCTGGTAAAAAAGTATTAATTGTAGAGAACGACGGAAATACTACCGAAAATTTTAATATTAAACAGAATGGTGTTTGGGTGGCAACTTCGCTAGGAGCGGGTTCTGTCGGAACTTACATTTGGTAAATAAAACACATATTATAACATACTACATATCATGAAAAAAATAATAATATTTACATTTCTAGCGGTATCATTTATCGCATTTTCTCAGCAAAAAAGTAAAATACCCACTAAAGTTTTTTCTACAAAAGACAAAACAGTTACGGTTTATACCACAGCTGATAGCACGAAATTAAGGCTAACACAAACCGATAAGCTAGTTTTTGTGGCTTCTAAACAACCTTTGGAAACAGAGATTTCTGTTTTTGTGGAACCAACTAAAACTTTTCAAACCTTATTGGGAATTGGAGGGGCGATCACGGATGCAAGTGCTGAGGTTTTTGCTAAATTATCTAAAGAAAAGCAACAAGAATTTTTGAATGCCTATTATGATAAAGAAAAAGGAATTGGCTATTCATTATTAAGAACTACCATTCATAGCTCTGATTTTAGTAGTGGAAGCTATACGTACATCAAAGAAGGCGACGCATCTTTATCTACATTTACAATTGATCATGACAGACAATATAGGTTGCCTTTGCTTAAAGAAGCGATTAAAACAGCTGGCGGTAAAATAGTACTTTATGTTTCTCCTTGGAGTCCACCAGCTTTTATGAAAAGTAATGGAAGTATGTTAAAAGGCGGTACTTTAATGCCGCAATACTATCAAGCTTGGGCGAATTATTATGCAAAATTTATCAAAGCATACGAAAAAGAAGGAATCCCAATTTGGGGACTTACCATCCAAAACGAACCTATGGCAACCCAAACTTGGGAATCATGTGTTTATAGCGCAGAAGCAGAACGAGATTTCTTGAAAAATTATCTTGGACCAACAATCAAAAGAGAAGGTTTAGGAGATAAGAAAATTGTAGTTTGGGATCATAATCGTGATTTAATGAATCAAAGAGCCAATACCATTTTCTCAGATCCAGAAGCGTCAAAGTACGCTTGGGGAATGGGATTCCATTGGTATGAAACTTGGGCTGGCGGAATGCCAATGTTTGATAATGTTCGTAAAGTTCACGAAGCTTATCCGACTAAAAATCTATTATTTACAGAAGGTTGTGTAGAACGATTTGACGCTAAAAAATACCAATTCTGGGCAAATGGAGAACGTTACGGAACTTCAATGATTAATGATTTTAATAACGGTACTGTAGGTTGGACAGATTGGAATATTCTTTTAGATCAAAATGGTGGTCCAAATCATGTTGGGAATTTTTGCTTTGCTCCAATTCATATGGATACTAATTCAGGAGAATTAATTTATACTCCTAGCTATTATTATATTGGACATTTCTCAAAATTTATTCGTCCTGATGCCAAAAGAGTAAGTACAGCAGTAAGTAGAAGTAGCTTGATAAGCACTTCTTTTCTTAACAAAGATGGGAAAATGGTAACTGTAGTGATGAATCAAAGCAACAAAAGTGTTACCTATAATTTGATGATAGCTTCAGAGAAAACGGTAGTTACAATTCCAGCTCATGGAATTCAAACATTAGTGTATTAAGTTTTAAAATTATTTTGAAATATATTTTATGAAAAAAATAGTTGCTACAATATTTTTATCTGCCTGTTTTATTGGGTTTTCCCAACAGAAATCAATCGATCAAAAAGTTGATGCATTGCTAAAGCAAATGACTCTTAAAGAAAAAATTGGTCAATTGAACCAATATACTGGAGATAATGCAGCTACAGGGCCGATAACAATTAATCCAAACAAACAATTTGAAATTAAATCAGGTTTAATTGGTTCGATGCTCAATATTTTAGGAACGCAACATACACGACAGTATCAAGAATTAGCCATGCAATCTCGATTAAAAATTCCGTTGTTGTTTGGCCAGGATGTTATTCATGGATACAAAACAACTTTTCCACTTCCTTTGGCGGAAGCCGCAAGTTGGGATTTGGCAGCAATGGAACTTTCTGCAAGAATTGCAGCAACAGAAGCTTCAGCAAGTGGAATTCATTGGACATTTGCTCCCATGGTTGATATTTCCCGTGATCCACGATGGGGCCGCGTGATGGAAGGCGCTGGTGAAGACACTTATTTGGGTTCTAAAATTGCTTACGCAAGAGTTAAAGGATTTCAAGGAAAATTGGGAGATGTAAATTCAGTAATGGCCTGTGTGAAACATTTTGCTGCTTATGGTGCTGCTGTTGGTGGAAGAGATTATAACTCTGTGGACATGAGTGCAAGAATGCTTTGGGAGACTTATTTGCCTCCTTTTAAAGCCGCTTTAGATGCCGGCGCGGCAACTTTCATGAACTCATTCAATGATTTAAACGGAATTCCTGCCACTGGAAATAAATATTTGCAAAGAGATATTCTAAAAGGTAAATGGAATTTTAAAGGCTTTGTCGTTTCCGATTGGGGTTCTATAGGCGAAATGGTGAATCACGGCTTTGCTAAAGATAATAAAGAAGCAGCATTGCAAGCTATTACTGCCGGAAGCGATATGGACATGGAAAGCAATGCTTATAGATATAATTTGGCACAATTAGTAAAAGAGAAAAAAGTTTCTATTGCTTTGATTGATGATGCTGTAAAGCGAATTTTACGCAAAAAATTCGAATTAGGGTTATTTGATGATCCTTATAAATACTGTAATCCAGAGCGCGAACAAGCAGCGTTGAATAACACAGAACACAGAAAAGCTGCAAGAGATATTGCGGCAAAAAGCATTGTGCTGTTGAAAAATGAGAAAAACCTTTTGCCTCTTTCAAAAGAAACAAAAACAATAGCTTTTATAGGCCCTTTAGTAAAAGAACGCAAGCAAAACATGGGGTTTTGGTCTGTTGAATTGCCAGATGTAGATTATGATAAACATATTGTTTCGCAATGGGATGGAGTGCAAAATAAAGTAGGTAATGCTGTGAAATTGCTTTACGCCAAAGGTTGTGAAATCGAAGGTGATAATAAAGATGGTTTTGCCGAAGCTGTAGCTGTAGCCAATCAATCTGATGTTGTGATTTTGAGTATTGGTGAAAGAAGAGATATGAGTGGCGAAGCAAAAAGCCGCAGTAATCTTAGGTTACCCGGCGTTCAAGAAGAATTGATAAAAGCGATTCAGGCTACGGGTAAACCAATTGTGGTTTTAATTAATGCGGGAAGACCATTGATTTTTAATTATACTGCAGATACTGTACCTGCAATTCTGTATACTTGGTGGTTGGGTACTGAAGCTGGAAATGCCATTGCTGATGTGCTATTTGGTGATTATAATCCTTCAGGCAAGTTGCCAATGTCTTTTCCCAGAGAAGAAGGTCAAATCCCTATTTATTACAATCATTTTAATACAGGAAGACCTGCTCCTAACGATACTGCAACTAATTATGTTTCGGCATATACAGACTTAAAAAACAGCCCTAAATTTCCTTTTGGATATGGATTAAGTTATACCACTTTTGATTATTCTGATTTGAAATTATCTAAAAGCAAAATAAAAAAAACCGATGTGATTGAAGTTTCGGCGACAATAACTAATTCTGGAAAAGTTGCTGGCGAAGAGGTGGTCCAATTGTACTTAAGAGATAAAGTAGGCTCAGTAGTGCGACCAATTATTGAGTTGAAAGATTTTCAAAAGATAAAATTGAATGCTGGAGAAACTAAGGTGATTAAATTTAAAATTGATAAGGAAAAATTATCTTTTTATAATGCGAAATTACAATGGGTTTCAGAGCCAGGCGAATTTGAAGTAATGATTGGTTCGTCTTCCGCTGATATTCGATTGAAAACTGCTTTTGAATTAGAAAATTAATATAAAAAATTATACTATGAAATCTATTTTAATAGTTCTTATAATGCCCTTTTTTATTTTAGCACAGCCAAAAAAAGATACTATAAGAGTGTTTTACTTGGGAGGTCAATCAAACATGGAAGGGTTTGGATTTGTAAAAAACCTACCAGATTCTTTAAATATAAAAAATAAGAATGTTTTTATTTATCATGGAAATTCTGTTGAAGATAATAATGAAACAGGCGGATTAGGAAAATGGGACTTTTTAGAGCCGGGTCATGGTACTGGATTTTCGTCTGATGGGAAAGTAAATAAGCTTTCGGACAGATTTGGTGTTGAGTTATCAATGGCTAAAAAGTTGCAAGAATTATATCCAAATCAAAAACTCGCTTTTATAAAATACGCCAGAAACGGATCTTCAATTGATAGTGTAGGAACTACTGGGTTTGGTGCTTGGGAGCCTGATTTTAAAGGAGGGAAAGGAATGAATCAATATGATTTTTTTCTGAAAACCGTCAATAATGCAATGTCAGTAAAAGATATAAATGGTGATGGAGTGGAGGATGTTTTGATTCCAACTGGGATTATTTGGATGCAAGGAGAAAGTGATTCTGATAAAACAGAGCAAATTGCAAATCAATATTATGCAAATTTGAAACGATTAATGGAACTAATGAAAGCGGCTTTTAGGAAAGCTGATTTACCTATTGTGATTGGAAAAATATCCGATTCAGGGGATGATGCTGATGGAAAAGTATGGCGTTTTGGTGAATTAGTACAATACGGGCAAGAAAAATTTGCATTGGTAGAACCTAATGTAGCAATTGTAAGAACTACAAATAAGTATAAGTATTCAGATAGATATCATTATGATAATGACGGATTTATTGACTTAGGGAAGCAATTTGCAAATTCAATTTTTCTTTTGAATAGTAAGAAGAAAAACAAATAAGTTCTCAAAAGTAACTTTGGATAAAACAAAAAGAGAAATGTTTTATAAAGGTAGAACTTTTATGTATGCAAAATTAATATATTTGATGCAGTATTTTTTTGTTGTGCTAATGGTAAGTATGGTGATTTAGCAAAAAAATAAAAAAGTATTGACTCTAATCAGTTTTCCTAAAGAACTTGTAGTTATGTATAAATTAGGAAAGTTAAAGGCGATGTAGAGGAAATCAAAAATAGAGGTTGTCTTGTTTTAGGCAACCTCTTTTTTTTTGATTTTGTTTCAATACTTTTTTAACAACAATTTTTAACAACAATTTTTTAATTCTGGTTTACTGCTTTTAAGATAGCATTCAGATTTTCTTCTGTGAATTTTCCTCCTGACAATAACAAGAATTTGTTTATTGGCATATCAGCTAACATAGCTTCAAGGAAAGCCGCTGCTTTTTTCTCATCTTCAGTTTCCGCTTTTTTAGTAGCTCCAGTAAAACTTTGTACGATTTGTGCGTAGATAGCTTCGCTGTTTGGTGCTTTTTTGAATTCTTTAAATAAAGATTCACGAGTAAGAACCACTTTAGCAGGTCTTGTAGATTGAATATCTATTGTTTGTTTTAAAGGCAAGTTGCGAGAAGAACTTCCAACTAGAACATCGAATTTACCTGATTTGATAACCCAATCATGAGATTTTGCATTGTAATAAGCAAAGTCGCGAGAAGTCAATTTGAAACTAACTGTTTTTTCTTCGCCAGGAAGTAAACTTACTTTTTCAAAATGTTTCAATTCGTTTTCTGGTCTTGCGATTTCAGTTTCTTGTTCATGAACATACAATTGAACAACTTCTTTACCTGCAATTTTACCTGTATTTTTTACTTTTACTGAGATTGTAATATCATCAGAATCTTTTGCAGAAGTAGTGTTTGTATTTATGTCAGAATATCCAAAAGTGGTATAACTTAAACCGTATCCAAAAGGGAAGATTGGTTCGATTTTCTTTTTGTCATAATAACGGTATCCAATGAAAATACCTTCACCATAATTAGCATTTCCATCTCTTGAAGGAAAATCTATAGCAGCAGGTGTATCCTCAACACGTGCTGGGAATGTTTCAGATAATTTTCCAGAAGGATTTACTTTTCCAGTTAATACGTCAGCAATAGCACCACCACCAGCTTGACCACCCAAGTATGCTTCAACAATAGCAGAAACATCATTTTTCCATGGCATAGAAACAGCTGCTCCATTCATCAATACTACCACAACATTTTTATTCACTTTTGCAACTTCAGCAATCAATTTATTGTGACCAGCAGGCATATCTAAATTTGCTCTGTCATATCCTTCTGATTCGTATGAATCTGGTAATCCAGCAAAAAGAATAACTAATTCAGCATTTTTTGCGTTTTGAACTGCTTCGGCAATTTTAGCCTCATCAGTTTCTCCAGCTGTATTGTAACCACTTGAGAAACTAAATTCAGTTCCTTTAGCTAGTTTTTGTAATTCAGTTAATGCATTTAAGATTTGAGTAGGACGTACTTGTGAACTACCAGCACCTTGATAACGTGGGTTTTTAGCAAAATCTCCAACAATTGCAATTTTTTTCAAAGAAGATTTCAATGGTAATATAGCATTGTCATTTTTCAATAATACAATACATTCGCCACTTACTTGTCTTGCTAATTCGTTGTGTTTTACTTTGTCAACAACGATTCCTTTTTTATGACTGTCTTTTGCTTTTAATGTTACAGCAAGTAATTCTATTACAATTTGGTCTAATCTTGCTTCTGACAAAGTACCTTTTTTAACTGCTTCAACAATTTTTTTGTCGTTGAAACCGCCACTTGCAGGCATTTCTAAATTCAATCCAGCTTCTACACCAGCAGCTCTTTCATTAACCGCTCCCCAGTCAGAAACTACAAAGCCTTTTAAGCCCCATTTGTCTTTCAAAGTTTGAGTTAATAAATATCCATTTTCTGAAGCATAAACGCCATTCAGTTTATTATAAGAACACATAACAGTCCATGGTTGTGCATTTTTCACAGCCATTTCAAATGCAGGGAAATAGATTTCATTCAAAGTACGTTCGTCTACATTTGAACTGTTTGACATACGTTCTGTTTCTTGACTATTTGCAGCAAAATGTTTTATAGATGTACCTACACCTTGACTTTGAACTCCGTTTATATATCCAGTCGCAATAGTTCCGGCTAAGATTGGATCTTCAGAAAAATATTCGAAATTTCTTCCTCCAAGTGGAGAACGTTTCATATTTACTCCTGGACCTAATAATATTTGAACATCGTTTGCTTGAGATTCAATTCCTAATGCTTCACCCATTTTTTGAGCTAAAGCAGGATTCCAAGAAGAGGCAACTGCAGAAGCTGTTGGGAAACAAGTTGCAGGAACACTATTTGTAAAATCAAAACCTACTGCTTTACGTAAACCGTGAGGTCCATCTGTCATAAAAATAGAAGGTATGCCTAGTCTAGCGATCGCTTTTGTTGACCATGCAGTTTCTCCAGAACACAAAGAAGCTTTTTCTTCAAGGGTCATTTTTGCAACTAATTTTGTTGCTTTTTCTCTATAATCTACACTTTGAGCATAGGATTGTGATGACAATGCTACACCAATAAGTAGTAAAATAATTTTTTTCATAAAATTTTATTTGGTTGTTTTTAGGTGTTATCTAGCACATAATAAAACTATGTGTTATTTTGACGCAATGTACACTTTTTTTTAATTCGATGCGCATTTACTATGAAATTTATATAATTTTTTTGCTATTCATTTTTTTAAGAAGTTTTTTAATGCGAATTCATTGTTTTTTATGTAAAATGCTACTTTTTTTATTTTATATCTTTTATAAAAAGTAAAGGAGAAAAAACCTTTATTGTGTAGATTGAGTTTCTTCTTTTATTTTTTTAGAAAAAATAAACTAAATTGCGCATCAATAGTTACATTTATAAAGACAAAGAATACCTACAGTATGTTAAATTCCACTTTGAAAGACTCTGAAAGATACCAGCCAGGTTTATCTATAGATTGCGTTATTTTTGGCTTTAGCGATAATCAATTGAAAGTTTTATTGATAAAAACAATTTATGGTGAAAAATGGGGATTGCCTGGAGGTTTTGTTTCTAAGGATGAAGATTTGGACCTTGCAGCCAATAGCGTTTTGTACAAAAGAACGGGTTTAGAAGGTATTTTTTTGAGACAATTTGCCACTTTTGGTGCTGTAAAAAGAAACGAAGGTCATTTTGACGATGCTCTTTTTGCTAAGTTAGGCACTCCTTTTGAAGATAGGGGTTGGTTTTTGCAACGTTTTATTACAGTAGGTTATTATGCCTTAGTTGATATTTTGAAAGCGGTACCACAACGCAAAACAGATACTGAATTAGTAGAATGGATAGATCATAATGCAGTTCCAGATTTAATTTTAGATCACAAAGAAATTATAGATAAAGCATTAGAGACACTACGTATGGAGTTAAATTTAATGCCTATTGGGTATAATTTGCTTCCTGAAAAATTTACTATTCCTGAATTGCAAAGACTTTATGAAACGATATTAGGAAAAAAACTAGATCGTAGAAATTTTCTTCGTAAGATAACTTCAATAGGAATATTGACTAAATTAGATGAAAAGAAAAGTAATGTTGCTCATAAAGCACCTAACTTATATAGTTTCGATAAAGAGCGATATGATGCCGTTTTGAAAAGCGGACTGAATCAAGGTTGGTAATATTTTCTAAAATTTAATCTCATGAAAATAAGAACTAATTTCATAGCTATGACCATTTTAACTGCTAGTGCCATTATGTCTTCCTGCAAAAGTGATTCGCCAATTCTGTATAAAGCTCAGAATTTTACAGTATATAAAGATAAAGTAGTTCAAGGTCAGAATGTTGCTGAGGTGTTGTCACCAGTGATGATGAAATCCAATTATAAAAGTACCGAGAACGAAACCTACTCTAATTTGATTTCTTTCAAATTTAGTATTAATGAAAAAGACAATGATTTAGCTCAAGGAGTGAATCGTCAAATTGTTATAACCAATCAAAAAGAATCTCCTATATATGTTTTTGGACAACAACAAACAGAGCCTGTAGATGCTCCAAAAGGAATTCTGCCTGCTGATACTGATTTTACTTTTAGATTAGATATGCGTGCTGTTTTTCAACAGTTCAAGGATAAAGGATTTTACCAATGTCAAGATGGGACTAAAAT
>CAUPOP010000032.1:0-41155 GCA_963512955.1 uncultured Flavobacterium sp. | reverse complement strand
TGACCCAAATGGCAGATTAGCAAATTATAATGTAACTAATCCTAATGGAATATTAACAGTAACCAAAGCTTCCATTACTGTTGTCAATGCAAATCGTTCCAAAGTATATGGCGAAACATTAACTGATGCAGATTATAGCGGCAGTATCACAGGTGTTGTAGCAGGCGATGCTATAACAGTAACGAGATCCAGTACAGGAGGTGTAGCAACAGCAACGGTAGCAGATTCAACCTATCCAATTGTTGGAACTTTGGTTGATCCAAATGGCAGATTAGCGAATTATAATGTAACTAATCCTAATGGAACATTGACGGTAACCAAAGCTGTCTTAAGTGTAACAGCTAATGATAAAACTCGTCAATATAGTGATGCAAATCCTGTGTTAACGGTAACGATTGAAGGTTTTGTGAATGATGACAATAAAGACGATTTAACGACAGTACCTACAGCTAGTACTTTAGCGAATGCTTCTAGTCCAGTTGGTACATATCCAATTATTGCATCTAGTGGGGTAGATGATAACTATTCATTTGTTTATTTTTCGGGGACTCTTACTGTTATTCAAGAAGATGCCTGTGCTTATTATACTGGAGCTCTATTTGCTTCAACAGCAAATGCTACTAGTTCGAATGCTACGATTACCTTAGCAGCTACGATTAAGGAGTTGACTGATTCAAGCGCTGGAAATATAACAAATGCGAAAGTTTACTTTATGATTGATGAATTGCAAAAAACTCTTGGGCCATTTACCCCTGGAATAGTTACATCAGGAGATAATACAGTTGGAACAGTCGTTTATAATTGGTTGGTTGATATTGGAAATAGTAATTCCTTAAGTTATAATGTTCGCGTTATTGTGGAAGGTTATTATTCAGGCACCTGTGGAGATGCCCAATCAGTAGTTACTGTTTCTAAACCACTGGATGATTTTATTACCGGTGGAGGATACTTGAAGCTTACAAGTTCATCTGGTATTAAAGCGGGAGATATTGGTACAAAAAACAACTTTGGTTTTAACGTTAAATTCAACAAAAGTAAAACCAATTTGCAGGGTAATATAAATACCATTATCCGAAGAACGGAATCAGATGGATTAGTACATATTTACCAAATAAAAGGGAATTCTATGACTTCATTATCAGTTCAGCCAGCTGCTAGTTCTAGTGCTCCAATAGCAACTTTCAATGGTAAAGCTAATATTCAGGATATAACAAATCCTTTGGCTCCAATATCAGTTGAAGGAAATGCAACATTGCAAGTTACAATGGTTGATAACGGAGAACCTGGAGCAAAATCTGACCCGATGGATAGGATTTCTATTACTGTTTGGAACAAATCTGGAGGTTTGTGGTTCGCAAGCAATTGGAATGGTGCAAAAACGGTAGATCAAAATATCGCTCAGGGTAATTTAAAAGTTCGTAGTAGTGGTTCTTTTGTGAGTGGAACAGCATTGTCTAATACATTTCTTGCTTCTTCCTTGGTTCCTTCAACTGTTGGGCAATCAGTTATATTTACTGCTACAGTGGCTGGTTCAGGAACAAGTATTCCTTCAGGGACAATTACATTTATTGATTATAGTACTAATACAACTTTAGCAAAAGTATCTTTAAATAAAGGAATTGCAACTTATAGTACGTCATCTCTTATATTAGGGGTTCACGAAATTTATGCGTATTACGGAGGAGATAGTAAGTATTCTAGCAGTGCGAATTCATTGACACAAACAGTAAATGCTCCTCTAGCTGGCCGAACTATTTTAGCGACTTCTACCAAAAAAGATGTTTTAGGACTTACTGAACCGACCTCTTTAGATGTGAAAATTTACCCAAATCCGGCCCAATATCAATTTACATTAGAGTTGGAAGGTGGAAGTTCTGTAAAAGTAGAGGTGGTTGTTTATGATTTATTAGGTAGAATGGTGAAGCATATTGAAGATAATGATATGCAACCAATCAATTTTGGGGAAGATTTACCAGCAGGGACTTATATTGTAACTGTTAGTCAGGGGGAGAATCAAAAAACGATTAAACTGATCAAGCAATAATCTTATTTTATAAGTTAGAAATAAAAACGAACTCCATTTCAATGAAAATTGAAATGGAGTTCGTTTATGCAATGGTTTGAATGTTTAGAAGTTCAGTTTTTTTAGAACAATAATTATTTAAATAGGATTGTCGGTATTAGAATGATTTTTAAAGTGATAAATACAAGTTTTATAACTTTATATGTCTCAATTATTTGTGTGTCAAAATAGATGGTAGTGTAAAAAGTAATAATATTTTTGTGTCAATTAAGAGGGTGTAAAACAAAAAAAAACACTCTAAAAACTAAATTTTAGAGTGTTTTAAATTTATTTTGAAGAACGGTCTACAAATATTCTCCGTGTTGAGAAATATCTAATCCTAATTCTTCTTTATCTTCACTAACTCTTAACGGAGTGATTTTGTTTACAATAAAGAATAAAGCATATGAAGCACAGAAAGCAAATACTGAAACGATAACAAGAGCTTTCAATTGGATTAAAAACAAAGTAGCATCACCAAAAACTAAACCTTGATTATCTCCTACAATTGCGTTTACAGATTTTGAAGCAAATACACCAGTTAAAAGCATACCAACCATACCACCTACACCGTGACACGCAAATACATCTAAAGCATCATCAATTTTTCCTTTTGGGAATTTACTGACTACTAGGTTACTTACAATACTAGCAATAATACCAATTGTAATTGCGTGAGGAATACTTACGAAACCAGCAGCAGGAGTAATAGCAACTAGACCAACAACAGCACCAATACAAGCACCCATTGCAGATAATTTATGTCCTAAAATTTTATCAAGGAATACCCAAGCCATTGCAGCAGCAGCAGCAGCAACTGTAGTAGTTCCTAATGCTTGTGCAGCAAGTCCACTAGCACCTACAGCAGATCCAGCGTTGAAACCGAACCATCCAAACCATAATAAACCTGTACCTAATAATACATAAGTAATACGAGCAGGATTAACTTTCTGAACTTTTCTTTTTCCTAAGAACATTGCTCCAGCAAGAGCAGCCCAACCAGCACTCATGTGTACTACTGTACCACCAGCGAAGTCTAATACTCCCATTTTGAAGAAGATTCCGTCTGGATGCCAAGTCATGTGACACAATGGTGCATAAATTAATAATATAAATAATGTCATAAATAACAAATAAGCCCAGAAACGGATACGTTCTGCAAATGCTCCAGTTATTAATGCAGGTGTGATAATTGCAAATTTTGCCTGAAAGAAAGCAAATAAAATAAACGGAATAGTAGGTGCTAATTCCCAAGCAGTCCCTGAGTTTACACCTTGAAAAAATAAATTATATGAAGGATCTCCAATAAGTCCTCCAATTGATGGTCCAAAACATAATCCAAATCCAATTACAACCCATAGTACAGTAACAATTACCATGGCCATAAAACTTTGTAACATTGTACTAATTACATTCTTTTTTCCAACCATACCTCCGTAAAAGAAGCCAAGACCGGGAGTCATTATCAATACAAGAGCGGAAGCAACTATCATCCAAGCGGTGTCTCCAGTATCTAATTTTAAGGCAACAACGTGTACACCTAGAGTTGCTGAATCAACAACAAAATAATTTGAAAAAAATGATAATACCAAAATTGTGATCAATATCACACTTAAAATAATCTTTCGCATAGTTTTAGTTTTTAGTTTTTAATTTCGATAAAAGTATAAAATCATTTCAAACCCCCATTAAAAATCATAAATAAAAATTAATTTTTGTGATATTTGTATTTTACCCCCCTTATTTTTACAGGGTAAACTTTAAAATAATGCTATAATTTGTAATTTATTAATGCCCTTTTTCTAAAAATGGTCATTTTTAAGCATGTTTCTTGAGTTTGATTCTTGATTCTATTGGTCAATTAAAATTAATAATAAAAATAATTAGTTGGTTTGTCTATTTTTTTGAATTAGTCTAAATGTCTTTATTTTCTATGTTTTGGTTTTAATGTTTTTCGATAATTATTAATTTAACAAGATAAATAGTATGATTTAATGCATTTGTATTCATTTTTAATTTACATTTAAAAAAAACTATTTTATATGTTGGTTAAAGTTTATGGCAGTGCCGTTTTTGGAGTTGAAGCAACAACTGTTACAGTTGAAGTTAATATAGATAAAGGAATAGGATACCATTTAGTTGGTTTACCTGATAATGCAATTAAAGAAAGTAGTTACCGAATTGCTGCAGCCATGAAGAATAATGGATATGCAATGCCAGGTAAAAAAATCACTATCAATATGGCTCCAGCTGATTTGCGTAAAGAAGGATCTGCTTATGATTTAACTTTAGCAATGGGTATTTTAGTGGCTTCTGGCCAAATTAAATCTAATGAAATTGACCAATATATTATTATGGGTGAACTTTCTCTTGATGGAAGTTTACAGCCTATTCGTGGTGCTTTGCCTATTGCTATAAAAGCGAAAGAAGAAGGTTTTAAAGGTTTTTTTCTTCCAAAACAAAACGTTAAAGAAGCGGCAATAGTTTTAGGATTGGATGTTTATGGTATTGAAAATATCAAGGATATTATAGATTTCATGGAAGGTAACGGTTCAATAGAACCAACCATAATTGACACTCGAGCCGAGTTTTATAAAACATTAGATTTTCCAGAATTTGATTTTTCTGATGTCAAAGGTCAGGAAAGTATCAAAAGATGTATGGAAATTGCTGCTGCTGGTGGTCATAATATTATATTAATAGGTCCACCGGGAGCTGGTAAAACAATGCTTGCAAAACGTTTGCCCAGTATTTTGCCTCCAATGACTTTGAGAGAAGCACTTGAAACAACTAAAATTCATAGTGTTGCCGGAAAACTAAAAGAAGTTGGCTTGATGAATCAGCGACCATTTAGAAGTCCACATCATACAATATCTAATGTAGCTTTAGTAGGAGGAGGGAGTTATCCCCAGCCGGGTGAAATTTCTATGGCGCATAATGGCGTTTTGTTTTTAGACGAATTGCCAGAATTCAAACGTGATGTTTTGGAAGTAATGCGTCAGCCACTAGAGGATAGAGAAGTGACAATTTCCAGAGCTAAATTTACGGTTACATATCCTTCATCTTTTATGCTTGTTGCAAGCATGAATCCCAGCCCAAGTGGTTTTTTTAACGATCCAGATTCTCCTCAAATGTCTTCTCCTCATGAAATGCAACGGTATTTAAGTAAAATATCAGGTCCTTTACTAGACCGAATTGACATACATATTGAAGTAACACCCGTACCTTTTGAAAAACTTTCGGATAATCAAAAAGCAGAAAGTAGCGTTGCAATAAGAAAACGAGTGACTTCGGCTCGTGAAATTCAAACCAGTCGTTTCGAACAAATGGAAAACATACATTATAATGCACAAATGAATTCCAAGCAAATTAGAGAATATTGTGTCCTTAATGAAGAGTCTAAACTATTACTAAAAACAGCTATGGAACGATTAAATCTTTCTGCAAGAGCGTATGACAGAATTCTTAAAGTATCTAGAACCATTGCAGATTTAGAAGCCGCACAAAATGTTAATTCCTCCCATATTGCAGAAGCTATTCAGTACAGGAGTTTAGATCGTGATGGTTGGTTGGGGTGATTTGTTTACTGCTTAATAAAGACAGTTTTATTTACTATTACAGGTAATCGTTGCAGACGAGTAACTAGTTGGGGCTTAAACCTCAATTTTGTCAAACGGCTGTCGTGGGTTCGTTTTTATTTTTCTGCTTTTATTTTATAAATATTTTTCCAAGTAACTAATAACAATACTAATACGCTAAAAGTCCAAATTGAAACTAATTTTGGCGAGCCTAAAATCCAATATTCACTTAATATTTCTTTGCTTAATAAGGTGTTCAGTACTACTAAAATAATTAAGATATATAAAATAGTAGGAATCAATAAGAAAAGTAAAAACCACCCAATTTTATTTTTATTTTCTATTATTTTATATGCTTTTATTAATGGAAAAAGCGTTAATAATAAAATTCCAATTAATCCAATAATCCAAGCTAATGTATGATTGTTTAGAAGTTTATTTAATACTGTAATTTCATCCCCAATTCCTAATATAGCATTTAGTATTCTTGCAAATGGTAGTGAGGCAAATAGTAATGAAAATCCTAAAATTTTCTTATTTTCTGATTCGTTTTTATTAATCATCAAATAACCTACCCATATTATTATGAATGTAAAAACTGGACCAGCAACTGTTGCCCATATAGCAAAAGGATTATTACAACTTTCACATATTTCCCAATTGTTAAAATCTCGTAAACCCCAACATCCGCATATTATTCTACCAACAGTTGTATGCACAATTTCGTGAGCTTCACCAAGGACAAATGTCAACGCCATAAAGGCAATTATAAATTTAAAATTAAGTTTTATTTTCATTTTTTAGTTTTCTATTTCGTTCATCCAAAATGAAGTTTAATTATTAAATATTTGATAATAAGATATATAAATCTATTATTTGTACTATTAATTTTTTCTTATTGTAAGTCGGCAAACGTATTTCCTTGTTTGATATCACCTGATTTAAAACCTTTATTAAACCAAAACATTCTTTGCTCAGAAGTTCCGTGGGTAAATGAATCAGGAACAACTTGTCCTTGCATTTTACTTTGAATGGCATCATCACCTACAGCATTTGCTGCACTCAATGCTTCTTCAATATCACCTGGATCTAGAATGTTTTTCATTTTTTGATTGTAATGTGTCCAAAGTCCGGCATAAAAATCGGCTTGTAATTCAAGAGAAACGGAGAGTTTATTTCCTTCAACTTCATTTTTGCCTCCTTGTAGCTCCTGAACTTTACTAGATGTTCCTAACAATGTTTGAATATGGTGCCCAAATTCATGAGCAATTACATAAGCAACTGCAAAATCTCCTCCTTCGGCACCAAATTTTGTTCGTAATTCTTCAAAAAATGACATATCCATATAGATTGTTTTATCTCCAGGACAATAGAATGGGCCTGAGGCAGAACTTGCGCCACCACAAGCGGTTTCTACTTGTCCGCTAAACAAAACTAATTTTGGAGCTTCAAAGGGTAAATTGTTTTCTTGGAATATTTTTGCCCAAACATCTTCGTTGTCAACTAATATGGCATTAACAAATTTTCCTTCTTCAATTTCTGAATCTGTTAATGCTCTTGATTCTGTTTGTGCGGGTTGTTGATTGTTGAATTGTTCTAATATTGGGGTTAACATTTGAGCATTTTCACCACCAAAAGTATTTAATAGTAAGATTACAATTCCTATAATTCCTCCACCTAGAATTGTTTTTCCGCCAGAAGACATTCCTCTACGGTCTTCCATGTTTTCACTTTGTCTTCTGCCAAGCCATTTCATAGTATTGTTTTTTAGGTTAAAAAATCGTATTGTATATGCAGGTTTTGTTAGGTATTATTTTACCCATTTTAAAACAGTTTCTTCAATTATTCCTTTTAATATTGGTTTTGAAATGTAATCATCCATGCCCGCATTAAGACATTTTTCTCTTTCTTCTTTTTCAGTTCCTGCAGTAATAGCGATTATAGGAATGGTTTTTCCAAGTTCAAATTCTCTAATTGCTTTTGTAGCTTCATACCCATTCATTATTGGCATTTGAATATCCATAAAAATTATATCAGGTTTTATTGTTTCAAATTGGTCTGCGGCATCCTTTCCGTTTTTAATTTCGTAAATTAAACTCTCTTTAAATAAATTCTTGAGAATCGTTTTTAGTAATAGCATGTTGATACTATTATCTTCAACAATCATTATTTTTAGATTTCTATGGGTTTCGTTAATTTCAAAAAAGATTTCATCAGCACTAGTTTTTTGATTTTCTATGTCATCCTCATCTTCTTCTGTACGAAAAGTAGTGGTTTTTAAATTTAAATCAAAATAGAATGTACTTCCAATAGCAATACTACTTTCCAGTTGTAAATGACTATCCATTAAAGCTAATAACTGGTTTGATATTGTTAAACCTAATCCTGTACCACCAAATTTTCGGGTTGTTGAGCCATCTTCTTGTGAAAAAGCTTGAAAAATTTTCTTTTTATTTTTTTCGAGTATTCCAATACCAGAATCAATTACAGCAAATCGAAGAATAGTATTCAGTTCTTCTTTTTTGTCGAGAACAGTTACATTTAATTGAATAGTTCCTTTTTCGGTAAATTTCACTGCATTCGACAATAAATTAATTAAGATTTGTTTTAACCTAACGATATCTGTCCAAAAATATTTAGGAACATCATTGTCTATATTAAGTTCTAATTGGAGTTTTTTCTGGTTTGATTCATAAGATATTAAATCAATAATTTGGGTTAAGCTTTCATTTACTTCCTGTTTTTCAATAAATAAGTCTAATTTTCCAGCCTCAATTTTAGAAAAATCAAGGATGTCATTTATGATTCCCAATAGTGAATTAGCAGACTGATTTATAGTAGTCATATATTTTTCCTGAGTTCTACCTAAATTGGTTTTCATCAGTAAATCTGTAAAACCAATAATTCCATTAAGTGGCGTTCTGATTTCATGGCTCATATTAGCAAGAAATTCGGATTTTGCTCTGTTTGCTGCCTCCGCTAATTCTTTGGCTTTAATGACTGTTTCGGTTTGTTTTCTCTCAGTTATATCAATGAAAATTCCTTCTATAAAAACAATTTTTCCTTCCTTATAGATTGTATCACCAAATTCCTCCACCCAAACAATTTTATTTGTTCGATGTATAATTCTATAAACAAGATGAATTTGTATTCCTTTAAGAATAGCTTCTTTTTGCTCTAATATAGTTCGTTCTTTATCTTCAGGATATATTAAATCTATATATGATATTTTATTATCTAGAAAATCAGTTTTTGGATAGCCCGTTAGTTTTTCTATTTCGTCATTAATATAAATTTTAGTGGCGTACTCATCAAATTTCGACAAATAAACGGTGCCTGGAATATTATTCGCTAATAATCGAAACTTTTCTTCGCTTTCATGTATTGCGGTTTCATTCGTAATTCGTTCAATGGAATAAGATATATTTCGAGCTAATGTTTTTAGAATATTGACTTCATCTTCAGACCAAATTCTTTCGTTTTTAGTGTCATCGAAACCTAAAAATCCATGAAAATTATTCTTCACGAAAATGGGAAAAATAATTATTGAAGCGACTTCAATATTCGATAATTTGGTTTTCAAAGATTCATTTTTAATCTTTCGAACAATAGCTTTATAGATTCTGTTATTTAAAAGCGGGTTTAATAATTCTTTAAAATAATGATGCGGCAAGTTTTGAAGGTTAATATTATTTTCAGTCAGCGTATCATTATTAATTATCCATCGGTATTTTTGACTAATCAATCCTGTAGTTTCGTCATTTTCATAATAATATGCACGATGTGATTTGGTTGTTTTCCCCATGATAATTAAAACATCATCAAAGATGGCATCAATGTCTTTGCTGCTCAAAAACTTTTCGGTGCAAATGGCCATTGCAGATAAAAGATCACTTTTATATTTTAATTTTTTCTCCGCTTCATCTCGTTTTTGTGAAGCAATAGCTAGTGAGATAAAATCTGAAATTGTTCTCGCAAAATTGATATCTTCATTATCCCAATTTACTTTTATGGAAGTGTTCTCGAAACAGACAATTCCAATTAATTCGCCATTTAGAAAAATAGGAATATCAAGTAGCGATTTGATGTTATTATTAAAAAAATAATCAGCTTTAAATTCAGACACTTCATATTTTTCAAAAACATTTGGGGCATTGAGTAAGGTATTGCTATTTATAGATTTGAAATAAATTGGAAAGTCTTCTCTCTTGAAAATGATTTTTTTACCATAGCTATTGGTGTCTAGTAAGTATAGATTTTTACAAACGATGCGGTTTTCTTTGTATTTCCAATAACTAACTCGGTTTGTTTGCGATGCTTTTGCAGCAGCTTCAATAATTAGTTTAATTACGACATCAGTGCTTTCATAATTACTAAAATTTATAGTCGATAATTTTTTTATGGCTGAATTGTATTTTTCAATTTTTACCTGACGGATTTTATTTTCAGCTTCAATGTTTTTTGATTTGGTTATATCTCTGGCAATACCAGAATATCCAATTATATTACCTAAATCATTTCGTCGGATAATGACTTTTTGTGAAATCCAAAACTCATTCCTATCTTTTTTTATCAAAGGGAATTCAACAATTGGAAAATCATGTTCATTAGCTTCTAAATTCTGGTAGAAAGTCATTATGGTATTGATGTAATCTGGTCTGATAAATTCAGAATAATTTCGGCCTAAAATTTCCTCTTCGCTATAGCCTAATGATTTGATGGTAAATATATTTATAAACGTAAAATCGCCATCGTCATTTACTTCAAAAATAAGGTCGTTAGCGGATTGAATTAAATTTTTGTATTGGTCTTTTGCAACTATTTGTTCCGTAATATCTTGCCCGATACTTACAATTAAATCTTTAGAATGTTTTTTGCTTTTCCATTGGATGAACTTATATTCTCCGTTGTTGCATTTTAATTTTCGAATATAAAATTCATTATTTGAAAAAGTAGTATGGTATTCCTGACTTGAGAATTCAGTGTCTTCGGTAAGTTTCCAAAATTCCAAACCCATTACTTGCTCTGGTGTGTATCCTAATAGCGGAAAAATAGTTTCACTACAAAAAGAAATTTCTCCCTTTTTATTGGTAGTAATGGTAAGTGAGTTTCCTTTATTTATAATGTCATTTGTAAAATGGAATTTATCGGTTATATTCAACAATGAAATATGTCGCATATAATTAATAATCATAATTATAATGGAATAGTTCAATATGATTATGCCTCTTCTTATTGGAACTAATTCAAAAATTAATATGCTAAAGACAAATAAAAATAGGAGTCCAACGAAAGTCCAATATAATTTTATAGGTTTTAGTACGCAATACGAGAAGAAAAACAAAACTACAAAAGCGATAACCGGAATTATATCATTAGTGTAGACTATTATATTGCGAATTACAACAGAAAAATATAATAGGTAAATCACTATAAAAACGACTTTTATGTTATTGTAAAAAAAGGTAGTTTTTTTAGTCAAAAAATGAATGAATAGAACAAAAACACCTATTGAAAAATTGAGTTCTAGTAGACTTTTTGGTCTTATTTTGAAAATTTCAAAAACAACTTCGGTGATAATCATGGTCACACCCATAAAAAACAAATAAAGTTGGTATTCTTTATTTATAAAATTTATAGCGGTGTTATTCTCGGTGATTTTGTTTTTTAATTGCGATTTAATTTTAAAAAAATTATAAATCAGCAAAACAAAAAAGAGCAGTAATACAGGAATTAAAATCCAAAGTTTTTTATCATTTGGAATTAATTTGATATAATTTAAAAAAAGCGAAAAACTATCTGAAAAATTAGTAGTAATGTCTGAGATAGATAGTATTAAAGTGCCATAGCAATATACCATTGTTAGATTTGGGGTTTAATTGTGGGGGATCAATTTTTCCTCTAATTCACTAGAATTTATTTAAAAAAATCTAGTTGTATTTGGCCGTAAATTATTCGATATCAGGACCGATTTCTTCATATTCATCTATAGAATCTATTCCTATTATGGCGCAATAAATAGCATAGTGCATAGAATACATAAATGGGATTGTAAAGAATATTCCAATGCAGCAACCGATAAATCCAACTAGAGAACCTATAAAAGCAACAAATAATAATAAAATTAAAACGAAAGGTTGTTTTAAAACAATGCTAAAACTAGTTTGAATAGCATTCATAGCTTTCAAGTCTCCAAAAATAATTAATGGAACTGTCAAAACCGTTAAAAATGAAATTGATATAGAAACTAAAAATCCTATAATATCAATATTTACAAGTTCAAAAAGCATTGATAAACCGCTACTGATTATTGTTATAAACGCTGTTGAAATAAAGAGTTCTTTGAAATAAGTCGTTTTATAATATTCAAAAAAGGTAGAAACATGAAATTCATTGTCTTTTTCTGCACAATCAGCCATTTTTAGAAAACCAGCATTAAACGGGCTTAAAAAAGCAGAAAGAAAAACAACTACAAAAAAATAGAGAGCCAAATAAATTCCAGAAAGATTCTCGATTTTTAAATTTTCAGCTAATTTTTCATTTAAAAAAGCAATTCCAAAATAAAACGAGATTATTGCTACAGCAGCAATACCGATAATAACTGAAAATACAAATAAGGCTAATCCTGCATAGAGCGCTATTTTTTTATAATTCTCAAAAGCATGATTAAAAACATTTTCAAATTCTAATTGGTATCCATTAATTTTTATTTCTTCTATTCTTTTTTCGGTTAATTTCATGGGGCGGTTAGGTTATTTTTTGGTTATTTTGGCTTTTATATTTTAAAATAAACTTCTTCAAACGGTATTCTAAAGCGTTCTCCATAAACTCCATTTTCTTCTCGAATTCCACATCCAAGAATCATATTTATTTCGGAAGTGGCCGGTAATTGTATTATTTTTTTTATTCTCGATGAATCAAAACCTTCCATAGGACAAGTGTCATATCCAATTGCTGACATACTAATCATGAAGTTTTCAGCAGCAAGTGCAGCGCTTTTATGCGCTACAATTCGCATGTCACTGGCTCTTACTTGTCTATAAATAGGTTTGAACAAACCAATAATTTTAAATGCAAGGTATTTTATTCTTCCTAAAATTCCTAAAAAATCCATATAAATAGTAGGAACAATTTTTTGATAATAATTTAGAGCAAACTTCTCTCTTTTTGAATATTCTGATTCTGGTTTATTGCCGTATTGTGATTTTAAAAAGGTAAGATTAGATTGTTGTCTGTTTTTCCATAAATCTTTTCTAGCGACTACAATAACAATTTGGTTTGCAGTTTTGGCTGCATTTTGGTCAAAACTAGCTGTTGCAATTTGTTGGATAACTGATGGAAAAACAATATGATAAAATTCCCAAAGTTGCATATTACTGCTTGTAGGAGCAAGGGATGCTAACTTGATACACTCTTTAACTTTAAGTTCATCAAGAGCTTCGTTTTTGAAAACACGAACAGAACGGCGGTAGTGAATCGCTTCGCTTACAGATTTTTCATTGGTTACAGCCATTTCAATATTTTTTTGATTAAGGTTAGCTTGCCAGTATAGGGTGCATACCGAAGGGTCAGATCTAACCAATTTGCTTTTTTTACAATTCCTTTTTTATGAGAAAAAACATCAAAGCTTAAGTTTCCATGATACGCTCCAATTCCGCTATGTCCAACTCCTCCAAAAGGTAATCTTTTATTAGAAAAATGCACAACAGTATCATTTATGCATCCGCCGCCAAAAGAGAATTGTGTTATAATTTTTTTCGAAAAAGATTTATTTTCGCTAAAAACATACAGGGCTAACGGTTTTTCATATTTTGAAATCACGCTGCTTAATTCGGTTTCATTTTCATAAGAAAGAATTGGTAAAATTGGTCCAAAAATTTCCTCTTGCATAATTAAACTATCCGTATCAGATTCGTCAATTAAAGTAGGGGAGATGTACCGATTTTCAATATCAGTTTGTCCTCCAAAAATAACTTTTGTTTCATCAATCAAATTGGCCAATCGAAGCCAGTTTTTTGTATTTACAATTCGGGCAAAATCAGGGGATAAAACAGGGTTTTCGCCATATGCGTTGGTGATTTCAACTTTAAGATATTCTATAAAATGAGTTTTCATATCTTTTTGAATCAAGATATAATCAGGAGCAATACAAGTTTGTCCTGCATTTATAAATTTACCCCAAACAATTCGTTTTGCGGCTAGTTTTAAATTAGCCGTTTCGTCAATTATACATGGGTTTTTACCGCCTAGTTCAAGCGTTATTGGGGTTAGATTTTTGGCTGCAGCCATAGCTACAATTTTACCAACCGCAACACTTCCTGTGAAAAAGATATAATCCCAACGTTGCGAAAGTAGGCCTTGAGAAACTTCTGCGCCACCCTCTACAACTTCTACATGATTTTTGTCAAATGTTTTTAGAATTATTTTAGCAATTACCTCAGATGTTTTAGGAGTAAGTTCAGAAGGTTTTAATACCACTTGATTTCCTGCCGCTACTGCAGAAATTAATGGACATAAAGCTAATTGGAACGGATAATTCCAAGGAGCAATGATTAATACTTTGCCGTAAGGTTCTTTATAAATATAATCAGTAGAAGGAAAATTAAGTATGGAAGGCAAGACTTTTTTAGGTTTTGCCCAACGGTGTACGTTCTTGATGGTGTCTTTTAAATCAGCAATAACATAATTAGTTTCTGTTAAAACTGCTTCAAAGACTGGCTTATTGAAATCGCTTTGGAGTGCCTGAATTACTTCATCTTCATGAAGGATAATGGTGTTCAGTAACTTTATTAAAGTTTCTTTTCGGTACCCTATGTTTGTTTTGTAACTCATAACTGATTTCAAATTTACTATTTACAATTAGATAGCATTCCAGATAACG
Organism: uncultured Flavobacterium sp.; assembly: GCA_963512955.1. GTDB lineage: Bacteria > Bacteroidota > Bacteroidia > Flavobacteriales > Flavobacteriaceae > Flavobacterium. Next base: position 26,634 of record CAUPOP010000032.1, on the reverse strand, counting down.
TCATTGGGTATTGGGGCAACAATTTCAAGAGGCTCTTTTGTTACTGGATGTATAAAAATTAATTTACGTGCATGTAAATGAATTCCTCCATCAGGATTACTTCGGTCAAAACCATATTTTAAATCTCCTTTTATAGGGGAACCAATTGCGGATAATTGCGCTCTAATTTGATGGTGTCTTCCGGTGTGAAGATTAATTTCTAAAGCAAAATAATTATTGAGTTCCTTAATAATTTTGTAATCTAAGCTTGCAATTTTGCTGTCAGGAACTTCTTTAAGATGTGCTTTTGAAGTATTGTTTTTCTCGTTTCTTTTTAAATAATGAACCAGCTTATCTTCGGATTTTGAAGGCTTATTTTTAACGATTGCCCAGTATGTTTTTTGAGTTTCTCGATTGCTGAACAATTCGTTCATTCGGGTGAGCGCTTTGCTTGTTCTGGCAAAAACAACAATTCCAGAAGTAGGGCGGTCTAAACGATGCACCACTCCTAAAAAAACTTCGCCAGGTTTATTGTACTTGACTTTGATATATTCTTTGACAATTTCACTCAAAGGTTTATCCCCAGTTTTATCTCCTTGTACAATATCCCCAACACGTTTATTAACTATAATTAGGTGATTGTCTTCATGGAGTATTTGAAGATTATCTTTATTTGATATTATTTTCATTTTTAAATTAGAAAATTAATATTGCTCACTTGCATTTGGGAAATCACTAGACTTCACATCATCAACATATTGACTTATCGCTTTTGTCATTCCTTCATATAGATTCATGTATCTTCTAAGAAAACGAGGACTGAACTCATTATTCATTCCTAACATATCGTGAATTACTAATACTTGACCATCAACACCGCCACCTGCACCGATTCCGATAACTGGGATAGAAATGCTTTTAGCAACTTTCTCGGCTAAATGAGCTGGTATTTTTTCTAAAACTAAACCAAAACAACCTAGTTTTTCAAGCATTTTTGCATCTTCCATTAATTTTTCTGCTTCCGCTTCTTCTTTGGCACGAACAGTATACGTTCCAAATTTATAGATGGATTGTGGGGTTAAACCCAAATGTCCCATAACTGGAATTCCTGCATTCAGGATTTTTTTGATAGAATCTTTTATTTCTTTACCACCTTCTAATTTTACAGCATGTCCACCGCTTTCCTTCATAATTCTAATAGCAGAACGTAGGGCTTCTTTTGGGTCAGATTGGTAACTTCCAAAAGGCAAATCAACAACTACTAATGCTCTTTCAGTAGCTCTAACAACAGATGAAGCATGATATATCATTTGGTCTAAAGTAATCGGTAAAGTAGTTTCGTGTCCAGCCATCACATTTGAAGCGGAATCACCAACAAGTATTACATCAATTCCAGCAGTGTCAACAATTTTAGCCATTGTATAATCATAAGCCGTCAACATGGAAATTTTTTCTCCATTAGCTTTCATCTCAATTAATGACTTTGTTGTTATTCTTTTGTAATCTTTTTTTGCTACTGACATTGTAATTTGCGATTTAGGTATTAAATATACGATTTGAGCTTGTAAAAGTAATGAAATTGAATTATTAAGTGCTTCAGATAGCCTATTTTTTGAAGAATCTTCAAAATATATTTTTATTCAAATTTTTTAACAATCAGCCATATTTACAGCAATTGCAAGTCCTCCTTCTGAAGTTTCTTTGTACTTATTGTGCATGTCCTTAGCAGTTTGCCACATGGTATCTACAACTTTATCTAAGGGTACTTTTGCATTTTTCGGGTCGGTTTCTAAGGCTAATTCTGCAGCATTAATAGCTTTTATAGCCCCCATGGTATTTCGCTCGATACATGGAATTTGGACTAAGCCACCTACAGGATCACAGGTTAAACCCAAATGATGTTCCATAGCTATTTCTGCCGACATCAAAACCTGTTCAGGTGTGCCGCCCATCAATTCACATAATGCAGCTGCAGCCATTGAAGATGAAACTCCAATTTCAGCTTGACAGCCTCCCATTGCGGCCGAAATGGTAGAACCTTTTTTAAAAATGCTGCCTATTTCGCTAGCGACCATCAGGAATTGTTTGATTTCTTTTTCGCCAGCTTGATGGTTTTCAATAACTAAATAGTACATTAGGACCGCTGGTATAACTCCCGCACTTCCATTTGTAGGAGCTGTCACAACACGTCCTAAAGAGGCATTTACTTCATTTACAGCCAAAGCAAAACAGCTAACCCATTTTAATATTTGACGAAATTTCACTTCTGTTAATCTGATTTGTTCCAGCCAAGTTTGAGGACTATCATAATTAGATAAACCGATAAGTTTTTGATGCATATCAAAAGCTCTACGTCTTACATTCAATCCACCAGGAAGGATGCCTTCTGAGTGACATCCTATGTACATACTTTCGAGCATTGTATGCCAAATCCGCATTAATTCGGTATGAATTTCTGCTTCAGATCGCATTGATTTTTCATTTTCATAGACAATTTCCGAAATCTTTTTATTCTCTTGAATAGTATATTTCAGTAATTCAGTGGCTTTGTCAATTGGGAAGGGGAAAGCACATTTGATGATGCTTTTTTTCTTAGCGTTAATGCGCTCTTCTTTTACAACAAACCCACCACCAATAGAGTAAAATGTTGACGTATATTTTTTAGAATCATTGAAGTGTGCCGTAAAGGTTAATGCATTTGCATGAAAAGAAAGAAATTTTTTGTTGAAAATGATATCATCCTCAATTTGAAACGCAATATCGACTTCATTTCCTAGATGTATTTTTCTTTCTTTTTTTATTTCTTGAATAATTTTTGTGATATTTTCTACAGGAATATATTCAGGATTTTGACCACTCAAACCCAACATTACAGCTAAATCTGTTGCATGACCTTTTCCTGTCAAAGAAAGCGAACCATATAAATTCACTTTCACCCGAGTGGTTATTTTCAAAAGATTTTCTGTTCTTAATTCAGACAAAAAACGTTCGGCAGCTCGCCAAGGGCCAAGCGTATGTGAACTGGATGGTCCAACGCCTATTTTTAGCATATCAAATACAGAGATACATTCTTCCATGATAAATATTTGTATTACAAATGTAAATTATATCTTTGATAAATAATTATTTTTCGTGCTGATTAAGATGTTAATTTTATGAAATAAACATTATTAAGCGTTTTATTTGATAATGTGATGTATAAAGTTAATTTTCTTCTTCAATTAACTTTTCTCTTATTTTATTTAATTCTGCAATTTTTTCCTCGCTAACTTTAGGATATTCGAGATCCATTTCATCTAATGTATGTATTATTGCAGATGCAATGGCAATGCGGGCATAGGATTTATTATCAGCTGGAATTACATACCAAGGGGAATTTTTAGTAGTTGTGTTTTTAATCATTTCTTCATAATTGTGCATATAAGAATCCCAATATTCACGTTCACGAATATCAGCAGCGCTAAATTTCCAGTTTTTATCAGCATCGTCAATTCGTTCTATAAATCGTTTTTTTTGTTCTTCTTTCGAAACATTTAAAAAAAACTTAATGACTATAGTGCCATTGCGATTCAGGTATTTTTCGAAGTTTCTAATATCTTCAAATCGTTCTTCCCAAATGGAATCAGTTATGAGTTCTTCAGCTAGTTTTTGAGAGCGTAATATTTGTTCATGAACACGAACTACTAGAACTTCTTCGTAATAGGAACGATTAAAAATTCCTATTCTTCCTCGCTCTGGTAAATGTTTTTGGCAACGCCATAAAAAATCATGATCCAATTCTCCATTACTTGGAGCTTTGAATGATGAAACTTGGCAGCCTTGTGGATTAATTCCAGACATAACATGTTTGATGGCGCCATCTTTTCCGGCGGCATCCATAGCTTGAAAAACTAATAGTAACGACCATTTTCCTTGTGCATATAGTATATCTTGCATTTTAACTAATACTTCAATTCCCATTTGTAATGTCTCAGCTACCAGAGATTTATCTTCGTCACCTAAATCAAAATGGGCATAAGTATCATAATTTTTTAATTGAAAATTACTTCCATCATCAACTCGGTATTGTTCGGAAAAAACTTTAGCACGTTCAATTTGTTCTCTTTTATTCAAATTTTGAAAACTAGAAATGTTTTCTGATGAGTTTCCATTTCCGTTATTCCCCGAAGATTTTGATTTTCCCATATTTCAATAAAAATTATGTATTTGTTTGACAGGTTTAAAGTATTAAAATGATTTAGCTATTCAATTAAATTTCATGAAATGTGTTCCTAATAAATTGCTAAATACATTTTATTAGAAATGTAGATTTTAAATCCTAGATGTCTATGTTTTATAAACAGGAATTTCATTAAAATCAGCGGCCTGTTTCTCATTTAATAAACTATCTTTTATAGCCATTAACATAGCTTTGTTTGATGTAAAAAGTTCTCTATTGAAATTTATAACGGTTGTAATATCAATATTTTCAACTTTACTTGTTTGAGCTTCGGTATAAAAATTATTAAGAGCTTCGGTATAATTGTTCTGTATAGTTTCAAAAATTTTATGAAATTTTTCAAAATCAGCAGCATCATTTTTAGTAAATACAGCATTCAATTCTCGATACAGTTTTTTAGTTTTTTTTCGGTGATATACAAAGAAATTGTATTTAATATCTTTTGAAGAACTTCGAAGATTTGAAATGTTAGTTCCAATATCTTTAATACTTTTTACCGCATGCATGGAACTTCTCACTGCCGAAATTAATTGATTCAATTCAGAGCTTCTTTCAGATTGTAATTTTGTTCGTAGCTCTAAATAAAAGGCTTGTAATTCGCCTTGTAACTGTTTTAAAAACTCATATTTCTCTTCCATGTTTTTAGAGAAATATTTCTTTTTTGCATTGATATCTTTAAACTCATCATTTTCCCGAAATGATTTAAGGTTTATTTCAAAAAGTTCTAAATTAAAAAGCATGGAATTATGAATAAAATATTTTGTTTCCATGCGCAACAAATCTATTGCCGTTTCGGGTTCAATAGTTGATGCATGTCCAATAAAAGCAGCTGCACAAGAATCTGTTTCTTTGAAAAATCGTTCCAAAAATTTAGCAAATCTGTTTAGAAAAGGAAGGAAAATTAAAATAGACAAAAGGTTTATAAAGCTCGAGAAAGTAACTAATCCGATTAATGGATCTTTAATATTTAGGACATCGGTAATTAAACTTAAAAGTTCCTCGATAAAAATGAAAGACAAGCTTGTTATAGAGATATTAAAAACCAAATTGCCTAGTGCTACTCGTTTTTTTGTCGCGCTCCCTTTTGAAGCGCTCAAAATAATTTTCATTATTGTTCCTGTTTCGGCACCTAATAGTATTGCGGCAGCAGGGGGAAAGCCAATTGCTCCAGCATGTAGCGCACTTAATGTTAGCGCCATAGTTGCGGAACTGGATTGAATGAGTATGGTGATTGCAAATCCTAAAACCAGAAAAGCAAATAAAGGCAATTGATCGTATATGGAGAAATCAAAATTTTCTACTTGACTTTCCATAGCCATTCTCATAAAGGAAAGCCCAATAAATAATAATCCAAATCCAAAAAGAAAATAGGAGATGTATTTTATGTTTTTTCGTTTACCAAAAAAAATCAATAAAAAACCACTGAAGCATATTATTGGATAAGCAAAAATGGCAATATTTATTCCAAAACCTAATGTTGCTAAAATCCAACTGGCTAATGTTGTTCCTAAATTGGCTCCTAGAATAATTGCTATTGCATTTTTGACGCTGAATACACCAGCACCAACAAATGCTAATACCATTAAGGAAATCATGGAACTACTTTGAAGAACTACTGTTATTATAATACCTCCAGCAACTGCGCTTATGTTGTTCTTGGTTATTTTTTGAAGAAATAATTTGAAATTTCTACCGGAAAGATTTTTTAAAGATTCTTCAAGCAGATGCATGGCAAAAAGGAATAAACCAATCCCTGCGCCAATTTTTAAAATACTATTTAGGATATCCATAGTCATAAAGTAAATTAAAGATAATCATTAATGATTTATCATCAAATTTTAGAACTATAATATTCCCTAGTTTACCGAAAGATAGTTTGGTGAAAAAAATTATTTTTTAAGCGTAAAACCTACTGGAACCATTAAAATCCCTTTTTCATAAATGTTCAGGTATAGTTTCACAGGTATTTTCTGACCAGCCCATCTTATTTCATAAACATCTAAGAAACCAGCTCCCATATCGCTTCTTTTTGTTGGAAATGGGCAACAACTTTCTAATTTGGTAAAAGTGATTTTTTCGCCTTTTGGACCAGCTAAAGCATTCAGAAAACGCTCTTGATTTATATTTTCATCTCTGCTATTTCTAAAAAAAACATTGATGGGATAATCTTTGTTATATCCATATTTTTTGTCCGTACTGAATTTAGTAATTACAAAAGTATTGTTACTTGTTAACTCAGGATACGGTGCATTATTATCCACGTTTTTTATAGTTGATTTTATGCTTCCGCAAGAAGTAAAAAGTATTGATAACACTACAAAAAGAATTATTTTTTTCATGGATTTTTCTTTAGATTTAATTTACTATTCTCAAAGCCAATGTTCAATATTTTGATAGAATTTCACTTTGATTATTTTAGTAATACAAATATATGTAGAACTTTTAAAGTCGTGCTTAGCATAAACAATAATTATGTCTTAATTGTGATAATTTTAAAAGACTTAATTCTTATTTTTGCCTAAAAATAAACAAAAATGGATATTATTTTTCAAACATGGCCTTGGTATGTTTCCGGTTTTTTAATTGGCATGATTATGCTTTGTTTGACCTATTTTGGTAAGACTTTTGGGATGTCGTCAAATTTGCAAACCTTATGTTCAATGACTGGTATAGGAAAGAGAGTTCCTTTTTTCGATTATGATTGGAAAGCAAAGCTTTGGAATTTAGTAGTAGTTTTAGGCGCAATGCTCGGAGGTTTTTTTGCGACTAATTTTATGAACGACCCTTCTAATGTGGCAATAAATCCTAAAACAATTGAACAATTAGCTCAAATGGGAATTGACGCTCCCAATGGAAAATTGCTTCCTGATTTTCTTTTTGGAAATCAAATTTTCGAATCACCTAAGAGTATTTTGATTTTGATTATTGGTGGAATTTTAATTGGTTTTGGAACTCGTTATGCTAATGGTTGTACTTCAGGTCATGCAATATCTGGTTTGAGTAATTTACAACTTCCGTCTTTAAAAGCAGTTATTGGATTTTTTCTGGGTGGATTAATTATGTCACATTTTTTATTACCACTTATTTTTTAAATTATGAAAGCATTAAAATTTTTAATTGTTGGATTTGTTTTCGGTATTGTTCTCACAAAATCAGAGGCTGTTTCTTGGTATAGAATTTATGAAATGTTTCAATTTCAATCTTTCCATATGTACGGAATTATTGGAGTTGCAGTTGCTACAGGTTTAATTGGTATTCAAATCATCAAAAGAAAAAATATTAAAGACATTAAAGGATTGCCTATAGTAATTGAAGACAAAGAAAAAGGCTCCACTCGCTATTGGATTGGAGGATTATTTTTCGGACTTGGTTGGGCTTTAGTTGGCTCATGTCCTGGCCCTATATTTATTCTGCTTGGAGCTGGATTTTTGCCAGTAATTTTAGTTCTTTTAGGAGCTTTGGTGGGAACTTTTATCTATGGAATATTGAAAGATAAATTGCCTCATTAAAAATATCAAAATCAATTTTACTATAACATTTTCTAAAATTAGAGAATGTTATTTTTTTTCGTTCAAATTTAAAATTCCATTTACAATAAAGTATTGTGCTGCAATGTAAGTAGCCATTATTAAGAAAGAATTTAACGGAATCGGGCTGTAAAATTTATTGAAAGCCAAAATACTATCAGAACTCACAAAAAATATCGCTCCTAATAAAACCGAATTCGCTGCGTTATTATCCCATTTTAAACTTCCTTTAAAAGCAAAATACAACATAGTGGTTATGACAATTGCATAAACCAAAACAGGGATTTTCAAAGGTCCTAATTTTGGAAATAATGTGAATATCATACTCGTGAAATAAATCAGAATTACAAAAACACTAGACCAATATGTTGCTTTATTAATAGGTTTATTAGAACCTAATTGCATTCTAAATACTATAATATAAATTAGGTGCGATAGTAAGAACGCAATTAATCCAAAGATAAAATACATTTCTCCACGATCGGCAAATAGTAATATTATATCTCCAATCCAGGAAAAAAGAAGAGCACTTAGTAAGATTTTTTTTGAATCAAATTTTGCAGAAAAATAAACCGCTAAAAGTAAAAATACAATCAAAAAAGGTTTTAAATACCAAGCAAATTTTTCGAACTCAAAAAGGGTAATCAAAAGATAAATAATGCTAAAACCAATATATCCTTTTAATATTAATTTGTTTTTCATGAAGTTATTTTAAAATTATGCGAAAGCAATTTTTTCTTTATCAAAATTGATACTTATAAAATAGATGTTAATCAACAATGATAGGATTAAATATCCCATAACAAGATAATTAGCAAATGAAAATAATTGATTCATTCCAAACCAATCTCCAAAATAAATGAGGATACTGATTCCAAAAACAAATCGAATACTTTCCCAAAATAAAGAAAATTTTCGGGTATCCATTAATTCGGTATAACTATAAACGCTTAAAAATATAAAAGCGCCGTAAACAAATACATTTGGCAAACCAATAGTTGAAATAAAGCTGTATAAGTAACTAATAAACAATAGTGTCGTTATTGCTTGAAATAGGGACCAATAAATAATTTTTTTTGAATTTTCTGTTCCATATTTTTTAAAATCATAGACATTAGTAATTTTATTTACAGGATATTTTTCCTCAAAATTTTCTGGACGCCAACCTGTTGGTTTGAACCAAATTGTAAATTTGTCTTTCCAATTTTCTGCTCTCCATGCATCGGTGATTAGTAGTGCAAGATGTTGAAAATTTATCCGAATAGGATTCCAAGTATGAGCAGGTCTAGTAATTCCAAAAACAGGAGGAACCGTGTCTAATTCAGCCTGAAAAGTACCAAATAACTTATCCCAAAAAATAAAAATTTGGGAATGATTTTTATCCATATATTCAGGATTAATTGCATGATGCACTCTATGGTGTGATGGAGAAACGAGAATGTTTTCCAGAAAACCAATTTTTTTGATGTGCTTAGTATGATACCAAAATTGTAAGAATAAATGAAAAGGAAGTATTATCGCAATTATTTTTGAAGGAACTCCTAAAAGTGCTGCGGGAATAAGCAAAAAAGTAAATAAGTTTACAAAACTTGAAATGGGTTGGCGTAAAGCACAGGCTAAATTAAATTCTTCGCTACTGTGATGAATGGCATGTTTGTTCCATAAAAAATTAATTTGATGAGACAAACGATGGCTCCAATAGCCATAAAAATCAATAGCTACAAAACCTATTATGTAAGCCGTTATAGATGCTTCTAAGTTAAAAATTGCAATTTTAGAAACTATCCAATCGTATGAAATTAAAGTAATACTAAGACCTAAAACGTCTTTTAGAGAATTTACCATGCCTGAGCTTACACTTGAAACGGCATCCATATTAGGAGCAGTGTCTTCTCCTTTATAATGGCCGTATAGTTTTTCAAGTATAATCAATGTCAAAAAAACAGGCATTGCAATAACTAAAATTTTACCGTATTCTTCCATAAAACATGCATTTTTATTCAAATATAAAATAAAAGCACCTATTTTTTGAATTATTGGTGAAAATTAATACGAAAACTATTAAATATTAAATAATCTCAGCGCTTAATCCAGCCTCTAAGAGTTGTGTACATTGTGGTTTTAGTTTGTCATAAGGCCCTGTTTTTACAGTGCATTTTCCGTTGTAATGAACAATTAATGAGCATTGTTCTGCTTGTTCTGCAGTGTGATTACAAACACGTATTAAAGTGTCAATTACGTGATCAAAAGTGTTTACATCATCGTTGTAAACAATTATTTCGTTATCTATTGAAGTGACTTCTTTGATACGAACTCTTTCTTTTACTTTTTCTTTAGTACTCATTTTTAGATAATTTTGGGGTTTAAATAAAAATACAGTTTGATTTATCTCTTTTTAAAAACACAAAAAACAAAATTTTGTAGCGTTTCAAAAGGTGTTTTGTGGTCTTGATTGATACAATTTACTTTTTCAAATTCACTGTCAAATTGCTTCTCGAGTGTTATTTCTGTATATTGTTTTATCTCAAGTCCACTACATTTGGTTGGTCCTTTGTCTGAAAATGTTCCAATAATTAAAAATTTAGTAACCCATTTTTCAACAATAGATAAATATATATTAATCTGCTCAGTAGAAGTCAAAAAATGAAAAGTAGCTCTGTCATGCCAAATATCATACTTTGTATCTGGTTTAAATTCTGTAATATCAGAAACAATCCATTTAATTTGCTTCGCTTTTTCTCCAAGACGTTCTTTTGCTCGCTCTAATGCATTTGCCGAAATATCCAAAACAGTTATGTCTTCGTATCCTTCGGCTAATAAATAATCAACAAGTTTACTGTCGCCACCTCCAATATCAATAATTTTCGCACTTTTTCCTAAATTAGTTCCTTTGATAAAATCAAGAGAAATTTTAGGATTTTCTTGTGTCCAGCTTACTTCATTGGGAAGCTTTGTTTTGTAAATGGTTTCCCAATGATTTTTGCGAGTAGCATCCATGTTGTTGATTTTCAGATACTAATTTACGTATTTTAAAGAAACCCAATTGTTTCTTTGAAATTTTTTAACATAAGTTAAGCCTTTTTCTGTACAGGAAGCATCAATAAATGGAATATCTTCTTCGTAAAATCCGCTAAATAGAATAGTCCCTTTTGGATTCAAACAATCTACATAGCTTTGCATATCATTCAACAAGATGTTTCTGTTGATATTGGCAATTATTAAATCGTATTTTTTTCCTTCTAACAAAGCGGCATCACCTTCGTAAACGGTGATTTGTTTACAATTATTGCGCTCTGCATTTTCGATTGAATTTAAGTAGCACCAGTTGTCAATATCAATTGCATCAATAGGTTGAGCACCTTTCATTTCGGCTAGAATTGCTAAAATTGCAGTTCCACAACCCATATCAAGCGTTTTCATTCCTTTAACATCTATTTCTAATAAATGTTGAATCATCATGTGGGTAGTTTCGTGATGTCCTGTTCCAAAACTCATTTTTGGTTCAATAACAATATCAAATTCAGCATTGGTTTTTGGGTGAAATGGTGCACGTACATGGCAATTTCCTTCTACATCTATTGGTTCAAAATTCTTTTCCCATTCTTCATTCCAATTGATTTGTTCAATTTCTTCGAAAGTATAATCAATTTTGAATTCTTCTGATTTTAATATAAAAATATCATCAAGAATCATTTCATCCCATAAATCTTTTTGAACATAGGCAGAAATTCCTGTTTCAGTTTCAGTAAAGCTTTCAAATGCTTTTTCACCTAATTCAGCGATTAAAATTTCTGAACCTAATTCTTTTGGTTCTATAGTAAAATGATATCCAATATATATGTTTGACATGTTTGTTTTTTTTTGCAAAGGTAGTATTTCTCTTTTTTAAAGAATAGTTAAAAGCAAAAAAAGAGGTTTGATAGTATCAAACCTCTTTTTGTTTTATTTAAAGGGTAATTATATAGCGTTTACAATTGCTACAAAATCATCTGCTTTAAGAGCTGCACCACCAATAAGACCTCCGTCTACATCTGGTTTAGAGAAAATTTCTTTAGCATTTTCTGGTTTTACACTTCCTCCGTAAAGAATAGAAACATCATCAGCAATATCACTTCCGTAAGCTTTACGAACAGTTTCTCTGATAAATTCGTGCATTTCTTGCGCTTGTTCTGGCGAAGCTGTTTCACCAGTTCCAATAGCCCAAACTGGCTCGTATGCTAAAACAATATTTTCCCAATCTTTAGCATTAATATGGAATAAACCATCTTTTAATTGGTTTTCAACTACATTAAAATGATTGCTTGATTGACGGTCTTTCAATTCTTCACCGAAACAAAAAATAACAGTCATATCATGTTCAAGTGCAGTATCAACTTTACTTGCGATTAAAGCGTCAGTTTCATGAAAAATAGCTCTACGCTCTGAATGTCCAAGAATTACAGTATTTACACCTACACTTTTAAGCATATCTGCTGAAATTTCACCTGTAAAAGCGCCACTTTCTGCTTGATGTACGTTTTGTGCAGCAACATCAATATTTGTAAATTCTAAATGATCAACAGCAGATGCCAAGTTTACAAAAGTTGGCGCTACAATTACTTGTGCATTACTTTCAGTAGGTATTTTTGCTATTAATTCATTCAATAAATCTTCAGTTTGTTCTGCGTTTTTATGCATTTTCCAGTTTCCTGCTACAATCTTCTTTCTCATTTTAGTTGTATTTATATTAAATTTTCGTTTTTTATTTTAAGCTTTTTAGAGTTTCGTTTATTTTGTCAAAATCAGTTTCTATGGCGCGGTACAAAACAATTTTTCCAGTTTTATCAAGAATAATATATCTTGGAATCCAGTCTAAGTCAATTGCCTTCCCGAAGACTCCTTTCATTTGGTCGTTAGCCATATAATGTTCTCCTTTTAATTCGTGTTTTTCAATACCAGTTTTCCATTTATCGGCGGTTTTATCCATAGAAATGAATACGTAATCAACATCAGGATTATTTGCTTGTAATTCTTTTATTTTAGGCATTGCTTTTACGCAATCGCCACACCATGATGCCCATACTTCGATTACTAAAGTTTTTCCTTTGTGTTTTTTTATAATATTTTTAAAATGAACTTGGCCGTTATCAGTTGCTAATAAAGTTTCTGATAAAGCTTCTTTTGAAAATGAAGATTTTTGTGCGTTAGTGCATGAAAAAGTGATGAAAGCAATAAATAAGGCAAAGATTTTTTTCATTTATTTTAAATTTTCACAAAGTTAATCAAAGAAATGGAAAGAGGTTGATTGATTTAAAAATTTTGAAACCACATTCCTAAAAAAAGCAAGCAATATCGTTATAGTTAATAAAATTATTAAACCTAAATGTGGTCTAATAATTTTATTGCTACAATTTTAAATCTTGAATATCATTATAGTGCACTTTTTGTTTTATGGTGCCTTTTTCTAAAACAACAATACTCGGGTTTGCTCTTTCGATCGTTTTTAAAGCAATTGCATCACAAAAATAGAAATCAAAGGTGTATCCAAATTCTTTTTTTGTTTTAGCAATTTGTTCTGGCAAAGAAGCCGTCATTCCAATTACTTTATATCCTTTTGCAGCAGCAGTTTCTTTTAGTTTTTCTAATTTTGATAATCCTTCTTTATTGGCTATGGCCAAATCATAAGAAATAAATACTAGTAATTTTGGTTCATCCAAAAACTCCTCTTTATAATCAGAACCGTCTTTTTCCATAGCAAAATCATGTATAGGAGGAACGTAACCTTCAACTATTACTTTGTCTTTTCTATCCACAAAAGTTGCTCCTGTTGGGATTTTCATTAAATCTTTTTCTGAAAATTCTTTTTCAACTCCGTTTACTTTGTAGATAAAAATCATTTCCACAACGGATTTTTGGGCATTGTCTGGAATTCTCATGCCTTTTTGAATATTATTCCCTACTTTATAAGGACGAAAATCTTTCAGTGGCAAATGATTTAAAACCCAATATGCCATAAATACGCATAAAGCAAAACTGATGAAAACTAGTATATTTTGGATAGCATTGTTAAATAATGGCTTAATTAGTTTTTTATTAAAGAATAAAATCAGAATGAAAAACAACAATATAATGTCTTTTGTAAAAGATTGCCATGGCGTTAGTTTTAAAGCATCGCCAAAACATCCACAATCTTTAACGACATCAAAATATGCAGAATAAAAAGTTAAAAAAGTAAACATAACAATCAATAACAATAAACTCCAAATGGTGAATTTTGATTTGTAACCAATAAGGAGCATAAACCCTAAAACCACTTCAAGAATGACCAAAAACAAAGCTATTGCTAATGAAAATGGTACAAAAAACGGCATATTAAAAACAGGTTCACCAAAGTATTCCGCAAGTTTATAAGAAAACCCAACTGGATCATTTAGTTTTATTAAACCAGATATAATAAATAAAATCCCAACAAAAATTCGGGAAAATTGAGTAATGCTATTTTTGATGTTAATCATAATTTTGGGTGATATTTGAATAGTAATTTGGAATTTATATTTTATTTTTTACCGATTAGAATCAATGCAAAAACAGCATAATTTATCATATCTTGATAATTAGCATCAATTCCTTCAGAGACAATGGTTTTTCCTTTATTATCTTCGATTTGTTTCACTCGAAGCAATTTTTGAAGAATCAAATCAGTCAATGAACTCACACGCATATCACGCCAAGCTTCACCATAATCATGATTTTTATCCTCCATTAATTCTTTGGTTAATTTAATTTTAGCATCATATAATTGAGTAGATTTTTCAACGTCTAAATCCGGTTGATCGACTACGCCTAACTCTAATTGGATAAGAGCCATTATCGAATAATTGATGATTCCAATGAATTCGCCAGATTCATCTTCGTCAATTTTTCGTATTTCGTTTTCTTGTAGACTTCTGATTCTTTGTGCTTTGATGAAAATTTGGTCGGTTAACGATGGCAATCGTAAGATGCGCCAAGCACTTCCGTAATCTTTCATTTTGTTAATAAATAATGTCCGACAAATGGTAATTACGGAATCATATTCTTGTGAAGTATTCTTCATTATTGATGTATATTTGTATTCAAATTTTTTCAAAAATAAGGATAATTTTTTGAATGAAGAATCTTGAATAACGAATGTTGAATATTGAAGTTTAAATCATCAATATTCGACTGAAACTAATACCAAAAAATGACAATAAACTGCAAAGGACAACTGATTGATTTATCAACTCCCAAAGTAATGGGGATATTGAATATTACACCAAACTCTTTTTTTGACGGAGGGATGTATAAAAATGAAAGCGAGGTTCTTTCTCGAGTTGAAAAAATGATTTCAGAAGGCGCAACATTTATTGATGTTGGAGCTTATTCCAGCAAACCTAGCGCTGAGTTTGTTTCTGAAAAAGAAGAAATAGAAAGAATTATTCCTATCGTAGATTCGATTATAAAACATTTTCCAAACGCCCTATTATCTATTGATACTTTCAGAAGTGAAGTCGCTAAGGCTTGTATCGAAAGTGGAGCAGCAATTATAAACGATATTTCGGCAGGATTGCTTGACGATAAAATGTTAGAAACCATTGCTAAATACAAGCCGCCATATATTATGATGCATATGAAGGGAACGCCACAGACTATGCAGAAATTCATTCAATATGACGATATTGTAAAAGAAATATTGTTTTATTTTTCAGAGCGAATTGCAGCGGCAAGACATTTAGGGATTAATGATTTGATTGTTGATCCAGGATTTGGCTTTGCCAAAACAACGGAACAGAATTATGAAGTTTTCAAAAAAATGGATTTATTTGAATTGTTTGAGCTTCCTGTTTTGATTGGCATTTCTAGAAAGTCAATGATTTATAAAACATTGAATTTTAGCGCAGAAGAAGCTTTAAACGGAACTACAGTTTTAAATACAATTGCTTTGACTAAAGGGGCAAATATTCTAAGAGTTCATGATGTTAAAGAAGCTATGGAATGTGTTACTTTGTTTAATAAAATAAACTAAAAATGAAATATTTAAGTCTGATATTAATTTTGGTTTTCATTTCTTGTGAAAATAAAAAAGATATTTTGTTGCCAAAATCAAACAGTAGTATTGTGAAAGATATTCAAGATCATTCGCCAATTTATATTTTTTTTGAAGCAAAAGGGAAAGATACTATAGCGGAAGTAAATAGAAAGAATAGTATTATTTCGACCAATTGGATTTTGAATATTGACAAGCGATTACCATTACGATTAGTGATTCCGGAAGTTATGAAATTGCAACAAAAAAAGCGAGAAGAAAAAGCGCATAAGAACGAAGCGGCACAGAATTATTATTCGTATGCAGATACTATTGGAAAAAACATGGCTTTTATTCCTTTTACAGAAGTGTATTATAAAATGGAAAAACCAAAAGCGGGAACTGTAGTTTTTTTTAATAAAAACAATGAAATTTGGGTAAATGATTTGGCTGTAAAAAGAGCTTATTTTAATGTGTTTTTCAAAAATGCAAAAATCAATTCAGACTCAATCCGTTTTGCTTTTGATGCCAAAATGAATTATGGGATGTATATACAAAATAAAATTTTGATGGAATTTCTAGAAAAAAAATCGGATAGTATCGAAGAATTCATTTACTAAATCCTACTAATTGTCAACTGAAAGTTACTGATGGTGATAGGGTTCGTTTCTTAAAATGGTGAAACCGCGGTATAATTGTTCTATGAAAAACAAACGAACCATTTGGTGTGAGAATGTCATTAGTGAAAGCGAAATTTTCCCTTGGGCTTTGGCATAAACTGTTTCCGAAAATCCGTAAGGACCACCAATTACAAATACTAATGTCTTTACACCTGAATTCATTTTCTTTTGTAGCTCTTCTGAAAAGCCTACGCTTGAAAAGTTTTTCCCGTTTTCGTCCAATAAAATAAGTTGGTCCGTAGGGGTTATTTTAGCTAAAATTAATTCTCCTTCTTTTTCTTTTTGTTGACTTTCCGATAAGTTTTTTACGTTCTTTATATCAGGAATAACATCTAATTCGAATTTGATATAAAAAGACAGGCGCTTGGTATAATCGTCAATTAAAGATTGTAATGCTTTATTGTCAGTTTTGCCAATGGCAAGGAGTTTAATATTCATTTTTGTAAAATTTCAAGAAGCAAAGGTATTAAAAAGTTTAAAAGCAGCTTATTTTGCCTCAAAATTAGCTTCAAAATTCTGGAATCTAATATCTAAATCTTTAACTAAACTTTCCTTAACTGCTTCATCTTTTATGAAGCTATAATTGATGCTATTATACACAAATTGTTTAATATCTGAATAAGAAATATCTTTGTATCGTTTGGCTAATAAAACGTATTGTTCGGTCATATTAGTTCTCAAAATCCCCGCATCATCAGTACTGATAACGATAGGTACACCAAATTCCTTATATAAAGTTATGGGGTGGCGATTTTCTTTTACTTTTAAAATAAATTCGTTACTAACCAAGTTTATTTCTACAGGAATTTTGTTTTTAGCCATGTGTTTTAGTAGTTCATAAGATTTCTCCTCGTATGCTATATCAACTCCATGTCCGATACGATTAGCGCCAGCATCATAAACTGCGGAACGAATATGCCAAGTCAAATCCTCAGGTTCTACTAATCCTAAAGTAAGTTCTCCCGCATGCAAAGTGTATTTTACATTAGGAAAACGAGAATGACAATATTTAAACATAATCATATGCAACCAATAATCTTTCATAGAAATTTCTCCGTCTTCAGGGGAAACAATATTTACACCAGCCATTAGCGGACTGCTATCTGCAGAAATAAATGCGACAACTAAATTTTTGAACAACTCATTTGGTTCCATAAAACGCAATACAAAATTTTGATAACGCATAGTAAAATTGGCATCGTCAATTTTTAAATCGGTATGTAGTTTAGCAACAAAATTCGTATTGAAATCTTTAGCATACGTAGCAACATCTTTCTTTACTATATCTTTATAGAAAGTGTCCAAAAGTTTTAGAATCTCTTTTTCATCTTTTTGGGTTGCAAGCTCACGCAATTGAGTATTTAATTTTGCAAAATCAGCCATATTAATAGGAGCAGGGATGGTCGATAATTGTGTTTCAATGTAACTCAAGTTCTCTTTTATGGCTCTGTTTTTTAATTCTAACAAACCAGATTTAAAGTTTTCATTTGACGCAGGCATGAATTTTTCAAACGACTCAAAAAATAATTTATCCGAAGGATAATCCACATTATTATAATCTTTTACAGACCATTTGTGTATGATTTTTTGTTTGTATTTTTCTAATTCGCCTTTACTTTTTATGGTGGAGAATTGTTCCCAATTTTCATTGGAAAGTTTTTCTCTAGAGACCATCATAGTTTCAGTATTGAGATAGAAATTTTCGGTAATTGCATATTCTAAAATAGGTTCCGCATAAACAGAACCAGAATAATGGTGGTGTAAATCTCCTCCTTTTGGCATTTGCGAAAAAAAAGCAGTTAACGCGGCTTCATTAGTTCTAATTTTTTCAAAATAAGAATTTGCTGATTGAGCAAAACTTAGCTGTATAATGATTGAAAAAAGGAGAGTATAGGTTATTTTCATAAAGTAGTTTTAGTTTTAAATAGCATTTGTCTCAGCAAAATAAGGATTTCACGACAATACTAAATTGGTTGTAAATATAAAGGATTTAGGACACTTAAAAAAAACACGAAGTAATTAAGGGAAAATGTGTTATGGTCTGATTATTTTAATTGTGTACTACTAAATTTTAGGGGGTAATAATCTTTAATACTGTAAAATAGCTGTCTGCACCACCCTGTTTTATATAAAATTAACAATATTTATAAAAAATGAGAAAAAAAATTAAACAGATTTATATAATTTTGCGTCGAACAAAAAAAATACTATTATGTTAGATGTAGGGTTAACTACTTTTATGATTCTTGCCACTAGTTTAGTGATGCTAATGACTCCGGGTCTTGCTTTTTTTTATGGAGGATTGGGATGTAATAAAAATATTTTGAGCATTATGATGCAGAGTTTTGTTTCTATGGGAATAGGAACAGTTCTTTGGTTTGCTTTTGGTTATTCGGTTTGCTTTAGTGGGAATTTGCACTCAGGGACTGATTTTTTTGGAATTATCGGTAATTTTGATAAAGCTTTTTATCACGGAATTACACCTTCAACATTGTATTCACCAGATAAACGTTTCCCAGAATATATTTTTATTGCTTACCAAATGATGTTTGCAATCATTACACCAGCATTGATTACAGGAGCTTTTATTAATAGAGTTTCGTTTAAATCATATGTTGTTTTTCTTGTTTTATGGCAAATTTTTGTTTACTACCCATTTGTTCATATGGTTTGGGGAGGTGGATTATTGGCTGAATGGGGAGTGTTTGACTTTGCAGGAGGAATTACAGTACACGCAACAGCAGGATTTGCAGCTTTAGCATCTGTATATTTTGTGGGTAAAAGACAAAAAATGCACGAACCTAATAATATTCCTTTGGTTGCTATTGGAACTGCTTTACTATGGTTTGGTTGGTATGGTTTTAACGCAGGAAGTGAATTAGCAGTTAATTCTATTACAATCTCATCATTCTTGAATACTGACACGGCAGCTTCATTTGCAGCAGTTACTTGGTTGTTGATAGAATGGAATACGGGTAAAAAGAAACCTACTTTTATTGGTTTAATGACTGGTGCGGTTGCTGGATTAGCAACAATTACACCAGCCGCAGGATATGTTGATATTTATTCATCAGCTATTATTGGAATTATTGCAGCTTTTGGATGTTTTGCGGCGGTTAAGTTCAAAGAACACAAAGGTTGGGATGATGCACTTGATGTGTGGGGAGTTCACGGAATGGGTGGAATTATCGGAACTATTTGTATGGGTTTCTTTGCTAATAGTGCAATCAATTCAGCTATTCCAAATGGCTTGTTTTACGGAGGAGATGGAATGTTACTTTTCAAAGAGTGTGTCGCTATATTGTTTGCAACAAGTTATGCCTTTTTCTTTACAGTATTATTATTTAAAATCATCAATAAGTTTATCCCAGTACGTGTAAACGAGGAGGATCAAACTGTTGGATTAGATATTCTTCATCATGGTGAAGTAGCTAGACAGACACACAATTAAAACTTTTACTTCTTGAACTAGCAAGAGAAGTATATTAAAAAAGGCAACATTCTAAATTGAATGTTGCCTTTTTTAATATTAAATTTTATATTACTCTTTTGGTAAAGGAGCTCCAACAGCTATATCACATCGATGTCCATCTTGTCCATGAGGAGGATTCATCCCTTCAGGAGTAGGGGTGGCTAATAATGCAGGAACATTATTCGTGCTGGTTTGTGTTGCTGTTGTAGAATTTGCTGTTTTTTGTGTTGTATTGATAGGTGAATTTAAAGGAGCGCCTACTGGAATATCACAACGATGTAAAGGTTGTCCGTGTGGAGGATTCATTCCTTTTTTTACAGTCAAAGGAGCAGGAGTTGTTGTAATCTTATTTTGATTAACAACTTCAGGATTTTGCTGCACTTGAGTTGACATCACTGATTGATTGTCAGAAGTAGTTGTTGTAGTATCTGTAGGAGCCATTTGGGTAAAAGGAATAACAGCGGTAGGAGGCGTATTTACTTCTTCTTTTTTACAAGAAGTGAATATTATCGCCAATAGGAAAAGACTGGAAAATGTATTTTTCATAATCATTGTTTTATATTTAGACTCAAATATAGGATTTAAAATTAAGATTAAAAATATTGAAGAAATTCTAAGGACTACGATGTTATGAAATTTGCTTAAACTAAATATTAAGTACTAATTAATATTTAGTTTTCAATTATTCTTTCAAAACTTCAAATTTTCAATTCCGCAAAATAAATCTTACTTTAGCAGTTCATTAAAAAGCATAAAAATGATTAGCGAATCTCAGTTTCAAAATGAATTACAAATCTTAATTGCTAATGCTATCCGTGAAGATGTAGGACCTGGAGATTACAGCTCATTAGCCTGTATTCCTGATACTGCAACTGGAAAAGCCAAATTATTAGTTAAAGAAAACGGAATTATAGCTGGTGTAGCTTTGGCTAAAATGATTTTCGAATATGTAGATCCAAATTTGAAAATAGAAACCTTTATAGAAGATGGAGCTGTAGTGAAATATGGTGATGTTGTTTTTCATGTTTCAGGAAGTTCACAATCTATTTTGAAATCAGAACGCCTAGTCTTAAATTCTATGCAACGCATGTCCGCTATAGCTACCAAAACGCAAGAATACGTTAATTTAATAGCAGGTACAAATGCTAAAATCCTTGATACTCGAAAAACTACACCAGGTTTTCGTGCTGCAGAAAAATGGGCGGTAAAAATAGGAGGGGGCGAAAACCACCGTTTTGCGCTTTATGATATGGTAATGCTCAAAGACAATCATATCGATTTTGCTGGAGGAATTACTTTGGCAATAGCCAAAACAAAAGCGTATCTTCAAGAAAATAACCTAGATTTAAAAATAATTGTCGAAGCCAGAAACCTTGACGAAATAAAAGAAATTTTACAAAGCGAAGGCGTTCACCGAATTTTAATTGATAATTTTAATTACGATGACACTCGTACAGCTGTTGCTTTAATAGGGGATAAATGCCAAACAGAATCTTCTGGAAACATTAACGAAGATACTATTCGTTTGTATGCAGAATGCGGTGTAAATTACATATCCTCAGGAGCTTTAACGCATTCTGTTTACAATATGGATTTAAGTCTAAAAGCGATTTAAAAATGTCTAAAGAAATAGAAAATAAGCTTTATAAAGTTCCAGTACTGAAACATCTTGTTCAAGTATTAAAAAAGATAAAACTCCCTTGGCTTCAAGGATTGTCTTTCTACGACTTGATGGAATTATATGTTTTAGGTATTGTTGAAGGCGCTTTTTCCTATCATGCTAGTGCTATTGCATTTAGTTTTTTCATGTCTTTATTTCCTTTCACACTTTTTATATTAAACCTTATTCCATACATTCCCATTGAAGGATTTCAGAATGATTTTCTTGAATTTGTCAAGGATGGAGTTCCTCCTAACACGTACGACGCCATTTATAAAATCATCAATGATATTTTGAATAACAGTCATTCAGGATTGCTTTCTTCAGGGTTCATATTATCCATTTTTTTAATGGCAAATGGAATTTCTGGAATTCTAGGCGGATTTGAATCTTCAAAACATGTTTTGATTAAAAGAGGCTTTTTGCATCAATATTTAGTAGCCTTAGGAATGTCGTTGGTGCTGTCTTTTTTATTATTAGTCACTGTGGCAATCATTGTTGTTTTTGAAGTATTTATTCAAAAAACGATGATTCAAAATGTTTTGAATGATACTACTTCACTAATAATTATGGGTAGATATGTGTTTGTTATTCTGATGATTTTAGTGACATCGTCTATTTTACTGCGCTTTGGAACAAAACAAGCTCATAAACCCCCATTTATGAGTATTGGCTCTGTTTTTACAACAGTTTTGATTGTAATATCTTCCTATTTCTTTGGGATTTGGGTTATAAAATTTTCTAAATACAACGAGTTGTATGGTTCTATCGGAACCTTGTTAATTATGATGTTTTATATTTGGATTAATTGTATGATTTTATTGCTTGGATTTGAACTGAATGCGACAATAAATAAATTAAAACGAAAAAATCATGCTATTTCTTAGGAGCTATTTCCAGCTTTCCACTCTATCTTTCCTTGCTTAAACGCAAGCAAAGGATGCCGTTGCAATCTGGGCTAAAAACGATCTCAATTATGAAAAAAATCAGTTTACTTCTTGTTCTAATGTTCTCCTTGGGCGTTTATTCGCAATCGGTTGTTGGAAAATGGAAAACCATTGATGACGAAACTGGTAAAGCTAAATCCATTGTAGAAATCTATGAAAAATCAGGAAAGATATACGGAAGAGTATTAGATATTTTAGAGGTTGAAAATCGAAACAGAATATGTTCAAATTGTTCTGGAGAAGATAAAAACAAGCCAATCCTAGGAATGGTAATCATCAAAGGACTTACTAAAGAAGCGAATCAATATACAAACGGAAAAATTTTAGATCCCAAAAATGGTAAACTTTATCAATGTTACATCACTTTAGAATCTAAAGACAAGTTAAAAGTGCGAGGTTTCATTGGAATTGCACTATTTGGCAGAACCCAATATTGGTATAGGGTAAAAAATTAAAATAGATATAGTAAATTTACCATCCAAAAACCTCAAACCTGCCCATGTATTTTGTTGAAGTTATTTTACCGCTTTCACTTGCTAAAACCTTTACCTATAGTATTTCGGAAGCTGAATTCCATTATATCAAAAAAGGAATGCGTGTGGTGGTGCCTTTTGGTAAAAACAAAATGTATACAGCCCTTGTTTTAGAGGTACATCAAAACAAACCTACTTTATACGAAGCTAAAGAAATTCATCAGATTTTAGATGAAAAAAATATTGTCACTGAAACTCAACTTGCACATTGGCAATGGATAGCTTCTTATTATATGTGTGCTATTGGCGATGTATATCGTGGCGCAATGCCTAGTGGATTATTGATGGAAAGTGAAACCTTGATTTCTCAAAAACAAGATGTGTTTGTGGATGAAAGTCAGCTTTCGGATGATGAATTTTTAGTATTTGAAGCATTGCAACAGCAGAGTTCATTAAAAGTTCAGGATATTATTGCCATTTTAAATAAAAAAAATATTTTCCCCGTCATTCAAAAACTGATTGACAAGAATATATTAGTTCTTCAGGAAGAAATCCAAGAAAGCTACAAGCCTAAATTAGTTCGTTATGTTAGATTAAATGATAAATATGAATCGAATAGTGGCTTAAGTGAGTTGATTGAAACCTTAAAAAGCGCCAACAAACAGCGTGAAATTGTAATGAGTTATTTTCAACTCAGTGCTTCTGAGAAAAAACCTATTACAGTAAAAAAATTAATTGAAACAGCAAATTCTTCTTCGGCAATTGTAAAAGCATTAATCGAAAAAGAAATATTTGAAGATTATTTCATTCAGGAAGATCGGATAAATTTTGAAGGAACGGCACAGGAAGAGCATTTGCAATTAAGTGATGCACAAAAAAATGCTTTTGACGAAATAAAAGAAAGTTTCAATCAAAAAGAAGTTTGCCTGTTACACGGTGTAACATCTAGTGGTAAAACGGAAATCTATATTAAACTTATCGAAGGATATCTGGAAACAGGAAAACAAGTTTTGTATTTGTTGCCAGAAATTGCTTTGACAACACAATTAGTTGGAAGATTACGCACTTATTTTGGAAATAAAATAGCCGTATTTCATTCTAAATATAATAATAATGAACGTGTTGAAGTATGGAATCAAGTATTAGATAATTCATCTAAAGCTCAAGTTGTAATAGGGGCAAGGTCTGCTTTGTTTTTACCATTCGTAAATCTAGGGTTCATAGTTGTGGATGAAGAGCATGAGCAAACTTTTAAACAAGTTGATCCAGCACCGCGATATCATGCACGTGATGCAGCAATTGTTTTAGCGCATATGCATCAAGCAAAAGTTCTATTAGGTTCAGCAACTCCAAGTTTAGAAACGTATTTTAACGCACAAACGGAGAAATATGGTTTAGTAGAAATTTCTAAGCGTTTTGGAAATGTACGTATGCCAGACATTGAATTAGTTGATTTGAAAGATAAATATTTCCGTAAAAAAATGACGGGACATTTTAGTGATACTTTGATTAATGAAATCACTACGGCTTTGTCTTTGAATGAACAGGTAATTTTATTTCAAAACAGACGAGGATATTCTCCTATAATAGAATGTATGACTTGTGGAAATGTTCCGCAATGTCAGCAATGTGATGTGAGCTTGACGTATCATAAGCATAAAAACCAATTGCGATGTCATTATTGTGGATATACGATGGCTAAACCTACGCATTGTCATTCGTGTTCAAGTGTTGATTTGACAACCAAAGGTTTTGGAACAGAACAAATAGAACAAGAGTTAGTTTCTATTTTTCCTTCTGCAAAAACCGGACGAATGGATCAAGATACTACGCGTGGTAAATTTGGTTTCGAAAAAATAATTGATAGTTTTAAGAACCGAGAAATTGATATTTTAGTTGGAACGCAAATGCTTGCTAAAGGATTAGATTTCGATAATGTAAGTTTAGTAGGAATCATGAATGCTGATAATATGTTGTATCATCCTGATTTTAGAGCTTTCGAAAGGAGCTTCCAAATGATGACACAAGTATCAGGGCGTTCTGGTCGTTCTGAAAAACAAGGTAAAGTTATTATTCAAACCTATAATCCTAATCATAATACAATACAACAAGTTACGGTAAATGATTATTTAGGAATGTATAACGAACAATTATATGATCGTAAAATTTATAAATACCCTCCTTACTTTAGAATTATTAAGCTGACGTTGAAGCATCGTGATTTTGATAAATTAAAAGAAGGATCAGTCTGGTTGTATCAAGTAATGAGTCAAAACTTGAATATGCCTGTATTAGGACCTGAAGAACCAGCAATTAGCAGAATTAGAAATGAGTACATCAGAACGATACTAATTAAGATTCCTCAAAACACGCCAATAGCAGGCACAAAAAAAACTATCCAAAAGATTTTGAATAGTTTTGAGGCTGTTGCGCAATATAGAGCAATAAAGGTTATTATTAATGTAGACTTTTATTAATTAGCTACAAGAACAATTTTTTAAGCTAAAGAAAGTGCTCTAACCAAGTCTTCTTTTTTGTTTCTGCTTAAAGGTATTTTTGTAATTCCAATTTCAGCGAATTTACTATTAAAACGTTCTACCTTATCTATATTAATAATGTAGGACTTATGTACTCTGATAAATTTATCTTTCGATAAATCATTTTCAAAAGATTTCATAGTAGACAGAACCAGATTACTATCTTCTTCTGTAACAACTCTTACATAATCTCCAAAAGCTTCAATCCATTTTATTTTAGAAGTATATACTTTTAATTTTTTAAGGTTGCTTTTGATAAAGATATGTTCACCTTCGTCTTCTTTATTTTCATTTCTAAGAAGATGCAAATCAATTGCTCTTTTTACAGAAGCATTAAAACGATCTAAGGCAATTGGCTTTTGTAAGTAGTCAGTTGCATCATAATCAAAAGCTTTCATTGCATATTCTGCCTTAGAAGTGATAAAGATAATTTGGGGCTTAGTTTTTAAACCATCTAAAAAATCAAAACCGCTAATTACAGGCATTTCAATATCCAAAAATATCAAGTCCACTGTATGTATTGACATACAACTTCTAGCTTCAATTGCATTAGAAAAATCACCGATTAAATGCAGGTTAGGGTGATTATTTACTAACTTTGCAATAATCATTCTCTGAATAGAACTATCGTCTACAACTACACAATTTAGTTTCATAACGTTCATTTTTAACAGTTTGGGATAGTAAAAGTACTGCTAATTTTTTACAAAAACAAACTTTATCGGTTTTTTTTGCATTTCACCGAATAAATTTGCATTTCGCTTGTGGATTAAAAATAAATAACTACTTTTGCAGCCAATTTAACAAATACATATATATTTATGAATCATTATGAAACTGTTTTCATTTTAAATCCCGTTTTATCTGAAGTTCAGGTAAAGGAAACAGTAAGCAAATTTGAAGATTTTCTTACTAGTAGAGGAGCTGAAATGGTATCGAAAGAAGATTGGGGTCTTAAAAAAATGGCTTACGAAATTCAAAACAAAAAATCTGGTTTTTACCATTTATTCGAATTCAAAGTAGCAGGAGAAGTTCTTATTGCTTTTGAAACTGAATTTAGACGTGACGAAAGAGTTATGCGTTTCTTAACTGTAAGTCTTGACAAACATGCTAT
>CAUPOP010000031.1:0-41298 GCA_963512955.1 uncultured Flavobacterium sp. | reverse complement strand
AGTAATGGGAGTTATTCACAAAATCGGTAGAAGAAAAACCGCTGTTGCACGTGTTTATGTTTCAGAAGGAACAGGAGTAATCACTGTAAACAAAAAAGAATTCGCAACTTACTTTCCAACTGCAACTTTACAGTACAAAGTTTTACAACCAATGTCTATGACAGAAAACGTAAACAACTTTGACGTAAAAGTAAACGTTTACGGAGGTGGTTCAACTGGTCAAGCAGAAGCTGTAAGAATGGCATTAGCACGTGTTATGTGTGAAGTAAATGCTGAAAACAGAGGAATATTGAAACCAGAAGGTTTATTAACAAGAGACCCTAGAATGGTTGAACGTAAAAAATTCGGTCAGAAGAAAGCTCGTAAGAGATTCCAATTCTCTAAACGTTAATAGTACCTGTCTTGTTCAAATGGGACAAGACATCGTTTATTTATTATTGAATTTAAAAAAAACAGTTATTGTTGCTCTCCTACCGAGGTAGGAAATAGTTTAGCATCTAAATGTATTTAGCCGAGAAATCGCCATTAATACATTGCTAATCAACAGAACGTAAACTAGTACAAAAATGGCAAACAAAATAGAAGTAAAAGAATTACTAGAAGCAGGTGTTCACTTTGGACACATGACTAGAAAATGGGATCCAAACATGGCTCCTTACATTTATATGGAGCGTAATGGTATTCACATTATCAATCTATATAAAACTGCAGCAAAAATTGAAGAAGCTAATGAAGCTTTGAAAAAAATCGCTGCATCAGGTAGAAAAATATTATTCGTTGCTACCAAAAAACAAGCAAAAGATATCGTTGCTGATAAAGCAAAAGCTGCAAACATGCCTTACATCACCGAAAGATGGCCTGGTGGAATGCTAACTAACTTCGTAACTATCCGTAAAGCTGTTAAAAAAATGGCTACAATTGATAAAATGAAGAAAGATGGTACATTCATGACTCTTTCTAAAAAAGAGCGTTTGCAAGTTGATCGTCTTCGTGCTAAATTAGAGAAAAATTTAGGTTCAATCGCAGATATGTCTAGACTACCAGCTGCATTGTTCGTAGTTGATATCAAAGCGGAACACATCGCTATAAAAGAAGCTCAAAAATTAAACATTCCAGTTTTTGCAATGGTTGATACAAATTCTGATCCACGTGAAGTAGAATATGTAATTCCTGCAAATGATGATGCTTCTAAATCAATTGATAAAATTTTAACTTTAGTTACTGCTGCAATCGTTGAAGGTCTTTCTGATAGAGGATCTGACAAAGAAGGTGAAGCAGCTCCTGCTGCTGAAGTTGAAGCAGCTCCTGCTCCAGCAACTGAAGAATAAATAAAATAAATTTAAAGATTGAAGGATTTAAAGATTAAAAATTATTGATTTTAGAATTAATAATTAAATCCTTGAATTTTTCAATCTTTTAATCTTTAAACAAAAAAATTATGGCAACAATTACTGCTGCAGACGTAAATAAATTAAGAACAATCACTGGTGCAGGAATGATGGACTGCAAAAAAGCCTTGGTTGAAGCAGAAGGAGATTTTGATTTAGCAATCGAAAACTTACGTAAAAAAGGACAAAAAGTGGCTGCTAACCGTTCAGATAGAGAATCTACTGAAGGTGCTGTAATCGCTGTTGTTAACGCTGACAAAACCGCTGGTGTAGTTATCTCATTAAACTGTGAAACTGACTTCGTAGGTAAAAACGAATCTTTCGTAAAATTAGCTCAAGACTTAGCTGCTTTAGCATTAAACTTTGATAACAAAGAAGCATTTTTAGCTGCTGATTTCAACGGAATCACTGTTGCTGAAAAATTAATTGAGCAAACTGGAGTTATTGGAGAAAAAATTGAAATCGGTTCTTTCGAAAGATTAGAAGGTGCTTTCATTGGATCTTACATTCACGCTGGAAACAAAATCGCTACTTTAACTGCTTTATCTGCTAATGTAGCAGGTGCTGATGATGTAGCAAGAAACGTATCAATGCAAGCTGCAGCTATGGCTCCAATTGCTTTGAACGAAGATGGAGTTGATGCTGATACAATCGCTAAAGAAATCGAAATTGCTAAAGACCTTTTACGTCAAGAAGGTAAACCAGAAGCTATGTTAGACAATATCGCTAAAGGTAAATTAGCTCGTTTCTTTAAAGATAACACATTAGTAAACCAAGATTATATTAAAGACAACAAAATGAGCGTTGCTGCTTATGTAAAATCTTTAGATAAAGATCTTATCGTTACTGGTTTCAAAAGAGCTGCTTTAGGATAATCTATTCTAAACCTGTTTAAATAGTTTACTATTTAAAATCAAATATAAAATCCCATTCTTAACTGAATGGGATTTTTTTTTAAACTGGAGACTCTTTTTATAAAAACAAAAATTCAAATTAAAATACTAAATTTGGAAACCTAATCGTAAAATATGTTTCAATCCAAAAAAGATACTGTTTATGTCATTCTAGCTGGAATATTCATAACAAATGCAGTCGTAGCAGAATTAATAGGCGGAAAATTGATTTATGTAGGTCCCTATTTGATGAGTATTGGTATTTTGCCTTGGCCAATTGTATTTGTTACAACCGATTTGATTAATGAATATTTTGGAGAAAAAGGAGTTAAAAAATTATCACTAATAACCGCCAGCCTTATCGCATATTGTTTTGTATTATTATACTTTGCCTTAAAAATCCCGGCTGTAAAAGGAGCCAATTTAGTAACTGACGACCAATTTAATGGTGTTTTTGGTCAAAGTATGTGGATAATAGTTGGAAGCATTACTGCCTTTATGGTTTCACAACTTATTGATGTTACTATTTTTCATTTCTTTAAAAATAAAACAGGAAATAAAATGATTTGGTTACGAAGTACCGGATCAACTGTTATTTCGCAATTATTTGACAGTTTTATTGTATTAGGTATTGCTTTTTGGATGACTGGAAAAATGACTACCGAAATATATATAGCTTCCGCATTTACAGGCTATTTTGTAAAACTTATTATTGCTGTTTTACTAACCCCGTTAATCTATTTAGGTCATTCTTTGATTGAAAAATACATACATAATAAATAATTCTATGGAAACTAAAATTCGTTGCAGCTGGTGTAATTCAAGCGATTTATATAAAAAATATCATGATGAAGAATGGGGAGTTCCCGTTTATGATGATGCCACGCTGTTTGAATTTTTAATTTTAGAAACTTTTCAAGCGGGATTAAGTTGGATAACTATTTTGAATAAAAGAGAGAACTTCAGAAAGGCTTTTGATGCTTTTGATTATAAAAAAATTGCCAGTTATTCAGAGGATAAAATCCAAGATTTGCTTCTTGATTCTGGTATTATTCGCAATCGATTAAAAGTTAGAGCAGCTGTTTCTAATGCAATTGCTTTCATGAAAGTTCAAGAGGAATTTGGAAGTTTCTCTAGTTATATATGGAAATTTGTCAATGGGAAACCAATTACAAACAACCTGAAAAATTCATCAGAAGCCAAAGCTACAACAGCGCTTTCTGACACTATTAGTAAAGATTTAAAGAAACGTGGTTTTAAATTTGTAGGTTCAACCGTTGTCTATGCACACATGCAAGCAACTGGAATGGTTAATGATCATTTTGAAGATTGCTGGAAAAGAAACACAGCTGAAATTTAGCTTTTTAAAATCGCAATAAATTCCTCTCGCTCAATTTCACGACATCCTAAACTTTCTAGATGTGGATTGTATACCTGACAATCCAACAGCTTATAATTGGCTAATTTTAATTGGTTTGCCAATGCTATGAAAGCTACTTTTGAAGCATTTGAAACTAAGGAAAACATACTTTCTCCACAAAAAATAGTTCCTAAATCTATCCCGTACAAACCTCCTACTAACTTGTCATCCTGCCAAACCTCAACTGATTTGGCCACACCTAATTCATGAAGCTTACAATAAGCTTCAATCATATCATTTGTAATCCAAGTTCCGTTTTGTCCCTCACGCTTTATGTTTTGACAATTCGAAATAACATCTCTAAAATTCTGATTGAAGGTTACTTTAAAAATATTCCGATTCAGAATGTTCCGCATACTTTTAGAAACAATCAACTCGTCTAAAAATAAGACCATTCGGGGATTAGGCGACCACCAAAGTACAGGTTCGCCTTCTTCAAACCATGGAAAAATTCCACTATTGTATGCTAGTTGCAAACGCTCTGGCGATAAATCACCCCCAACCGCAAGAATTCCGTCCGCATTAGCTTCGGAAACAGGAGGGAAAAATAAGGATTTAGATACGTAATACATGGTTTAAACTGATATGTTCTAGCCCAGATAGCAGCGGCATCCTTTTACAGGTTTTTTATACCTGGAAAAGATAAAGCGGATAGCTGGAATTAGCTCCTAAAAAAACAGCCATCAATGAATGATAGCTGTTTGTAATTATGATTGTTGCTTCTTATAACGAATTAAGAACCGCACATTTCGCAATCCTCAGGACCTGAAGCTTGTGCCTTCATTAACATTGCTTTGTATTCTTCAACACTCATTGGCTCTGCTTCATCAGGGATTTCTTCTGCTTTTTTATCATTATTTAAGGTAAACTTAATAGCATCAACTGCTGATTTTGTTCTCAAATAATACATTCCCGTTTTCAATCCAGATTGCCAAGCATAGAAGTGCATTGATGTCAATTTTGAATAATTTGCATCTTGCATAAACAAGTTCAACGATTGAGATTGATCAATAAAATAACCTCTTTGACGTGACATATCAATAATATCCTTCATGGACATTTCCCAAACTGTTTTGTACAATTCTTTAAGGTCTTGTGGGATCACATCAATGTTTTGAACAGATCCATTATGACGCATAATTTCTTGTTTCAAAGTATCATTCCATAAACCTCTTTCAACTAAATCATGTAATAAATGCTTGTTTACTACAATAAACTCACCCGAAAGCACTCTACGAGTATAAATATTTGAGGTGTAAGGTTCAAAAGCTTCATTGTTACCTAAAATTTGCGAAGTAGATGCTGTAGGCATTGGAGCAACTAATAACGAGTTACGAACTCCGTGTTCCACTACTTCTTTTCGTAACGAAGCCCAGTCCCAGCGTCCTGATAATTCTTCATCTTTCAATCCCCACAAATTGTGTTGGAATTCACCTTGAGAAATTGGCGAACCTTTGAAAGTTGAATAGGGACCTTCTTCTTTAGCCATCTCCATCGAAGCGGTAACTGCTGCAAAATAAAGAGTTTCGAAAATTTCTTGGTTTAATTTTTTAGCTTCATCACTAGTAAAAGGCATACGCAACATAATGAAAGCATCCGCTAATCCTTGCACTCCAAGACCTACTGGTCTGTGACGTAGATTAGAGTTTTCTGCTTCTTTTACTGGGTAATAATTTCTATCAATTACTTTATTCAAGTTTCTAGTCACTCGTTTAGTTACATTGAACAATGCTTCGTGATCGAATTTACCTTTTTCAATAAACATTGGCAATGAAATAGACGCTAGGTTACAAACTGCAATTTCATCTTTAGAAGTGTACTCCATAATTTCGGTACACAAGTTAGAAGAACGAATAGTTCCTAAATTCTTTTGATTTGATTTGCGGTTTGCAGCATCTTTATAAAGCATGTATGGTGTTCCAGTCTCAATTTGTGATTCTAGAATTTTCTCCCATAACTCACGCGCTTTGATCGTTTTTCTACCTTTTCCTCTTGCTTCATAATCTGTATACATTGCTTCAAATTCTTCTCCGTATACATCATATAAACCTGGACATTCGTTAGGACACATCAAAGTCCAAGTAGTATCTTCTTGAACACGTTTCATGAACAAATCCGAAGTCCACATAGCAAAGAATAAATCTCTTGCACGCATTTCTTCTTTTCCAGTATTCTTTTTCAAGTCTAAGAATTCGAAAATATCAGCATGCCAAGTTTCAATATAAATAGCAAAACTTCCTTTACGTTTTCCACCACCTTGATCTACATAACGCGCCGTATCATTGAAAACTCTCAACATTGGAACAATACCGTTTGAAGTTCCATTAGTACCACGAATGTAAGAACCTGTTGCTCTTACATTGTGAATAGAAAGTCCTATTCCACCTGCTGATTGAGAGATTTTTGCGGTTTGTTTCAACGTATCATAAATACCATCAATACTATCATCTTGCATTGCCAAAAGGAAGCAAGAAGACATTTGTGGCTTAGGTGTACCTGCATTAAATAATGTTGGCGTAGCATGTGTAAAGAATTTTTTCGACATTAAGTCGTATGTTTCTATTACAGATTTCAAGTCGTTTAAGTGAATTCCAACTGAAACACGCATCAACATATGCTGAGGGCGTTCAACAATTTTACCGTTTAATTTAAGCAAATAAGAACGCTCTAAAGTTTTGAAACCAAAATAATCATAATTGAAATCTCGGTTGTATATGATATGAGAATCTAAGAATTCTGCATTTTCAAGAATTACATTAAATACCTCATCAGAAAGCAAAGGTGCTTCTTGTCCATTTCTTGGATTAACATAATGATACATATCTTTCATCGTTTCTGAGAAAGATTTTTTAGTATTTGAATGCAAATTCGAAATAGCAACACGAGCAGCTAATTGTGCATAATCCGGATGTGCAATAGTCATCGAAGCTGCAGTTTCAGCTGCAAGATTATCTAATTCTGATGTAGAAACACCATCATATAAACCTTCAATAACACGCATTGCTACTTTTACAGGATCCACTAATTCGTTTAACCCGTAACATAATTTTTTTATTCTGTCCGTAATCTTATCAAACATTACTGGCTCTTTATGGCCATCTCTTTTTACTACATACATAAGGTTACTTTTTTAATTTATTATTGAAAAACTAAAGATCAAAAAATACTTTTTCTCTTTATGTCACTTAATTTTTAGGAGTGTTTACTTTTTAAAAATCAGCATCAAAACTAATTTTTTGAGCATCACTATCGGTATTCATTACACCTGATTTTTGATATTCACCAACTTTTTTCTCAAAGAAGTTTGTTTTTCCTTGAAGCGAAATCATATCCATAAAATCAAACGGATTTGCAGTATTATATACTCTATCACATCCTAATTCTACTAACAATCTATCGGTTACAAACTCTAAGTATTGTGTCATTAATGTTGCATTCATTCCGATCAAACTTACCGGTATTGATTCCGTGATAAATTCTCTTTCAATATCTAATGCATTAACAATAATTTCTTTAATTCTATCTTTTGGTACTTTATTTATCAAATGATGATTGTGTAAATGCACCGCAAAATCACAATGAACTCCTTCGTCACGAGAAATCAATTCGTTAGAAAAAGTCAAACCTGGCATTAATCCTCTTTTTTTCAACCAAAAAATAGAACAGAAACTTCCAGAGAAGAAAATACCTTCCACAGCAGCAAAAGCAATCAATCGCTCTGCGAAAGAATCCGATTCAATCCATTTTAATGCCCATTCTGCTTTTTTCTTAATAGCAGGAAAAACATCAATTGCCGTGAATAATTCTGTTTTCTCAGCTTCATCTTTCACATAAGTATCAATCAAAAGCGAATAGGTTTCGCTATGAATATTTTCCATCATGATCTGGAAACCATAAAAGAATTTAGCCTCTGCATATTGAACTTCGTTTACAAAATTTTCAGCAAGATTTTCATTTACAATTCCATCAGAAGCAGCAAAAAAGGCAAGAATGTGTTTGATAAAATATCTTTCATCATCACTAAGTTTATTATTCCAGTCATTTAAATCTTGCGACAAATCTATTTCTTCAGCTGTCCAGATACTTGCTTCCATTTTTTTGTACCATTCCCAAATATCATGGTGCTTTATAGGAAAAATAACGAAACGATTTTTATTTTCTTGTAAAATTGGTTCAACTTGCGTCATTGCTATTGTTTATTTTTTTGAAATTTTAACGAAATTTTGTGCATTCAGGGGATTACAAAGATTGTGAAATATTGCGGAAGTTAAAAGCCAAACTTATTCACAATCGGGTCTAGTTTTTAACAAAAATAAAAAATAGGGATACTTTTCATACAAATTATAAATTTCTAAAAATCAGGTGTTTAAAAATCAAAAAAGCAGTCTAGGCACTGTAAAATATAGGATTTAATAAACGCAAAACAAGAAATATTTTATTTTTTTTAAAAAAATAATTATTACCGTTCGTCGATTTTTTTTTGAATTAATTTGCAGTAATGCTATTTGGAAAATAAACTAATTCTAGAAAGTTTTTTAGACTATGAATGCTTCATATCCTGAGCTACTTTTTCAAGCTCTGCATACCAATCTTCACCAAATTTTCTAATTAAAGCTTCTTTGACAAATTTATAAACGGGCACTTCTAATTCTTTTCCTAACGAACAAGCATCGTCACAAATATCCCATTTATCATAATTAACAGCCGCAAATTCCGTGAAATCTTTTACTCGTATAGGATATAAATGACAAGAAACAGGTTTTTTCCAATCAACTATACCTTGATTATAGGCTTGTTCAATACCACAAAGTGCTGTTTTACCATCAAAAATCACGTAAGCACAGTCTTTATTATCTATTAATGGTGTTTCAAGATCACCATCAGTTCCTTTTACCCAAGTTCCTTGCGCTTCAATAGCGGCAATTCCTTCTTTTCTCAAAAAAGGTTTAACTTTAGGATATATTTCCTCCATAATTTTCGTTTCCTCCACGCTTAAAGGCGCACCAGCATCACCATCAACACAGCAAGCTCCTTTACAAGCTGACAAATTGCAAACAAAATCTTTTTCGAGTATGTCTTCTGAGACGATGGTTTTTCCTAATTGAAACATTATTATGAAGTAGTATGATTATAAAGTGCAAATATAGTCAAACTAAGACAAAAGGAAATCAATAAGTGATTTTTAAAACACTACTTAAAGATTCATAATTGGAGTTTTGATTAGACATAACTACATAAATATTCTCGTTTTTATCGATCGTCATACATCTTAAACCCCCGTAATTATTATCTAAATGAAAAGACACTACAGCTCCTGTAGGAGTGATTTTATTAATAGTATTATCAATACTACCCGTATACACATTACCTTTGCTATCACATATCAAATCGCTAGGAGGGGAATTTAAATTAGAAACTAACCAACTATATCTTCCTTTTGAACTTATTGTGCCAATACTTGAATGATCTGCCAAATAATAATTCCCATAAGGATCTATTGTAAAGTCACCAACCAATCCATAACCAGACGCAAATTGAGTACTATTCCCCAATGCATCAATCTTATTCAATTTTCCATATGAAAAATTATTGATAAATAATTCTCCATTCTTTTTATCAAAAAACAAATTACTAGCAAAATAATCAACCCTTAAAAAAGGGGTTGCAATTCCAGAAGCATCGATCTTATCAATATTTGACAAGGTATTTTCTGGTTTTAGAGCGAATAAATTAGCTTTTGAATCAAAAGCCATTCCCCAATAGTTACCGCTTACAAAAGAAGAAATAGCCCCAGAAGAAGTTATTTTATAAATACCTGCATCTGTTGATAAATATAAAATTCCCGATTCATCAAATACTAAATTATGAGGAAAAGAAAGAATTTGATTCATATTTGAAGAATAGGAAGTCGTAACAGGATTTATGACATTTGGCGCCCATTTAGCATATAAAGTTAAATTTTCTTTTATCACATTTGAATACTTAAACGGAAGCTGCAATTCTTCATCATAGTACCAACCTACAAATGTAAATCCCTTATCTACTGGTGTACTTTCTTTGACCAAGGATCCTGAATTAAAAGTTTGTGGAGCTATGTCATTCCCTCCTTTTGAATCAAAAGTCACTGTAATCATCACTTCGTCTTCCGTTTTAGAGCATCCTACAAGCAAAAACAACCCAATTAAAAACAATATTATTCCTTTATTCATATTACAAATATTTATAGTACAGATTTTAAGTAAATTAACAAAAATATTATTTTATTATAAAATTTAAAAACATAAAACATAAAAATCCTCAAGAATCTCCATTTTTTAAAATACGCTAGAGTTAACGAATAAAGCGTTAAAAAACAAGTGTTTTAAATTCTTTAAAATATTTCAAAAAGGAAACTAAAAACAGATACTAGAATAAAAATGTACCTTTGCAAACAAAAAAAGCTATGTTAGAAATTGACTTTAGAGAAATCATAACCGTTGGAATGGTGCTTTTTGCCGTAATTGATATCGTAGGAACCATTCCTATTATTGTTGATTTAAGAGCCAAACATGGTCATATCGAATCTGAAAAAGCTTCTCTTGTAGCTGGATTTATCATGATTGTTTTTTTGTTTATTGGTGAAGAATTTTTAAGCCTAATAGGAATTGATGTTCACTCTTTTGCTGTTGCGGGTTCATTTGTATTGTTCTTTTTAGCACTTGAAATGATCCTAGGAATTCGCCTTTACAGAGATGAAGAAGCAAATTCAGCTTCTATTGTTCCGCTTGCATTTCCATTGATAGCTGGAGCAGGAACAATGACCACTTTACTTTCTTTACGATCACAATTTCACACCATAAATATTGTCATTGCAATTGTTCTAAATATTATTTTAGTTTACATCGTTCTAAAATCATCTTCAAAACTCGAAAAAATGTTAGGAAAAAACGGACTTGGAGTAATTCGCAAGGCGTTTGGCGTTGTTCTTCTTGCCATTGCTGTTAAATTATTTGCCGCTAATGTTAAAGGTTTGTTTGTCTAAAATAAATTTTTATAAATTTACTGCCGATGTTATTTATAAATAGTTTTGATTTTTTGGAAATGCATTACATTAACTAATTTCCAGAACTATTCTTTCTTATCATAAAAAACAAAAAATTATCTTATGAAAATTTTCACTACCGTTTTAGTTTTTTTAGCACTTGCTCTAACTATCTTCAACATTACATTACTTGATTTCAAAAATCCGTTACA
Organism: uncultured Flavobacterium sp.; assembly: GCA_963512955.1. GTDB lineage: Bacteria > Bacteroidota > Bacteroidia > Flavobacteriales > Flavobacteriaceae > Flavobacterium. The sequence goes on along the minus strand of CAUPOP010000031.1, from coordinate 30,364 downwards.
AGGAGACAGTGTTGTTGCTCTTATTGGGGTTGCTGCTTCTTTTTGTGCTGTGCTAATTCTTTTAATTTTTAAAATGTCAAAAAAGATTGAAGAAAAAATGAATGACAAACTTTAATAATGTTTGACGTTTTAATCATTGGCGGAGGCGTTTCAGGAATGTCTTGTGCGCTTGTTTTAGGTTCTGCAAAAAACAAATCTTTTGCTTCTAATAAAAAAATAGGGATTGTAACCCATCAAAAAAATTCAGCACTTCAAGAAGCACTATTTAATAATGCATACGGAATAGTTCCAGGCAAATTAGGTTCTGAATTATTAACAGAAAGTATTCAGCATCTGTCTACCATTTACCCACATATTTTACAAATTCCTGATGAAAAAGTCTTCAAAATAGAAGGCGAATATCCCCATTTTAAAGTTAGTACCAATAAAAATTCATATACTACCAAAACTATTGTAATTGGTATTGGGTCAGCTAATACTTTTGCCATCGAAGGACTGATGCAATTTGTAGAATCACATCAAAAATCGCTGCCTGAAAAACAACGCATTCAATTACAAAACAAAGATCATAAAGTTACCGAAGGTATTTATGTAATTGGAACATTAGCCGGCTGGAGAAGCCAACTAGCAATTGCTTCTGGAAGTGGTGCAGCAGTCGCTACAGATATTCTTACACTATGGAATGGAGGCGTACAAACACATGCTCACGATAGCATCCGATAATTTTTTTTGAAATTTTACAGGAATATAATTTAGTTTTTAGAATTTGAAATTTTTCCTAAAACTACTTTTATCATAGTATCTTCTTTAAGTGAAATTTGGTAGTAATATTCTTCACCGAACAATTGTCTGGCAAATTCAGCATTGATATACCGTTTTACCATAGCCTTGTTTTTATTGAATTTAATATCCAATCCATTTTCGAAAATATACTTTTGAAACAAATTAAAATACAAATCTGTTGTATTCATTCTGTCAACAAATCCCCCAAAAGCAACTCCTTTAAAAAGATTTCTATTTTTGTCCAGTTGTTCAAAAACAAAATGACCCACAACTCCTGATTGCATTATATAAGCTGTAGTTTCATTACCGTGTTCAACTTCAAGAGGCACAAAAACATCTGGTACAATTCCGCCGCCACCATATACAATCCTGCCTTTTTTAGTTTTAAATTTTAAAGAATCTGTTATTTTTATACTGTCTTTTTCATACAGTTCCCCATTTGTAAAACGAGAATCCGATTCTTTAAAATAGCTTTCATTCCCTTTAGAATATGGTTTTTGTATCGAACGACCTGTAGGTGTATAATATCTAGCTATGGTCAATCGCACCGCTGAACCATCTTGAAAATCCATTTCGCGTTGCACTAATCCTTTCCCAAAAGAACGACGCCCAACAATAGTTCCTCTATCATTATCTTGAATAGCTCCTGCAAGAATTTCACTAGCCGAAGCACTATTTTCATTTATCAACACAAATAGTTTTCCGTTTTCAAAACTTCCTTCTCGACTAGCAAATGTTTTATCGATAGCTCCTTTTTTATTTTTGGTAAAAACAATCAATTGCTTGTCTTTCAAAAATTCATCTGCAATAGCAATGGCTTCTTCCATATACCCACCTCCATTATCACGCATATCCAAAACGAGCGATTGCGCCCCTTGTTTCTTTAATTTATCCAAACCTTTTTTGAATTCCTCATAAGTGGTTTCGGCAAATCTGTTTATTTTTACATAGCCTATTTTAGGATTTAAGAGCAACGCAACATCTACACTTTTTAAGGCAATAACATCTCGCTTTACTTTTATTTTCAGTTTTTTCCTTTCTGTTTTTCTGTAAACCGTAATATCAACTTCTGAACCAACTGAACCTTTGAGTTTAGAAAACAAAGTGTCATTAGGTAATTTTCGTCCAAATAATTTTGTTTTATCCGCATATAAAATTCGATCACCCGCTTTAATTCCAGCTTTGGCCGAAGGACCATTATCAACTGGCTTTATAACGGCAACAGAATCATTGTACATATAGAAATTGATACCAATACCCACAAAATTACCTTTCATGTTTTCTGCAACTTCCGCTTGTTCTTTTGGTGGAATATAAACAGAATGCGGATCTAGTTTAGCTAAAATATTGTCAACGGTAAGATTCACAATAGAATCTGTATTGACATCATCGACATATTCATTATCAATAAAGTCGATGAGTTGATTCAGCTTGTTTTTCGAATTGTTTTTGGCTAAAAAATGATTCTTGTTATTGAAATTTAACATCCCACCAAGCAGTATTCCTACAGCTAGTGAAGCTCCAATAACAATTGGTAAATATTTAAGGTTAAATTTCATTATTCTTCTAATACCGGAATATGCTCTACTTCTACGCCTGCTTTAATCAAAAATTGAATCCCTGAATCATCACGATATCCATTATGAAAAACCACTCTTTTTATTCCTGATTGGTGAATCAATTTGCTACACTCTTTACAAGGTGAAAGTGTAATGTATAAAGTTGCGCCTTCACAAGATTGTGTAGATCTGGCTACTTTTAAAATTGCATTCGCTTCAGCATGTAAAACATCCCAACGTGTTAATCCCTCTTCATCTTCACAACAATTCTCAAATCCTGATGGGGTACCGTTGTATCCATCAGAAATTATCATACGATCTCGCACTATTATTGCACCTACTTGTTTACGCTTGCAATAAGACAAAAGACTCCATTCTTTTGCAATTCTAAGATAGGCTTTGTCGTATTTATTTAATTTTTTTTCGTTCATCTTTTTTATCTGTTCCAAATTTCACTTTCTAAAATCATTGGTAAAACCACCCCTATTATAAATGCTGACATAACCAGCGTCCAATCCCGTTTAGAAAACCTAAAAACAGTTTGAACTATATATGATAGCACCAGAACTACAAAAACCACTATAATCTGAGCAGCCTCAATTCCCAATGCAAATTCTGACAATGGTATTAATTTTGAATTGGCACTTCCGCCAAGTATTGTTTTAAAATAGTTTGAAAAACCTAATCCATGAATAATTCCGAAGAATAATGTTATAAAAAAAACCAAATTCAAGCTTTCTTTTTTACTTGATTTTCCAGCTGTAAAAAGACTAAATAATGCTGTTATAAAAATAGTTATAGGAATCAAAAACTCAACAACATTTACCTTTATAGCTACAATTTCATAAACCGAAAGTAGCAACGCCATAGTGTGACCAACTGTAAAAAGCGTTACTAAAAGAACTATTCGTTGCCAATCTTTAAATATAAATGGGACAGCTAAAGCTACTAAAAATAAAACATGATCATAGGCATAAATATTCAAAACGTGTTTTAATCCAATTTGAAAGTAAATCCAAAAATCTGACATAGATTACTAATTTATTAAATTGATAAAGGGGATGTAAACTTACGATTAATTTTGAAAATGATGATTTTGGATTAACAAATCATTTGGTAAAAAAACGATAAAAATCAAATAAATTTAGAAGCCATATAGAAAGCAATTCTCAAAAAAGAAGTATCTTTATAATATAAAAACTAACTATTATGTCATTTTCAGATTTATTCGACAGCGAATTTAAACAAAGAAATAAAGGTCATTTCTCTGCCATTGTTCGCGTGGCGCTTGCTGATGGGAAATCAACCCCAGAAGAAAAAGCTTTTTTAGACAAACTGGCCACAAACCTTGAAATCATACCTTCAGAATATGAAGAGATTTTAGAAAACCCTTTAAAATATCCTATCAATCCTCCTTATTTACATGTGGAACGATTAGAACGTTTGTATGATTTAGCAAGAATCGTTCATATTGATCATCATTTAGGAGACAAGAGAGAAAAAATGCTTTTAAAATTCGGATTAGCTTTAGGCTTTACTCCTGGAAATGTAAATTACATAGTCAATAAGGCTTTAACTCTAGTGGATAAAAAAGTAGATTTAGATACTTTTATCTATGAAATGAAAAACATGAATAAATAATTAAAAAGCTCCCAATTGGGAGCTTTTTACATTTTAATATTTGCTTAGTTTCGCCAGACGCATAAAATCTTCCGCCTTTTCTACCATATTTAAACTTCCACAAAAGAAAGGTGCTCGTTCATGCAGTTCTGTAGGTTGTATTTCCATTATTCTATTAAATCCATCCGAAGCTTTCCCTCCTGCTTGTTCCGCAATAAATGCCATAGGATTGCATTCGTACAGTAATCGCAATTTCCCTTTAGGTGCTTTTGAGCTTGTTGGATATAAATAAACCCCGCCTTTTATCATATTCCTATGAAAATCAGAAACTAAACTTCCGATGTAACGAGATGTATAAGGCCTATCGTCCTCTTCCAACTGACAATATTTGATATAATCTTTTACACCCTGTGGAAAATGCACATAATTCCCCTCATTGATAGAATAAATAGTTCCATTTTGCGGGAATTTCATATCTGGATGTGACAAGTAAAAAGTACCAATTGCAGGATTCAAAGTAAACCCATTTACACCGTGACCAGTGGTATAAACTAACATCGTTGAAGTGCCATAAATAACATATCCTGCTGCAACTTGATTAATTCCAGGCTGCAAAAAATCCTCAATTGTTACAGGAGTTCCAATAGGAGTTATGCGTCTAAAAACCGAAAAAATCGTTCCCACCGAGACATTTACATCAATGTTTGATGATCCATCTAAAGGATCCATTAAAACCACATATTTATTGTTATGGGCATTGTCTGAACCTTGCACGGTTATAAAATCATCATTCTCTTCAGAAGCAATTCCGCATACAATTTCGCGATTAATTAAAGTTTGAATAAAAATTTCATTTGCATAGACATCTAATTTTTGCTGGTCTTCGCCTTGGATATTTTGTTCTCCTGCGGCACCTACAATATCTACTAATCCTGCTTTATTTACTTTATAATTAACCACCTTAGCGGCCAATCGGATGGAGTTAATAATTCGGGATAATTCACCTGACGAGTATTGAAAGGCATTCTGGTTTTCGATGATAAATTCACCTAAAGTTTTGTTGTGTTGTTCCATTACGAAATCGTTGTAGTTGTTTTGAGGTAACAAATATCGCTTTTTTTGTGAAAACAACATGAATACTATTTATTTAGTTTACCGTATTGTATATTTGCTTAAAAATTGTTGATTTTTGGCAGAAATTTGCGTTAATTTGGCCAATTCAACAATTAAAATTAAGAATTTACAAAATGAGCATTCTGGGAGTTTGATGCAAACACCAATTTAAAGATATGCGAATTCTAAATTCTAATAAAAAATAAATAAAAACCACCTATGAATATCAGAAAAGGAAATCCTGAAGACATGAAGGCCGTTTTAGGACTCATTCAGGAGCTGGCAGAATTTGAAAAAGAACCAAATGCTGTGCTTATAACTGTTGATGATTTAATTCGCGATGGTTTTAGCGAAAATCCTTTATTTCATGTTTTTGTTGCAGAATTAGATTCTGAAATTGTGGGAATCGCTTTGTATTATTATCGCTATTCAACTTGGAAAGGAAAGACAATCCATTTAGAAGATTTAGTTGTAAAAGAAAAAATGCGCGGAACCGGTCTGGGATATGCCTTGTATTCTGAAATTATAAAACAAGGACAAAAAGATAATGTACGAAGAATTGAATGGAATGTCCTAGATTGGAATACTCCTGCAGTTCAATTTTACGAAAAGTCAGGAGCTAAAGTTCTTGACGATTGGAGAGTTGTACAAATGGACCAAGAGGCAATTAATTATTTCGTTGACAATAAGTTAAAATAAAAAATAAATAAGCTTGTAGTTTCATATAAAATATGAAATCTAGAATCTGAAATCTTAATTTTAAAATGAGAGTATTCAAATTTGGTGGTGCTTCTGTAAAAGATGCCGAAGGAATTAAAAACGTATATGACGTTTTGCAAAAAGTAGGTTATGAAGATGTATTATTAGTAGTTTCAGCAATGGGAAAAACTACAAATGCGCTTGAATTAGTAATAAAGAACTATTTCGAAAAATCAGCTGAATTAAATTCATCTGTTCAAGAAGTAAAAAAATACCACAATCAGATTTTGTTGGATTTATTCGAAGATGACAAAAATGCTGTTTTTGGAGCTGTGAATTCTCAGTTTTCTGACTTAGAATATTTTTTAGCACACAACAAATCACCAAATTATAATTTTGTTTACGACCAAATTGTAAGCTATGGTGAACTTATTTCTACAACTGTTTTGAGCCATTATATGAACTATATGGGAATAAACACGCAGTGGCTAGACGTACGTAACTTTGTGAAAACAAATGCTAACTACAGAGATGCTGAAGTAGATTGGGAATTGACACAAAAAAATATTGCGAAAAACGTAAAACGCAAAATATTAAATATCACACAAGGATTTTTAGGTTCTGACGAAAACAACTTCACAACAACTTTGGGTCGTGAAGGTTCGGATTATACAGCGGCAATTTTTGCATATTGCTTAAATGCCGAAAGTGTAACCATCTGGAAAGACGTTCCTGGAGTTATGAATGCGGATCCTCGTTATTTTGAAAATGCGAGTTTATTGAATCAAATCTCTTATCGTGAAGCAATTGAATTAGCTTTTTATGGTGCAACGGTTATTCACCCAAAAACGTTGCAACCTTTACAGAAAAAGGAAATTCCTTTGTACGTAAAATCATTTATCAATCCACTATTAAAAGGAACAAGCGTTTCAAAAGGAGTTGATTTAGAACCATATTTGCCTTGTTTCATTGTAAAAAGAAACCAATTATTGATTTCACTTTCTTCTATAGATTTTTCATTTATCATGGAAGAAAACATCAGTGAAATTTTTGCTTTGTTTCACCAATTCAAAATCAAAGTAAACTTAATCCAGAATTCTGCTATTAGTTTTTCTGTTTGTGTGGAAGATAAATTTGAAAATTTCAATGAATTAAATGCTATTCTTTCTAAGAAATTCAAAGTAGAGTTTGATGAAAATGTAACTTTATATACCATCCGTCACTTTAATGATCAAGCGGCACAAACCGTTGAAAACAATAAAGTAGTTTTATTAAAACAAGTAAGCCGTGAAACCATGCAAGTGGTAACCAAAGAATAGATTACAAAAATTGTTACTATACAAAAGGGAAGTCGATGCTATTGACTTCCCTTTTGTTTACCTATCAAATTACAATCAAAAACCAAGACTTTACTTTTTAACATTTATAAATACTACTTTTGGAACTCTTGAGTTATCCTTATTATGTTGAAGAAATTACTTTTTTGGATAGTAATCTGTTTTATTTCTGGGCTTCAGGCACAGGAAAATAACACCTTGTTTCAAAGTAAAAAAATTCCAACAACAAAAGACACTATTCACCTTGAAAGCAACAGTATAAATTCTAGCTTTTTCAAAGTTCTTGATAATAATAACGCTCCCATTGACAGTACTTTTTACAAAGTCAATTTCCAAAAAGGAACCTTAGTCCTCAACGAAAAAATAGCTAAAATTCGCGATTCTGTAACCGTTAATTATCTAAGATTTCCTGATGTTTTAACCAAAGAATACCGTATTTACGATCCAAGCAAAATAGTTAGCAACAAAGCATTATCTGGAGAATTGTACCAAATTCAAACAGATTCACCGCAAAAAAACATTCCGTTTGACGGCTTAATTACTTCTGGAAGCATTACCAGAGGTGTAACCGTAGGTAACAATCAAAATACTTCCTTAAACTCCAATTTAGACTTACAAATTACCGGCAAGATTTCTGAAAAAGTAAGTTTACGCGCTTCTATACAGGACAGTAATATTCCGTTGCAAGAAGGCGGCTATTCACAAAAACTAGATCAATTTGATAATATTTTTATCGAAATGTTCAGTGATGATTGGAACGTGCGAGCCGGAGATATTTTTCTTGAAAACAAAAACACACAATTTTTAAATTTTAATAAAAAAGTCCAAGGACTATCCACCAGCTTTGATTTTGGAACAAAAAACAACCACACTAATGTTTTTACATCTGTAGCTTTAGTAAAAGGGCAATATGCCAAAAGTAATTTTAAAGGACAAGAAGGGAACCAAGGTCCTTATAAACTAAAAGGTCAGAACGGCGAATTATATGTGTTAGTAATTTCAGGATCAGAGCGTGTTTACGTAAATGGTATTTTATTAAAACGAGGTGAAAATAACGATTACACTATTGATTATAATGCCGGAGAAATTGTTTTTACACCACTTTTTACTATTACTTCCGAAATGCGAATTACAATTGAATACCAATATTCCGATCGAAATTACACGCGTTTTGTAACCTATGCAGGAGCTTCTCACGAAACCGAAAAATGGAATTTTAGCGGTTATTTATATTCTGAAAGTGATTTAAAGAACCAACCGCTACAACAAAATCTTTCTCAAGATCAAACACAAATTTTAGCAAATGCTGGAGATAATTCAAGCTTAATGACAGCACCTTCAGCCTATGAAGATTCCTATTCTGAAAACAAAATTCTCTATAAAAAAACACTGCTTAATGGCGTTGAAACTTACGAGTATTCGAACAATCCTGATGATGTTTTGTATAACCTTAAGTTTAGTTTAGTTGGTGCCAATAAAGGAAACTACACCTTGAGTAACGCTGTAGCTATTACTAAAATTTACCAATACACTGCTCCAATAAATGGAATCCCACAAGGAAATTACGAACCTATTATACAATTAGTAGCTCCAACAAAAGTTCAGGTTGCTACTTTTTTAGGAAAATACAAACCTACCGAAAAGACGTCTGTTGATTTTGAAATTGGCGTAAACAACAATGACAAAAATTTATTTTCTTCAATAGATGATGGTAATAACAAAGGTCTAGCTGGTAAAATAAATATTAAACAACGCTTGTTTTCCAAAAGATGGAACACAGATGCCTTTGTAAATTATCAATTCATAAAGGAAAACTTCTCTTCTGTTGAGCGTCTAAATATGATTGAATTCAATCGGGATTGGAATTTACAGCTCAATGCTTCAGGGAATCAAAGTTTATTAGTTTCTGGATTGAACTTTAAACTAAATCCAAAAAACAATACCCAAAACAAAGGCTTAATTAATTATCAATTTGAAAAATTAGACTTTTCAGATACCTTTTCAGGAAATAGACATAGCATCAATGGTCTTGTTAAGTTAAAAAAATGGAATTTTCAAAACCAAGGAAGTCTTTTAAAAAGCGAAAGCACTGTAGCAAATTCTAAATTCTTAAGGAATCAATCCCAAATGCGTTTCCATTTCAATAAAAACTGGATTGGAAGTAGCTTACGATTAGAGGATAATCAAGAAAAAAATACAGCTACACATCAGCTTTCTGCTCTGAGTCAACGGTTTTCAGAATATGGTTTTTTTGCAGGACGAGGAGATAGCACCAAAGTTTTTGTTGAATTGGGTTACCTAAAAAGAACTAATGATAGTTTACAAAAGGGACTAATTGAACGTGTAAATACCTCTCAAACTTTTGTTTTAAAATCAAAACTAATTCAGACCAAAAAAAGCGATCTATCCGTTTATATGAACTACCGAATCTTTGATTTTGTAACCAACACAAAACAAAAAGAATCCTCATTGAATTCAAGAATACTATATAACAATCAATTTTTTAATCAATTAATACAAAGTACAACTGTTTACGAAACAAATTCCGGAACCATTCCACAACAGGAATTTACCTATCTCGAAGTAGCTTCAGGACACGGCGTATATACTTGGAATGATTATAATAACAACGGCATTCAAGAGTTACAGGAATTTGAAGTAGCGCCTTTTATTGATCAAGCAAAATACATTCGCGTATTTCTACCCAACAGAATTTACATTAAAACCAACCAAAATAAATTTTCCCAATCTTTAGTTATCAATCCTAACCAATGGCAAAACGAAAATGGGATTAAAAAAATACTGTCTTATTTCTATAATCAAACTTCATTTATTATCGATCGCAAAGCAAAAAATGATGGCGATAATTTTGATGTCAATCCATTTAATTCTTCTCAGAAAAACGCATTAGGATTAAATTCAAATTTCAGAAATAGTTTGTTCTACAATCGAGGGAAGCAACATCATTCTGTCACCTATACTTATTTACAAAATAATGCAAAAAATTTATTGTCAATTGGTTCGCAAGAAGCCACAAACGCATCACATCAGTTGCAGTATAATCATTTGTACCAAAAAACTTGGTTACTAGGTTGTTTTCTAAAAACTATAAAAACTTCAATGTTGTCTGAAAATTTTCCCGATAAAAACTATGCTATCAATGGCTACCTCATAGGCCCAAAAATCAGTTATTTATTTTCTAAAAACACCAGTTTGGATCTGTTTTATGAATTACAGAACAAAGAAAACCAAATTGGAAATTCAGAAACATTAATTCAAAACAGATGGGGAAGTTCTTTTTCTTACTCAGGTGACAAAAAAATAACGCTAAATGGAGAACTCTCTTTTTATCAAAATAAATTTAATGGAAATGCATTTTCATCTGTAGGATTTCAAATGCTTGAAGGACTGCAAGCTGGGCAAAACTTAACCTGGAGATTATTGCTACAAAAGAATCTAACACAGTTTTTAGATGTAAACTTAAACTATCAAGGAAGAAAAAGCCAATCAAGTCAAACCATCCATACTGGTAACATCCATCTAAGAGCATATTTTTAGCATCTCATTTAATTAAACAAGAAATAATTCTTAACTTTAATATCTTAAAATTTAAATCCCCCAATAAATATGAAAAAATTAGTGTTATTATTTTTGCTTTTTGCTTTTTCAAATAGTTTTTATGCTCAAGAAACTACAACTAAGAAAAAAACAAAAGCGAAAACAGAGAAAGCAGCTAAAGTTGTAAAAGAAAAAGCTAAAAAGAAAGCTAAAGAAAAAAAAGAAGAGGCTAGCGCTAATGCTGCAGAAAAAAAAGCTAAAGCAAAGGCAACCAAAGCTGATGTTAAAGCAAAAAAAGAAGCAACTGAAAGTAAAAGCAAAGCAAAACTGAATAAGGCTGATGCTAAAATTAAAGACGAAGCAGCCGAAGGTAAAAGCAAAGCAAAGGCAAAAAAAGCTGATGCTAAAGCAAAAAAAGAAGCAATTGAAAGCAAAAGCAAAGCAAAATTAAATAAAGCTGATGCTAAAATTAAAGAGGAAGCAGCCGAAGGTAAAAGCAAAGCAAAACTGAATAAACTTGACGCTAAAATTAAAGATGAAGGAAAAAAAGTTGAGAAAAAGGCTGTAAAAGTAAAAGAAACAACCGAGAAAGCACCTAAAGTAGCTGATAAAATTACTGGTGAATACAACGGTAAAAAAGTTTACACAGGACCTAGAGGAGGAAAATATTACATTAATTCAAATGGTAATAAAACATATATTCAAGAATAATTTAATTTGAATAAACAAAAAAAAGGCTATCCAATGGGTGGTCTTTTTGTTTATAAATACAGACAAATCAATTACTGATAAAATAATAGTTTGGTAATCTAATGGAAATATAAAATGGGAAACTGTTTGTGTATCTTTCCATTTTAAAATAAAATGATAAATTGAACTATGACTTCTTCGGAAAACACCAATAAAACAATTTTGATTGCTCCACTAAATTGGGGATTAGGACACGCAACTCGTTGTATTCCTATCATAAAAGCATTGCAAGAAAATAATTTTATTTGCATAATAGCATCCGACGGAATTGCATTAGAGCTTCTAAAAAAAGAGTTTCCTTACATCCAAACATTAAAGTTACCCTCATACCAAATTGAATATGCAAAAAACGGTAAAAACTTTAAATGGAAATTGTTGAAAAACTGCCCTAAAATGATTGAAGCCATTTGGGAAGAAAAAAAATTAGTTGAAAAATGGGTTAAAAAATATAAAATTTCTGGAGTAATTTCGGATAACAGACTAGGAGTCATAAGTAAAAAAGTGCCTTCTGTATTTATAACTCATCAACTCAATGTCCTGACTGGTAATACAACGTGGATAACGAGTATATTGCACCAAAATATTATAAAAAAATTTACAGAATGTTGGGTTCCTGACCTAGAAGGCGATGAGAATTTGACAGGAAAATTAGGGCATCTAAAAAATCCTGGATTTAAAGTGAAGTATATCGATCCATTGAGTCGGATTCAAAAAAAAGAAACCGAAAAAATTTATGATTTAATGATTATTCTATCTGGACCTGAACCACAAAGAGGTATTTTAGAAATTAAATTAAAAATGGAAGCATCACGATACAATGGTCGTGTTATTTTCATCAAAGGAATTATAGAAAAAAATCAAAAGAAAGAAGAAATAGGCAATATTACTTACTATAACTTTATGAACAGTCGTCAACTTGAGCAGACATTCAATGAAAGTGAAGCCGTATTATGCCGTTCGGGATATACTACCATTATGGATTTAGTAAAACTGGGAAAAAAGAGTTTTTTTATTCCAACACCTGGACAATATGAGCAGGAATATCTGGCAAGAAAACTGGAAAATGAACAAATGGTTCCTTATGCAACTCAAGAGGAATTTACTATAGAAAGTTTAAAAAAAATAGATACCTATAAAGGATTACCTGTAATAAATAACACCATAGATTGGAAAGAATTATTTGCTGTATTTAAGATTCCTAAAAAGAAGAAAAAACAAAAAAACTAATGATTTAATTTATAAAAAAAAACACTAATTAAATCCTGTAAAGAAACTAATTAGTGTTTTAAATTTGTAAAAAATAGAAAGCTTTTCTTATTCTAAATCCTTATCCTCAAACTTTTCGTGTTTGATTATTTTGGCATTTACCATAAAATAAACGTATTCTGCAATATTAGTACAATGCTCTGAAATTCTTTCCAAATGTTTCAACACAATCACAAGATTAGTCCCTGAAACAACTACTTTAGAGGTAGTTTTCATTTCGTTTATGATATTATGAATTGCCTCATCACATTTATTTTTGATTGTTTTATTCAAAACAAAAATCTCTCCTATAGTACTTTCATTACGTGTTATAAAACACTCATTAGTTTTGGAGTTTACCAATTCAACTTGTTTGGCTAATTCTATTATATTGAATTTTGCAATCAAATCGTGTTTATCTTTAATGCTTTTAGTCTTTTTGATAATACTAATAGACAAATCCCCGATACGCTCAATTTCGTTACTAATTTGCATCGCTGACATGATAAATCGTAAATCAGACGCAACAGGCTGTTGTAATGCAAAAATACTTTGACAAATTTCATCAATTTTGACATCCAATTTATCTATTTTCTGTTCCGTTTTCTTTACTTCTTTTACTTCTGCAACTTGTTCTGAAAGCAAGGCATGCACCGATTCATTAACCTGAGCCTCAGCGAGCTTACCTATTTTTACAATTACATTTTTTAATTTTTCTAATTCTATTTCAAAGTGTGTCATCCTACAAATTTTAGTTTAAAGTATACTGTTTTACGTTCAGAGTTTAAGAGTAGAATCAAAGGAACAGATTAAACTATCAAACAAAAATACGATTAAACAACTATCCAAATCTACCTGTGATATAATCTTCGGTTTGTTTTTTCTCTGGTTTGGTAAAAATAGTATTTGTTTTACCCATTTCAATCAACTCTCCCATATAAAAGAAAGCAGTGTGATCACTTGTTCTTGCTGCTTGTTGCATATTATGGGTTACAATTATAATAGTATATTTTTCTTTAAGCTCATGAACTAACTCTTCGATTTTAGAGGTAGAGATTGGATCCAAAGCACTTGCTGGTTCATCCATCAAAATAATATCTGGGTTTACCGCCAAAGTTCGAGCAATACATAAACGTTGTTGCTGACCACCTGATAATCCCATGGCAGAGTCATCCAAACGATCTTTTAATTCATCCCAAATTGCAGCTTGACGCAAAGAGGTTTCAACTATTTCATCCAATTGTGTTTTATCTTTTAATCCGTTAATTTTCGGACCATAAGCGATGTTTTCATATATAGATTTTGGAAAAGGATTTGATTTTTGAAAAACCATTCCAATCTTTTTTCTAATATTAACCACATCCACATTTTTATCATAAATATCAACACCTTCAACCAGCATCTGACCCGTGATGGAAACACTCGGAATCAAATCATTCATTCTATTAATACACCTTAAAAAAGTTGATTTTCCACAACCTGAAGGACCAATTAAAGCTGTCACTTTATTAGCCGGTATCTGCATTGAAATTTCCTTTAAAGCTTTTTTTTCTCCGTAATATAATGACAAATCATTAACCTGTATTTTTATATCTTTCATTTTATTTCTGTTAGGGCAATACTATTGCTTTACTGTAAAACTTATTTTGATTTTCTTCTGATTCTTGATCTAATTACTACAGCCACTAGGTTTAATGACAAAGTTAAGATTAACAATACTAATGTAGTTGCAAACTGAATTGGCATTGTCTTCTCAACATCCGAAGACTGTGTTGACATGATATAAACATGGTATCCCAAATTCATAAACTGATCACTCAAAGAACCTGGTAATGTAGCTAAATAATAGGCCGCTCCTGTAAACAAAATTGGAGCAACCTCTCCTGCACCTCTACTTACAGCCAGAATAGTCCCTGTCATAATTCCAGAAATAGACCCTGGAAAAACTACTTTTTTTATCGTTTGCCATTTGGTTGCCCCTAAAGCTAAACTCGCTTCTCGCAATTCTCGTGGAATTGTTTTTAAAGATTCTTCTACAGAAACAATAATAACAGGTAACGTTAATAATGCCATTGTTAAACTAGCCCAAAGAATATTAGGTTGTCCCCAATGCAATTCTCCATTATTGAAAGTAGTATCCATTCCAGTTCCGACAAATTGAATAAAAAAACCTAATCCAAAAAGCCCAAAAATTATCGATGGAACAACTGCTAAAGTTCGAATAGAAAAACGAACTGCAGCGGCAAATTTAGATTTTTCGCGTGCATATTCTGTTAAGTAAATAGCTGTGATTGTCCCAAAAGGAACTGCTGCTATAGACATCACAATAACCAATATAAAAGTTCCAATTAAAGCTGGAAAAATACCTCCTTTGGTCATTCCATCAGTTGGGAAAGAACTTATGAATTCCCAAGAAAATTTATCTCGCCCTTGATAAATAATAATCCCTAGAATTATAAATAAAATGGCAATAATTAATAATACCGCTATTTGGGTCAATCCTACAACTGCATTTTCTTTTATATTTTCACCCTTCTTTTTAGTTTTATAAAAAGGGTTTTCTGCTATATTAATTGCTTTTTTCATGTTTATTTCCCTTGGAATTTTTTAATTAATTTCCCTTTCACATAAAACTCTGCCACTGCATTCAATGCAAATGAGAAGATAAACAGTAATGACCCAATGAAAAACAGAACACTATAATGCGTTTCGCCAAAAACAGTCTCAGCCATTTCAGAACCAATAGTCGCTGCAAAAGTTCGTACACTTTCAAAAGGATTAGTAGATAATAAAGCTGCGTTTCCAGTAGCCATTAAAGCAATCATGGTTTCGCCAAAAACCCTTCCGATTCCCAATAATAAAGCAGCAAAAATTCCCGGAGTTGCAGCTGGCAAAATTACAGCAAAAGCCGTTTGAGCCTTACTTGCCCCTAATGCTAAACTAGCCTCAGTATAAGTTTTAGGAACCGCTGACAAAGCATCTTCTGAAATGGTATAAATAATAGGAATTGCGGCTAATGCCATGGCAACTCCACCAATGAATGCATTTAATCTGGAATCATAGCCAAAAACATCTTGGAAAAAAGTAGCCAAAACCATCATTGCGAAAAAACCAATCACCACAGATGGGAAAGCAGCTAACATTTCGATAATCGGTTTTATAATTTCCTTTCTTCTGTTTGAAGCAAAACAAGAAGTATAAACAGCCGCTAATATGGCCAATGGACCTGCAATCAACATTGCAATTACAGTAACTTTTAAAGTTCCTATAAGTAAGGCAAGTAGCCCAAATCGTGGATTTTCAGAAACTGGCACCCATTCTGTAGAGAAAAAAGTACTCCAAGTCTTATCTGATCCTTCTTTATTTACAGTAGTTTTTTCATCGACAACTAATTCCTCCTCAACTGATTCAGGATTAAGATCTTCGGTTACAGTGCCGTAGGTCTCTGGTTCTGTTGGCGATGCTTCATCAGCTACTGATAAATCTTCTGTAGTTGTCCCGTAACTTTCTGGCTCCAAGTTTTCTGCTGGCGCTCCATATGTTTCGACTTGAGTTTCTTCTGTAGTTACAGCTTCCCCGTAACTTTCTACTACTGCATCTTTGCCAGCTTGAATTTCAGTAGTTTCTTTTGTTTTTTCATTAAAACTAAAAAGCGGTAATGATTCTTTGAAAACAAAAATAAATATCAAGAAAATAATCGCTATGGATAAAAAGGCTATGGAAGAAATAACTTTCTCTGCCAGAAACTCTGAAAGCCTGAACTGTTTTTTTAAACTCTCTTTGGTGAAAGTCTGTTTATTTGGAAGTGAAGAATTCATAAGCGATTTAATAATTCTTTAAAAAAAATCCCTCCATTATAAAAGAGAGGGATTTTTTATGTTTTTTTATTTTACTGGAAAATAACCAACTCCTTCGATTAGTTTTTGTCCTTCAGGACTCAAAATCCAATCTATAAAAGCTTTAGTTTCTCCCGTTGGTTTTGATTTCAAATACATGTATAAATATCTTGAAATTGGATATGTTTTATTTCTAATAGTTGCAGCAGTAGGCAAAACACCTTTACTTTTTGCGTCTTTTTTTACTTTACAGTCTTTCACACCTTCAGCATAAGCTGCTCCACCATAACCAATACTGTATTTGTCTTTTTTCACTGCATTTACAATAGCCGCAGTACCAGGTAATGTTTGACAAGCTGGAGAAAAATCAGTTTTTACTACATGCTCTTTGAAAAACTCAAAAGTACCTGAGCTACTTTCTCTACCGTATAATTGGATTTTAGCATCCGCACCACCTACTTCTTTCCAATTAGTTATTTTTCCTGAAAAAATATCTCCTAATTGTTGTATTGTCAATTCAGAAACCGAATTTCCTTTGTTTAAGAAAACAGACAAACCGTCTTTTGCACAAGCAATCTCAATTCCGTTTTTCTTGTATTTTGCTTTAATTTTTTCTAATTCAGTAGGTTTAATAGGACGACTTGAATTAGCAATATCAGTAGAACCGTTTATTAAAGCAGCAATACCTACTCCAGAACCACCTCCTGTAACTTGAATCGTTGTTCCAGGTTTTTTCTTCATATATGTTTCAGCCCATTGTTGTGATAAAATCACCATAGTATCTGAACCTTTGATAGTAATTTTACTCAAAGTCGTAAACGAATATCCAATAGTCATTACGACTACTAAAATTGCTGCTATTTTAAATTTAATTGTATTCATTTTAAAAGGTTGTTTAAATTTTCAACAAAAGTAAAGTCTCAACATTAACTGTATGTTAAGCAAGTATTATTCAATCTTTATTATTTGAAAAATTTCGTACTAATTTTACATTATCTTGACAATAAAAAAACTGCCAAGGGTCGGCTTTATTAAAAGTTAAACTGTGCTTGCAAACGCAATAAGTTTCCTTTTTGTCTGTTATTTGGCAATGCACTGTCTTCAAAAGTTCTATCAGCAATAACATATTCTGCTACTAATTCAAAGGCTTTAATTGGCTGCCATTCGATACCTAGTTCGTAATCTCTTACCACATAACTTCTAGCATCTTTTTCGAATTTTTTTCCACCATCATAATACTGGAATTTAGCAAAAGGGTATATGTATTGATGTTTTGGTAAATCTAATTTATAATTTAAGGTTACATACCCACCTTCAAGACTTGATTCATCAACCGTATTAGTGATTTTGTTATAACGAGGTCCTTTACCAATGTTGTATTCTGCCTGAATCCCAAATGGTTTTGGATACAGAATAAATGAAGCAGCAAGTCTTTGATCTTTTGTGTATTGTTTGTCAGCTGTGGTAACACCTGATGAAAGTTCACTAGTAAAAGCCCATTTTCCTGTATAAGCTTGAATTCCCGGCTCAATAATTTGATTTCCAATAACAAATGGATAACTTGCTCTTGCTACTACATGTAAATTTCTATTTCCTTCAGATTTATTTGCAGTTTGACCATTATAAGCTCCAAAAGCAAACACACCATAATCTCCAGAACCTTTGTAACCGTCTTTTACCAACATTGCAAAACGTTCTCTAACTTCACTTGGAGCCCAGTAGAAAAATGCACCTAAATCTCTTTCATTTGCCACAGCACTATTCAAAGCGTCGTTACGATCTAAAGTCAATCTGTTTTGGCTTGACTGTAAATTTTCAAATCCAAAAGGCACTTTACTTTGTCCTATTCTAACTCTGTATTCTTTATTTTTATCAAATGATAAGTCAAAATAAGCATCTCTAATTTGAGCAAAGTTATTTACTCCTGTAGCTGGAGAACTAGCAAAATCAGGCTGAATATAAAAATATACATTTGGATGAATTTGTCCTGAAAATACAATACGTGCACGTCTTATAAAAAATCCATTATTTGATTTTGCATCAACTGCGGTTGATGTAGTACCCCAAGATTTATCACATTGATCACAAGAAACTTTGTCATTAGTAGATAGCAATCCATTGTATCTAACTTGAACATATCCTCTTATCCCAACATTATCATACCAGTGTTCTTTTTTAGGCTTGCTTTTTTCTTCTGCTGCCTTAACTTTGTTTATTGAGTCTAAAACACGAACAACTTCTTTAGCAACTGCATCTTTATTGATGTCTTGTGCATTAACCATACAAGTAACCATTACCAAACTTGCAAATAAAAATTTTTTCATTTTTTTATGATTTATTTTTTTGCAAAGGTGATACTGTTGTGTTAAGCTAATGTTAACGCAATATTATGTTGATGATAAATTAACATTTAAGTCACAATAACATGCAAAATTCATGATATTTGACTTTAAATTCTTACGATTTAGGAACCGAAAGATTAATTTTAAAAAATAAAAATTAATCTAATTCTTACGCTTTTAAAGAAGTTTGTTGCTTTTTTATTTTAGTTTTTTCAATTGTAAAAGAAAATTCAGAACCAATGCCAAACTCACTTTCTACATATATTTTTTCTTTATGTGCCTCAACAATATGTTTGACAATTGCTAATCCTAATCCAGAGCCACCCTCAGATCGAGAGCCACTTTTATCTACTCTATAAAAACGTTCAAAAAGCCTTGGAATATTTTGCTTTTCAATCCCTTCACCATTATCCGTGACACGAACCAAAACTCTTTTATGAGTAAGATTTACAACCGCTACTTCTGTTTCTCCTCCTTCTTTTCCATATTTTATAGAATTCACAATAAGATTCTCAACCACTTGTTGCAATTTATCTTTATCTCCATGCACCATTATAGGTTGATTGTATTCATTTTCAAAAAATAATTTAATTCTCTTTTTATCAGCTTTCATTTCTAACAAATCGAAAACACTTTGAATCAATTCAATAATATCAAAATCCGAAAAATCCAAATTTAAATCCCCGGATTCTAGTTTAGTAATCATATCTAAATCCTCTACAATGTATATCAACCGCTCTACCCCTTTTTCTGCACGTTTCAAATATTTTTTACGAACATTTTTATCATCCATAGCGCCATCAACCAATGTTGATAAATACCCTTGAACAGTAAATAAAGGTGTTTTTAATTCGTGAGAGACATTTCCTAAAAACTCTCTACGGTATTGTTCACGTACCTGAAGCATTTCGATTTCCAACTTTTTATCTGTAGCAAATTTCTTGACCTCGCGAGTCAATGTCTCCATGTCAGTAGTAATTGGCTGATTCAAAAGCGAACTAGACTCTAATAAAGCTACATCATCGTATATTTTTTTGACACGTCTGTAAATAAAGCGCTCTACACGATATTGTAATACTATAAATGAAAAAACATAAATTCCAACAAAACACACTAATCCTAACAAAATCATATTTTGCGTTTTGTTACCAAAAAAAAACAAAACCATAATCATAACAAATCCTGTAGCAAAAAGGCTGATGAATAAGGCGGATTTTATTGCAAACTTGTAGGTTTTTTTAAAATTAATTTTCATCGATAGTGCTCAACTTTAAACCATATTTATATTATATATCTAAAAAGAAATTTATTTATTAAACTTCAAATTTATAACCAACTCCTTTAATTGTTTTAAAAAAGTCATCTCCTATTTTCTCTCGAAGTTTTCTGATGTGTACATCAATGGTTCTTCCTCCAACAACCACTTCATTACCCCAAACTTTATCTAAAATTTCGTCTCTTTTGAAAACTTTTCCTGGTTTTGAAGCTAACAAATAAAACAACTCGAATTCTTTTCTTGGTAAAGCAATTTCGACATTGTCTTTTACGATTTTGTATTCCTCACGATTGATTTCGATTCCGCCAACATTTAATGTTTCGCTGTTTTTTTCTTGTTCTTTCAGTCTTCGCAACAATGCTTTTACCTTACTAACTAATAATTTTGGTTTTATAGGCTTGGTAATATAATCATCTGCTCCTGCATCAAAACCAGCTACTTGCGAATAGTCTTCGCTACGTGCAGTAAGAAATGTTATGATTACGTTATTGAGTTCTGGAATTTTTCTGATATTTTCACAGGCTTCCATTCCATCCATTTCTGGCATCATAACATCCATTATAATAAGATCTGGAATTTCTTTTTTTGCAACAGCTATTGCTTCTTTTCCATTATTTGCAGTAACAATTTTGTATCCTTCTTGGGTAAGATTGTATCCTACAATTTCTAAAATATCCGGTTCATCATCCACCAATAGGATTTTAATGTCTTTTCTTTTCATAAAACAATTTCTCTCTACCTGCTATTTCTTTAAACAGGTTATATTTTCCTTTTCGAGTGTAAATATAATGATAAAAGAGCTGTCGAAATACGTGTTAACCGTAATTTAATATGCTAACAATTTGGTAATATTAGACAACCAAAAACATAACAACAAGCTAACTTCAACTTTACAAAACCGTCCTTAATTTGCAAAAATTAAACATGACAAAAAAATGAAATTAAAATTTCTAATTATTACCTTATTTGTTTGCACATTAGGATTTTCACAAAATAAAGGAGCTATTTCCGGAATTTTGACGGATAAAGATTCAAATAATCAACCTCTACCTTTTGCAAACGTTCTTATCAAAGGAACTAAAATTGGTTTGAACACAGATTTAGAAGGAAAATACACGTTAGCTGTTGCTCCAGGCAATTATACAGTACAATTTAGCTTTGTAGGCTATGAATCTGTAGAAGTTCCAGTAGAAGTAAAAGCAGGAGAAACTGTTACAATAAATAAAACATTAGGTTCAGGAAGTTACAAGCTGGATGATGTTGTTGTTAAAACAACAGTTAACAGAGAGAAAGAAACTGCTATTCTTTTAGATCAAAAACAAGCCGTTGTGATTAAACAAAGCATTGGAGCTCAAGAAATGGCAAGAAAAGGAGTTAGCGATGTAGAAGAAGGACTTACAAAAGTTACCGGAATTACTAAAGTTGATGGAAGAGGTTTATTTATACGCGGATTAGAAGATCGATACAATAATTTATTAGTTAACGATTTACAATCACCATCAAACAGTCCTTTCAAAAAAATAATTCCATTGGATTTATTCCCAACTGATGTTGTTGGTGTTCTAAACATATACAAAACTTTCAACCCTAATATTTCAGGAGATTTTGCTGGTGCAACTGTAAATATAGAGACTCCTCAACCAAAAAACATTACTAAATTAAATATTGGTTTTGGATATACTACAAACAATAACTTTGAAAACTTCCTGCTTTCGGATGATGCGAACTCTACAAAAGGAACATTGGGATTTATTGGAAAAGACAGAGCGCTTCCTAGTGCTTTCAATAATGTGCCAAATGGCACTAAACTTTCACCTTCACAATATGAAGAAGCATACGGTAAAAAATCGTGGGATGTTGCCGAAATAAAAAGTCCTTTGAATTCTAGTATAGGTTTTTTACATGCTCAAAAATTCAGTTTAAAAAAAGAAAGAAACATCAGTTATATTATGTCTTTCAATTTTGACAACAAATACATTTTTAGAGAGGGTATTGACCGCACTTTTAACCTTGGACAGGGTAATTATGACAATAATTTATACAATACACAATACAGCTATCAAACAACTGTTTCTGGCTTAGCTGGTTTAAAATACAAAACAAATAGATTAAATCTTAATGTAAACTCTATTTTAATTAAAGCAACTGAAAGTAAGATTCAAGATCAATTAGGTTATACTAACAGTTTAGCAAATCAAACAAATAACCTTATTAGATTGAATCAATATGAGGAATCTAAATACTGGAACACACAATTATTTGGTGATTACAAAATAACTGAAGACGGAAAACATACTGTCAAAGCAGGAGGAGCTTATGTAAAAACTTCCTTTAAGCAGCCTGACAGAAAATTTATTACTGGTATCAAAACAAATGACAATGAAATTAACATGTCTTACGGAGGTAATAATTTAAATCGTCAATATTTAGATGTAAATGGTAATTTCTACTTTTCTTCTTTCTTAGAGTA
Source organism: uncultured Flavobacterium sp. (assembly GCA_963512955.1). Lineage (GTDB taxonomy): Bacteria > Bacteroidota > Bacteroidia > Flavobacteriales > Flavobacteriaceae > Flavobacterium. The sequence goes on along the minus strand of CAUPOP010000031.1, from coordinate 7,776 downwards.
TAATTTGAAATTTGGAAACAAAGAAAAATTAAATAATCTTTCAATTGGATACAATAGCTTTATTAACGATATGAATTCCAGCTACCGTTTCTTTTCAGCTAGAAGAAATATAGATAAAAACTACACTGCCAGTTTAAATTCTATTAGCGAAAACATCAATGAAGACATCAACAACGGAATCATTTATACGCAAGAAGAGTCAAACGGAGATTATAAAGTAAAACTGAATCAATTTGTAAATGCTGGATATTTCAATTTGTTTATGACTTTTGGTGAGAAATGGGATTTAAACGCTGGATTAAGAGCAGAAAGTTCAACTCGTGAAATCAAATACAGAGAACAAGGAGATCCTTACGGTAGCGCTTACCGCAAAAAAACAGATGATAAACTTGATATCTTACCATCTGTAAACTTAAAACACTTGCTTAACGATAATAGTAATTTAAGAATATCTGTAGCAAAAACAATTACAAGACCCGTTGCAATGGAATTACTACCAATAAATTACATCAATGCTGATGCAACGTCTGAAAGTGGAAATCCTAATTTATTGAACAGCGAGAATTATAATGCTGATTTTAAATATGAATTATTCCCAAACAACAAAGAATTATTTGCTGTAGGTGTATTTGGAAAAATGATCAATAACCCTATTGAAAGAGTTTTTAAACCAACAGCAAACAGCGGTGGTCAAATAACAACATTCAAAAACTCAGAACAAGCAGTAATTTTTGGAGCAGAAATAGAAATACTTTTCCAACTGAGTAGAATTAACGAATCTCTTTCTAATTTTTCATTTGGATTCAACACCTCGTTAATGAGTACTGATGTTAAAATTGATTTGAAAAAACAAGGAAATGAATTGGAAAACAGTAGCAATAGAAAACTTCAAGGTGCTTCAAATTGGTTAATTAATACCGATTTAAAATATGACTTTACATTAAACAAAGATTGGAAAAACTCAATGACTCTAGTATACAACGTTTATGGAGATAGGATTTTTGCAGTAGGATCGTCAGGAATAGATCACATCTACGAGAAATCATTTAGTAAATTGGATTTTGTATGGTCAAGTTTCATTTCAAAAAACATAGAATTAAAATTGGCAGTAGATAATATTCTAAACCCAAGTTATAAAAAAGAGCTAGGTGCCAATAGTACACTTGAAATTACCGAAGAGTCTTTAGTTTTAAAAGAATATAAAAAAGGAGTTGGATTCTCAATCAATATAGGGTATACATTTTAAGAATAAAAAAAAGAGCTTTTCAGCTCTTTTTTTTATACAAATAGCTAACGTAAAATTTACATGAACTTGATTGTTATATAATACATTGATAACAATTAGGTAACGAAATTAAAAAACATTGAAAGTACTTTTGAATAAATAATTAACAAAAAAAATAAATTTTAAAATCATCAAAAATGAAAAAATTAGTATTTAGCCTTGCCTTATTATCGACGGTATTCATTGGTTGTACTTCAAATGAAGACGATGTTGTAACACCACCTGTATTAGGTACAGGAGAAATAACAGGAGACGTTACAGCTCCTAAAACATATATTAAAGGAACATATACCATTAGTGGTACTGTAAGAGTAAAAAGTGGTGCAACTTTAACTTTTGAAGCTGGTTCTACTATAACAGCAGATGTAACAAATGGCGCTGATGCATTATTAGTTGAACAAGGAGGAAAATTAATAATTACAGGTACAGCTGCTGAACCAGTTGTATTTACCGAAAAATCTAAAACTGCAGGTTCTTGGGGAGGCATTATTATGTTTGGAGATGCTCCAATCGTTTCAGGTAAAACAGTTGACGGAACACCTATCACAACTGCAACTTCTGAAGACGGAACAAATATAGTTTACGGAGGTACAAATTCAGCACACAATGGTGGTTCTTTACAATATGTAAGAGTAGAATACGCTGGTAAAAAAATTCTTGACGGAAACTCTGAAATGAATGGATTTTCATTTTATTCAGTAGGTTCTGGTACCGTTTTAGAAAATCTTGTTTCATACAAAGGTGCTGATGATGGTTTTGAATTTTACGGAGGAACTGTAAGTGCTAAAAACCTTATTTCTTATGGTAACTCAGATGATTCTTTTGACTGGCAAGATGGATGGCAAGGTCAAGCTAATACCAACTGGTATGCTTATCAAACTGGAACTGGAAATTTTGGAATGGAAATTGAGGCAAAAAGTGTAAACAACTCTTTCTTTCCAAAAGTATCTAACATAACATTAAGAAGAGCAGCGAATACTGCAACTGAATCAGGAAACCCACTTGAAATTGATGCTTTTCAATTTAAAAAAGAAGGAAACGGAGAATATTCTAATATTGTAATTTCTGGATACACAAATACTGCAATTTCAGGAAGCACTACAATAAATGCTGTTGCTGTTAAAATTCAAGATTTAAATACAAATACAAACCAAGTAACTGGTGGTAAAATTAAAATGATCAATTTTAAAATTAGTGACAACACACCTCTAACTGGTGTTGGAGCTTCTACTTTTACTGTGACTTTCCCAACAGCTAATTTTACAACTAGTACAACTGCTACTGGAGCTACATTGACTCCTGGCGCATGGGCTATTGTTGACGGAGTTAACTTGTTAAGCAATTTATAAAAACTGTTTTTTTTAAATATTAAACCATCCTGAAAATCCAGGATGGTTTTTTTTGGTACAATATTTGGATTATTTTTTTATCTTTACATACCAAATCAAAGCTAATGACAAAAAACTACTCTTACCTAATTATTGTATTGCTTTTTCTCTTTTCGCTGAACCTACGCGCACAAGAAACTAAACAGCAATCTAAACTACAAGAAAATGCCTCGATTGAGGGCTTTAGCTTGTACCCGAACCCTGTGAGTAATGGCAAAGTATACATTACATCAAAAAATGATTTAGACAAAGAAATTCAAATTTTTGATGTTTTAGGAAAAAAAGTGCTTCAAACCATGTTGAGCTCAAAAGAACTAAATGTATCCAATCTTTCCCCCGGTGTATACATTATAAAGATTAAAGAAGAAGAAGCATCGACAACAAGAAAACTTATCATTCGATAAAAATATTCGATAAAAAGCCTCAAATTATTTTGAGGCTTTTTTTATAAATTGTTCTAAAAAAACCGTTGCCATTCCTGATTATTTTCAATATGCTTTCCATTTAATTTTAATTACTTTTGTAAAAAAATAATTCTTGATTTCTTCTACTGATATATTTACGATTACAAATCAAAAGCAATTTGAAAAAATAGCTTTGAAAGTCTTCCGTTTTCAATATGAAAATAATCCTGTATACCGTGAATTCTGCAACTTTTTAAAAACTGATGTACAAAAAGTAAAATCTATACTTCAAATTCCTTTTTTACCTATTCAATTTTTCAAAAGCCATTCTGTTGTTTCTAATTCAAATCCAATTCAAGCAACATTCACTAGTAGTGGAACAACTGGAATGACTACCAGCAAACATATTGTGACTGATGTTTCTATGTATGAAGAAAGTTATCGCAAAGGATTTTCTCAGTTTTATGGAAATATCGAAGATTATGTAATTCTTGCTTTACTACCATCTTATCTAGAAAGAGAAGGTTCTTCTTTGATTTATATGGTGGAAGATTTAATCCAATCATCAAATCATTCGGAAAGCGGGTTCTATCTCAATAATCACGATGAACTTATCAAAAAATTAATTGATTTAGACCAAGCTGGACAAAATGTCATTCTGATTGGAGTTACTTATGCCTTATTAGATTTAATCGAAAAATCTTCTTTCAAATTACAAAATACCATTATTATGGAAACAGGTGGTATGAAAGGAAAACGCAAAGAGATGATTCGAGAAGAATTGCACGAACAACTTTGTCATGGTTTTGGAGTCCAAGCGATTCATTCAGAATACGGCATGACCGAATTACTTTCTCAAGCATATTCACTTGGCGAAGGTGTGTTTGAATGTCCTTCTTGGATGCAAATATTAATTCGTGATACAGAAGATGCTCTGAGCTATGTAACCGAAGGTAAAACGGGCGGGATTAACGTAATTGACTTAGCTAATATCAATTCTTGTTCTTTTATTGCCACACAAGATTTGGGTAAAAAAAATACAAATGAAACATTCGAAGTTTTAGGCCGTTTTGACAATTCTGACATCCGAGGTTGTAATTTAATGGTTCTATAAACCGTCTTTAATTACTTAAAAGCATATGTAATTCCAACACCTAAAACTTGTTTCAACTGTGCTTTTGGCCCAACAGTAATCTGCTCTCCTCCTTTTTCTTCTTTAGCTTTTATATCATCATCATAAATTATTCGGGCGCCAATATTTGCTTTTACATATTGGTTTACAACCAAGTCAAACAAAAGATCATAATCAATATCAATGTTTCCAAATTTATTAATATAATCAGAATACAAGCTCACTTTGTTTACCATGTTTATGTTCTTAACAATCTCTTTTTTATAGAAACTAGTTATAAGCATTCCCAATTCCATTTTTGATTTTTTACCCACAGAAATCAAGTTTCCATTCAAATCATATTGTGCTTTATTAACCCCGAAAGCACCCTGATTAGCTAATCTTTGATCTAAAACTAAGGTCGTCTTGAAAGTAAAAGGAGAAAAATAAAATATTCTATTTTTTTCTTTATTAGCATTTTCAGCTCCCACACCCATAAATACATAAGCTGGCGCAAAAGGTTTTGAAATTGCTATTTCTTTATTAGGATAAGCATATCCATTAGTAAACTGAGTATTAAAATTAAACTTAGCAGAATGATACCAGTTTGTTATCGTGTCTTTTCTGTAACCAAAGGTTGAGTTAAAATGAATTGCATCGTCTGTTTTTCGCATTTCAAGTCCATCTTGCTTATTCAAACCATATCGTATTATAAGTTCATTTACCCATTTACGATTTTTTTTGGCATATATTCTAGAAAAATCTCCTTTCACCAATCCTGAAACTGAACTTGTTCCTCCGGCGCTCCAATTGACAAAAGCAATTTCGGAAATATCAAAACCAAGCTGATTTTTTTTGGTCCAAGGAGAAAGTGTATCTGGTGTTTTAGGATTTACAACTTCTTGTGAAAAACCTAGGTTGCAAATTATAAATAAGACAAATGTAAAAACAAAAGAGGATAACTTCATTATAAAAAAATTTGATTTAGGATGTGCAAAATTATTATTTTCAATATGCTGAAAAAATTATTTCTAGACTTTTAACGTCAATTTTGCAATATTGTTGTAATTGTGCTACAGTTCCTTGTTCAATAAATTCATCTGGAATACCAAGAATGTGAATTTTAGCATAATAATTATTGTGCGATGCAAACTCTAAAATTGCACTACCAAAACCTCCTTTAACCACTCCGTCTTCAATAGTTATTATCGTAGTAAATCCTTTGAAAATTGCATGTAACGCTACTTCATCTAGAGGTTTTACAAAAGGAAAATCATAATGTGCAATTGCCTCTGGATTATTCATTTTCTCTAAAGCTAAAGTAACATTATTCCCAATTGTTCCGTTTGACAAAACAGCAACTTTTGTTCCTATTTTGAGGCATTCTGACTTTCCAATTTCTATTTTATTATAAGTCCCGAACCGTTGGGATTCCCAATCTACAATTTGTCCTCGCCCACGTGGATAACGTATAGCAATTGGATTATTAAGTCCTAATTGAGCCGTATATAATATGTTTTGCAACTCTATTTCATTTTGTGGCGAATACACAATCATATTAGGAATACAACGCAAATAGGCTAAGTCAAAAACCCCATGATGAGTCGCTCCATCCTCACCTACTAATCCAGCTCTGTCCAAACAAAATATAACGGGTAAATTTTGCAAAGCCACATCATGAATCACCTGATCATAAGCCCTTTGTAAAAATGTAGAATAGATATTACAAAAAACAATCATTCCTTGCGTAACCATTCCTGCTGCTAATGTCACAGCGTGTTGTTCTGCAATTCCTACATCAATGGCACGATCCGGCAATTCATCCATCATAAATTTCAATGAACTTCCTGATGGCATTGCAGGAGTTATACCAACAATCTTCTTATTTTTTTTAGCTAAATCTAAAACGGTTAAACCAAAAACATCTTGATATTTAGGTGGTAAATTCTCTTCTGATTTCGGAAGCAATTCACCTGTCATAGCATCAAATTTTCCAGGCGCGTGGTATTGCACCTGATTTTGTTCGGCTTGTTGTAATCCTTTGCCTTTTGTAGTAATAACGTGAAGGAATTTTGGCCCTTTTATTTTTTGCAAACGCTTTAATTCTTTGACTACAGCAGTGATGTCATGACCATCTATTGGTCCCGAATAATTAAAATTCAAGGACTTAATCATGTTATTTTGCCTCGGGTTTTTTCCTTCTTTTACAGCAGTGAGATATTTTTTCAAAGCGCCTACACTTGGATCAATTCCAATAGCGTTGTCATTGAGAATAACCAACAAATTAGCATCTGTAACTCCCGCATGATTCAAGCCTTCAAACGCCATTCCTGAAGCAATAGAAGCATCACCGATTACAGCAATGTGTTGTTTATTGTAATCGCCTTTAAGGTTTGAAGCAATTGCCATTCCTAAAGCCGCCGAAATAGATGTGGAGGAATGGCCTACGCCAAAAGCATCATAAACACTTTCACTTCTTTTTGGGAAACCAGAAATACCGTCCAACTGTCTGTTGGTATGAAAATTGGCTCTTCTTTCGGTCAAAATTTTATGACCATACGCTTGATGACCTACATCCCAAATCAACAAATCATTTGGGGTATCAAACACATAATGCAAGGCGATTGTCAATTCTACAACACCTAAACTCGCTCCTAAATGCCCTTCTTTTACAGAAACAATATCAATAATAAAATCACGCAATTCCTGAGCTACTTGAGGAAGTTGAGCTTCATCAAGCAAACGCAAATCGGTGGGATTGTTTATGTTTGAAAGTAAATTAATTGACATGAAGCAAATGTACGAATTGAATTCTTATTTTTGCACTTATGGAAAACCCTTTCACCGACGAATACTTTATGAAAAAAGCTTTGCAAGAAGCTGAAATGGCTTTTGAAAAAGGCGAAATTCCTGTTGGAGCCATTATCGTTATTGATAATAAAGTAATTGCCAGAGGCCATAATCTTACCGAAATGCTGGTCGATGTTACCGCTCATGCCGAAATGCAAACCATAACTGCTGCGGCTAATTTCCTTGGAGGAAAATACTTAAAAGACTGTACCCTTTACGTTACTTTAGAACCTTGCCAAATGTGCGCTGGTGCTTTGTATTGGAGCCAAATTTCAAAAATTGTTTTTGGAGCTAGTGATGAAAATCGGGGTTTCGAGAAAATGGGAACGCAATTGCATCCTAAAACTACTGTTGTTCGTGGCGTTTTGGCAGAAGATGCTGCCCAACTAATGAAACGATTTTTTGCCGAAAGAAGGAAGTGATAAAATAATCGAATACTCTAGCCCAGATAGAAGCGACATCCTTTTTCTGGCTTCTTTAGCCAGAAAAAGATATAGCGGATAGCTGGAAATAGCTTCAAAAAATCTCGCAATACCGCATAAAAAAACCGCCAATCTTACGAAAGGCGGTTTTCAAATTTATTCTTTAATAGCATTTCCTTTTTTGTCAAAGAAATGATATTCTAAATACGTGTAAGCATCACGAGGTATGATTTTCACCCATTTTTTATGTTCAAAGAACCACTTTGAACGTATTGATGGAAAACCTTTTGTAAGGTATGCTGCCACAAATGGATGT
>CAUPOP010000030.1:0-42475 GCA_963512955.1 uncultured Flavobacterium sp. | reverse complement strand
TACCGAAGGTGTTTTTGGAATGCGTGGGCAACAAGGAAAGTTGAAGGAAGTAGTAGAAATGAAAAAGAAATACAATTTCCGTTTACTTGTTGATGATGCACACGGTTTTGGAACTCTTGGAGCTACAGGAGCAGGAGCAGGTGAAGAGCAAGGAGTTCAAGACGAAATTGATGTGTATTTCTCAACTTTTGCAAAATCAATGGCTAACATTGGTGCTTTTGTTGCTGCTGATAAAGATATTATTGATTACTTGAAATACAATTTGCGTTCTCAAATGTTTGCTAAAGCATTGCCAATGATTCAAACTATTGGTTCATTGAAGCGTTTAGAATTGTTGCGTCAATCATCAGAAATAAAAGATAAGTTGTGGGTAAATGTAAATGCGTTACAAAACGGCTTAAAAGAAAAAGGATTTAATATTGGTGATACAAATACTTGTATTACACCAGTTTATCTTGAAGGTTCTATTCCAGAAGCAATGATTATGGTGAATGATTTGAGAGAGAATTATGGAATTTTCTTGTCAATAGTTGTTTATCCAGTAATTCCAAAAGGAATTATCTTATTGCGTATGATTCCTACTGCTTCGCATACTATTGCTGATATTGATGAAACTTTGGCAGCTTTTGAAGCGATTAGAGAAAAATTAGAAAACGGAACGTATAAAGAAATTGCGGAACGTACTACAGTTGACGTTTCATAAGTTTAAATTTCCCGATTTAAAATAAATTAAAAACCCATCTTGAAAAAGATGGGTTTTTTTATGGATTGATTTATAAATATTTTTTGAACGTTTTTCTTCGGCAGATAATTTTTGGATCAAAGTTTTTCCAAAGCAAATGAATGGCATGATTGTCAGCTAATTCTGGTGTTCGGATGCAGTTTTCAATTCCTTTTTCGGTAAAAGTGGTATGGTATTCTTTGAAAATAATAGCGTGAACTCCTTTGTTTTGATATTCTGGATGTACACCAATAAGGTAAAAAGTTACGTCTTTGCTATTGTTTCGGGCATTTAATAGATGAAGAAACCCAAAAGGGAATAATTTACCGTTTGCTTTTTGCAATGCTTTTGAAAAACTCGGCATTACTATAGCAAAAGCCACTAAATTTCCATCTTTGTCTTCTACAAATTTGATGTATTCTGGATTAATAAAACTGATGTATTTTTTTTTGAAATATTCTTTTTGAATATCCGAAATGGCTACAAAAGAGGATAAGCTAGCATACGAAGCATTGAATAAATCAAACATTTTGTCAACATATGGCATGACCTCTTTGGTCTTTTTGAAATTGAGCGCTTTGAGCTGGTAGCGTCTTTTGATTAGCTCTTGTGCTTTGTCGAAATACTCTAATTTTACGTTGGCAAAAGGGAATTTATTTTCAAGGTATTCCTTTTCGGTTTCGTATCCTAATTGCTCAAAATGATTCGCATAATACGGATGATTGTACCAAGTAATCATAGTGCCAATCTCTTCAAATCCTTCGGTTAAAACACCAACTTTGTCTAAGTTAGAAAAACCCATCGGTCCTTCTACATGTTCTAAATTGTTTTTGCGCCCTAATTCATATACTTTTTCAAGCAAAACTTTAGTAACTTCAATATCATCTATTACATCAAACCAGCCAAAGCGTACTTTACTTTTTTGTTGGTTGTTTACTTCATCCCAATTAATTATAGCAGCGATTCGACCTACAATTTTGTTGTCTTTATAAGCAATATAAAAGTAAGCTTCCGCATTTTCGAAAGCAGGATTTTTTGTTTTATCAAAAGTTTCAAGTTCGTCAGCAATGATTGGTGGAACCCAATATTTATTGTTTTTGTATAAAGAAAAAGGGAATTTGATATAATCTGTCAACTCCTTTTTTGTTTTAGCTTCTTGTATTGTAATCATTGAAAAAATGTTTTGTTTTAAGACAACGCCACGAATATAACTAACTTTGACAGAATAAAAAAGCGACATAAAAAAAAGCCCAAATTAATGGGCTTTTAAGGTTTGAAGCGTTTGTTTTATTTAGATTTATCCTCTTTTAGTCTTTTTGGCTCGTCGAAGTGCTTTTTTATTGGAGTCGCCACTATCAACATCCATTCGTACTTCTTTATAATTAGCATCATATCGCCAAGAAATACCTACGCCACCATATAATATCGAAGGAGTATCTTTGAAATTAGTACTTATTGAAGCGTCAATTTGAGTGTCTTTATTTATTAAATAAGCGGCGCCAGTTCTAACAATAGCATCGCTATAAAAATCGCTTTTATAACCTTGATTTTCTATAAAACCAGACCATTTGTCATTAAATCCTTTTGTAAGTGTTAGTACATATCCATAGCTAGGATAGTCCGTTGCTATGTAATCAGCGATGATGTTCGTTACAAAAACCCAAGTGCCGTCTCCAAAATGGTTTTGGGTAATCAACATTATTTTTGGAGAAATAGTTCCATCAGGAGAAAATGAATATGGATTATCTGAAAAAGTCAGATTAGCACCCGCAAATACCGATACAGCAGGAATTAACTGATGCCAGTTAAAAGCGTGATTGGCTTTCCAGCTATAAAGGTTGACTTTTTTTTCGTAATTCTTGAAAGGATCGTAAATCAGATATTTAGCACCAAGAACAGTTTGTTTTAATGCAGATCTTTCTGTGCTACTAAAAAGGGCGTTAACTTTTTCATTTTGATATTGTAAATCTGCTACAAATTCTAATCTTTCCATAAATAAACCCCATCGTAAAGTAGCATCAACTCCAAAACCATTGGCATCATAATTCAATAAATTATGTTTCTCAGTAATACCGTAAATCCCTGTTTCTATTTGGAAAACTGATTTTCCAACAGAGAAAGCAGACATTGTTTCTCCGGGTCTATTTGAGTTTATTTGGTCGGTGTGTTGTGCATAATTAAGCATTGGAATCATTAGAAGAGCAACAACAACTGTACTTTTGAATTTGAACATATTATTTTTTTAGGGGTTAAAAAGTAATAACGCATTTCAAATGTACTATATTTTATTATTTATTTAAGAATGATATTTTAATTTTGAACGTTTGATTTATTAATTTTGAAAAAAAATTATTTGATTATGCAAACCGCGTCTGTTCCTAATTTTATAAGAACCATATTTTATATAATAATGTTCTATTATATTTTTAAATTTTTAGCTAAACTTTTTTTGCCTTTATTGGTAAAAAAAGTTGTTGAAAAAGCTGGAGAAAATATGCAAAAACAGCAGCAACAATATGCTCAAGATAATTCATGGCAAAAATCAGCAAGCAATGATGAAATTATCTATAATAATGCGAATGCTAAAAATCCTCGCGAAACCAAAAAAGTAGGGGATTACGTTGATTACGAAGAAATAGATTAAATTTGTCGTTTATACTATTCGTTATACTCTAATCCAAACCTTTTTAAATTGAAAATTATAAATAAGTTCTATCCACACGCGCTAGCCCTAATTGGTTTTGTCCTCATTTCTCTGATCTATTTTTATCCTGTATTGCAAGGGAAGCAAATCTTTCAATCAGATATTGCTCAATATACAGGTATGGCTAAAGAACAAAATGATTTTAGAGCCTCAGATCATGTAGAGCCTTACTGGACTAACTCAGCTTTTGGCGGTATGCCAACGTATCAGTTAGGAGCAAAATATCCACACGATTATATCGGAGCTATTGATGATGTTTTGCGATTTTTACCTCGCCCAGCGGATTATTTATTTCTTTATTTTATTGGGTTTTATGGGTTATTATTGGTTTTAAAAGTAGATCCTCTTAAAGCTTTTTTTGGGGCTATCGCTTTTGGTTTTTCAACCTATTTGATTATAATTCTTGGTGTCGGGCACAATGCCAAAGCGCATGCAATTGGGTATATGCCATTAGTTATTGCCGGTTTTATATTGGTATTTCAACGAAAATATATTCTGGGAGGATTGATTACTTTGTTTGCGACAGCCTTAGAAATTAATGCGAATCACTTCCAAATGACCTATTATTTATTGATTTTCTTATTGATACTTTCGGGTTATTTTATTTATGAGGCAGTAAAAGAAAAACAATATAAAGAACTGTTAACGTCTTGTGGTGTATTAGCCGTGGCAGGGATATTTGCTATAGGAGCAAATGCAACTAATTTATTAGCTACTACAGAATATACTGATTTTAGCACGCGTGGAAAAAGCGAATTGACTTTTAATCCAGATGGTTCTAAAATTGTTGGGAATAGTGCGTTATCCAGAGATTATATTACCGAGTACAGTTACGGAATCACCGAAAGTTTCAATCTTATTGCTCCAAGACTTTTTGGAGGTTCTAATAGTGAAGCAGTAGGGACGGATAGTAGCATGTATGAATTCATGATTGGTCAAGGTGTACCAGAAGCACAAGCAAGCGATTTTGTTTCGGGATTGCCAACTTATTGGGGAGATCAGCCTATTGTGGCCGCACCAGCCTACATTGGGATTGTGGTTTTCTTTTTGGCAGTTTTAGCTTTATTTATTGACAAACGAAAAATAAAATATGTGTTTTTTGTAGGCGCAATGTTTGCATTAATACTTTCATGGGGGAAAAACTTTGTTCTTTTGACAGACTTCTTCATAGATCATGTTCCCATGTATAATAAGTTTAGAGCTGTTTCATCAATACAAGTTCTGTTAGAATTATGTTTCCCAGTTTTGGCAATTATGGGATTGCAATCTTTTTTTATGTCCGAAAAGGAACAACAAACTAAAGGATTAATTCAAACTGGAGTTTTTGGTTTGGGAGTTATTGTTATTTTGTTTTTGTGCAAAAGTATGTTTAGTTTCTCTGGAAGTAGTGATAGCTATTTTTTAGAGACCTACGGACCTAGTTTTGTCGATGCATTAAAAGCAGACAGAAAAAGTCTTTATAGTGCTGATTTATTGCGTTCCGCTTTCTTTATTTTAGTTTCAGCAGGAATATTATGGTTGTTTATCAAAAATAGATTTGCTCAAAATACAGCTATTATATTAGTAGGACTTTTAATGATTTTTGATTTGTTTTTTGTAGATAAAAGATATGTTTCAGGCAAAGATTTTGTAAGCGGAAGAGAAGTTGCAGTTCCTTTTCAAGAAACACCTACTGATGCTCAGATTTTACAGGACACGACTCATTACCGTGTTTTTGAAGTTTCGGGTAATTTATCAAGCGCTAGAGCATCGTACTTTCATAAGTCTATTGGAGGATATAGCGCAGTGAAACCGAGACGAATGCAGCAATTATTCGATTATCAAATTGCTAAAAATAATTTAGAAATCTTGAACATGCTTAATGTTAAGTATGTAATTCAAACCGATAAAGAAGGTAAAGAATTTCCAACTTTAAATCCAGAAATTAATGGGAATGCCTGGTTTGTAAGACAGATTGAATTAGTTGATTCCGCTGATAAAGAGATGAAGGCTTTAGATCACTTAGATTCTAAAAACGTAGCAGTTGTAAATGATTTTGAGTTTGGCTCTTTATTTAAAACAGATCCTAAAAGCTTTGTTAAAGACAGTTCTGCAGTAATAAAATTAGAGGTTTATAAACCCAATTATTTAAAATATTCTGCTACTAATTCACATGAAGGAGTTGCTGTTTTTTCTGAAATATATTATAAAAATGGTTGGAATGCTTACATAGATGGAAACAAAACTGATGTTTTTCAGACTAATTATGTTTTAAGAGCATTAAAAATCCCATCGGGAAATCATACTATAGAATTTAAGTTTGAACCGCAAGTAATTCAAACTGGAGGTACAATTTCGCTAATTAGTTCTGTTTGTATTTTGATATTGTTAGTTGGAGGGATTTATTTTGAACAGAAAAAAGAAAATAAGTAAATCTGATGTCAGATAAAGAACAAAAAAAACTTTTAATAATAACCTATTATTGGCCACCAGCAGGAGGGCCAGGAGTGCAACGTTGGCTTAAGTTTGTGAAATATTTGCCAGATTTTGGTATTCAACCTATTGTATATATTCCAGAAAATCCAACTTATCCTATTGTTGACGAAGCATTAGTAAATGAAGTTTCGGATAAAGCCATTATAGTAAAACATAAAATTTTTGAACCGTATCAATTGGCTTCTTTCTTTTCGAAGAATAAAACCAAAAAAATCAGTTCTGGAATTATTCCTAATAAGAAGAAACAATCTTTTTTGGATAAAACCTTTCTTTGGATTCGAGGAAATTTGTTTATACCGGATGCCCGTATTTTTTGGGTAAAACCGTCGGTAGAATTTTTGGAAAAATACATAAAAGAGAATGATATTGATACCATTGTAACTTCTGGACCACCACACAGTTTACATCTTATTGGATTAGAATTAAAAGAAAAATTGAATGTAAAATGGTTTGCTGATTTCAGAGATCCATGGACCACGATTGGGTATCATAAAGCATTGCGATTGTCTAAGTATGCGGCTAATAAACACAAGGCGTTAGAGCATAAAGTATTGAATGCCGCTGATACAATTATCGTTACCAGTAAAACTACAAAAACCGAATTTCAAGCCATTACAAGTAAACCAATTGCGGTTATTACCAATGGATATGATACTGAAGAAGTCGCAAAACAAACCTTAGATACTAAATTTAGTTTGGCTCATATTGGGTCTTTTCTTTCCGAAAGAAACCCTTTGATTTTATGGGAAAGTTTGGTTGAATTACTTCATGAAATCTCTGATTTTAAGGACCATTTAGAAATAAAATTAATTGGTGCAGTGAGTCAGGAAGTTTTAGAAACCATTTCACAATACGGATTAAATGGATATGTTAATAATTTAGGGTATGTATCGCACACAGAAGCAATTGCTCATCAAAGAAATTCTCAGGTTTTGTTATTGATAGAAATTGATTCAGCGGATACCAAAAGTATTATTCCAGGCAAATTATTTGAATATATGGTTTCTGACCGACCAATAGTGGCTATTGGTCCAAAGGATTCCGATTTTGCTGAAATTATAACCAATACAAATACAGGCGTATTCTTTGACTATTCTGAAAAAATGAAACTAAAAAGTGTAATTTTGGACTTTTATAACCAGTTTTTAGAAGGTAAATTGCAAGTAAACGGAATAGGATTACAGCATTATTCCAGAAAAAATCTAACGAAAGAATTGGCTAAACTGATTCAGAAATAACACAATTTTAAACCTTAAAATCCTAAAATGGGAATAGTATTAAATCAATCTTTAAAGAATACAATAATAACATACATTGGTTTTGGGATTGGTGCCATAAATACAATTTATTTATATCCTGTTTTTTTAGGAGCTACTTATTATGCCTTATCTAACTATTTAGTTTCTTCGGCAAATGTAATAATGCCACTTTTTGCTATTGGGATGCAAAACACATTAGTAAAATATTATTCGCAATATAAAACGGAAAAAGAGCGTTCTGAATTTTTATCATTTACAGTGCTATTCCCTTTACTGCTGTGTATTCCGTTAGTTCTAATATCCTTGTTTTTTTATGATGATATAACAAGCTTTTTATCCAAAGAAAATCCAGTAGTTAAAACCTTTGTTTGGTTAATCCCTTTCATAGCCTTATGTATGGCTTATTTTGAAATTTTCTATGCTTGGGCAAGAGTACATATGCATTCTGTTTTTGGAAATTTTATTAAAGAAGTTGGTTTGCGACTCTTGTTTTTATTGGCTTTAATAGCAGTATACCTTAAATGGATTACTGTAGTTGAATTTACATATTTGACAGCGGGTATTTATTTATTAGCATTATTGGTTACTATGTTTTATGCTTTTTATATCAAGAAGCCCGTTTTTCAATTTAGTATTCCAGAAAATGTTAAGGGCATAATGGAGTATACTTTTTATATCATTTTGTCAGGGAGTGTGGCTAATTTACTTTTGGATGGCGATAAAATGATCCTTAATCAATACATGAAAATTGAGAACATTGCTTATTATTCAGTTGCCACTTATATTGCTTTGGTTATCTCGGTTCCGAGTCGGGCAATGCATCAAATCGTGTATCCTATTACCGCTAAATTGATGCACGAAAACAAACATGATGAACTTAATGATTTGTACAAAAAGACATCGATCAATCTTCAAATGGTAGGAGGATTCGTTATGTTATGTATTTTTGTAAACATAGATCAATTATACGAATTGGTGCCGAAAGAATATGCCGGAGGGATTATGGTTGTTTTTATGATTGGGCTTTCTAAATATTTTGATTTGATATTAGGGAATAATAATGCTATTATTTTTAATTCAAAATACTACCGAATGGTTTTGTTTTTAGGGTTAATGCTAGTCTTTTTAACCATTAGTTTGAATATGTTTTTTATACCACGATACGGTATAATTGGGTCTGCTTTTGCTACTTTATTATCGATAACTTTATATAGTATTGCCAAATTACTTTTTGTTGTCAAACGAATGCATTTGTATCCTTTTACAAATCAAACACTCTATTCTATAGGGATAACATTTGTGATATTCTTACTGTTTTATTTTTGGAAATTTCCTTTTCATCCTATTATTGCTATAGGAATGAAGTCCGTTTTAGTAACAATATTATATGTATATGTCAACTATAAATTTGTTATTTCTCCTGAAATAAATCAAGCTTTGGATGTTGTATTCAAAAAACTGAAAATCCAAAAATAAACTCCTTTACCTATAAAATCACTAAAAGTGGGTATGGTATGAACTTAAGGTATTGACTATTTTTGTAAAGTATCTTTAAATAGATATTTTAAAAATGGGAATAAACTAAATTCAACGTTTATGAAAGGTAATCAGTCAATAAATGAAGAGAGTTTTCAAAATTTCTCTAAATCAATTTCGAATAAAATTCATAAAGGATTTATTTTGGAGGAACTCAACGATAAATTGCCTTTTGCTATTTTATCCAAAAAAGGGAAACAGATTAATCATGGCTTTAATTTTTTGATTTCTTGTTTTACTTTTGGACTTTGGTTTATCCCATGGATTTATTTAACCTACGTTTCTAAAACCAAAAAGATATTAGTAGCCTTAGATGAAGACGGAAATGTTTTTCAAGAAGATTGCTATATTGGATAAGTTATAACTTATCTCTTAGATATTTTCCTGTTATAGATTTCTTTATTTTTACAATATTCTCAGGAGTTCCTGTAGCCAATAATTTACCTCCATTTTCTCCACCTTCTGGTCCAAGATCAATAATCCAATCTGCACATTTTATCAAATCAAGATTGTGTTCAATTACAATTATAGAATGTCCTTTTTCAATCAATGCATCGAATGACGCCAATAGTTTTTTGATGTCATGAAAGTGTAATCCTGTTGTTGGTTCGTCAAATACAAATAATGCTTTGTCTTTTGTGGCTCCTTTTATTAAAAACGAAGCTAACTTAATACGTTGTGCTTCACCACCAGATAACGTTGATGAAGATTGTCCTAATTGAACATATCCTAATCCTACATCCTGAAGCGGTTGTAGTTTTTGTGTGATTTTATTTTGTTTAGCTTCTTTGAAAAAAGCTATCGAGTCATCAATAGTCATTGTAAGAATATCATTGATATTCTTGCCTTCAAAATATACTTCTAAAACTTCTTTTTTGAATCGTTTTCCATTACACGTTTCACATGGCAATTGTACATCAGCCATGAATACCATTTCTACATTAATAGAACCTTCACCTTTGCAGGTTTCACAACGTCCACCATCTACATTAAAAGAAAAATGTTTGGCTTGATATCCTCTTATTTTAGAAAGTTTTTCTTTAGCATACAATTCTCTAATGTCATCATATGCTTTAATATAAGTAACAGGGTTAGAGCGTGAACTTCTACCAATAGGATTCTGATCTACATATTCAATATGTTTTATTTGCGAAAAAGAGCCTCCAAGTTCTGTAAACTGACCTGCTTTTTCACCTACATTATCAAGCTTTTTTTGCATTGCTGGAAACAGAATTTTTTTTACCAGCGTACTTTTTCCGCTTCCAGAAACACCTGTTATTACCGTCAATACATCTAAAGGGAAAGTAACATCAATGTTTTGAAGATTGTTCTCTCTAGCGCCTTTTATTTCAATGAAATTTTTGAATGGTCTTCTTTTCTTTGGAACAGAAATTTCTAAATCTCCATTTAAATAGCGAGCAGTTAGCGAAGCTGATTTTAAGATTTCTTCATAGGTACCTTGAGCAACTAGATTTCCTCCAAGCGTTCCTGCTTTTGGACCAATATCAATAATCATATCAGCCGCTTTCATAATGTCTTCATCATGTTCCACGACAATAACGGTATTTCCTAAATCTCTTAATGAGAGCAATACTTTTATTAAACGTTCCGTATCTTTTGGGTGTAGACCAATACTAGGTTCATCTAAAATATACATAGAACCTACCAAGCTACTTCCTAATGAAGTGGCTAGATTAATACGTTGCGATTCGCCACCTGAAAGTGAAGCTGAATTTCTATTTAAGGTTAAATAATCCAATCCAACTTCGGTTAAAAAAGATAATCGATTGTTAATTTCAATCAATAAACGTTTTGCAATTTGTTTTTCATATACATCTAAATCGATGTTTTTGAAAAAACTAACAAGATATTTTATAGGTAAATCAACTAAGTCCGAAACGGTTTTAGAATTTATTTTAACATAAGATGCTTCTGTTCGTAGACGTTTACCATTACAGGAATTACATTTAGTTTTGCCTCTGTAGCGCGAAAGCATTACACGGTTTTGGATTTTATAATTCTTTTCCTCAAGTTCTTTAAAGAAATCATTTAAACCTTGAAAATACTTGTTTCCTTTCCAAATTAGTTCTTTTTGTTCCTCTGTCAACTGATAAAAAGGTTTGTGAATTGGGAAGTCAAATTTGTAAGCATTATTTACTAATTCATCACGAAACCAGCTCATGCTTTCTCCTCGCCAAGGAAAAATAGCATTTTCGTAAATTGATAAAGTTGTATTAGGAATTACTAATTCCGCATCAATACCGATGATTTTTCCATATCCTTCACATACTGGACAAGCTCCATAAGGATTATTAAAACTAAATAAATGTACATTTGGTTCTAAAAACGTGATTCCATCCATTTCAAAATTGTTTGAATAGGAATATCTTTTTTCTGAGTTAAGTTCTTGTAGGTAACAAATTCCTTTTCCTTCAAAAAAAGCAGTTTGAACCGCATCGGCTAATCGGTTGTAAAATTCATCTTCCTCTTTTACAACTATTCTGTCAATAATAAGAAGGATATCTTTGTGGGCTAGTGAAGTTGGTAAATCATCTAAACGAACCATTTCTGTACCAACTAAAATTCTTGAAAAACCTTGTTGTAAGAGCACTTTTAGTTTATCTTCCAGTTGTCTTCCTTCTTCAAGATGAATAGGTGCCAGGAGTAACCATTTGCTGTCAAGCGTAAAATTTTTCACATCATTGATTACATCAGAAACGGTATTTTTTTTGACTTCTTGACCTGAAACTGGCGAAAAAGTTCTTCCAATTCTAGCATAAAGCAATTTAATATAATCATAAATTTCTGTTGAAGTACCAACCGTTGAGCGTGCATTTGTCGTATTTACTTTTTGCTCAATAGCAATTGCGGGTGCAATTCCTTTGATATACTCCACTTTTGGTTTGTCTAACCTACCTAGGAATTGTCTGGCGTATGAAGATAAACTTTCTACATAACGTCGCTGTCCTTCTGCATATAAAGTATCAAATGCTAAACTTGACTTTCCAGAGCCTGAAAGTCCGGTAATCACTACTAGTTTATTTCTAGGGATAGCAACATCTACATTTTTTAGATTATGAACTTGTGCTCCCTTAATTATGATATTTTTCTTAGGATCTAGTTTTGAAAGGTCAATTTGCATAAAAACAATTAATTTTTACAAAAGTAGTCAATTTTCATCTGAGAAAAAGGGTTCAACAATTCACAAATTTTATAGATAAATGCATTTTTAATAAAATGGAAAGCACAAAATTCCTATTTTTAGTGTGTATAGTTTATGTATAGGTTTTACAGCAGCAAGAAATCTTTTTTAGTTTTAGTTTTACAGTAAATTAATATTCCATTATAAATGAAAAGTCTTTTTTGTTTTATACTCTTATTGATGTCTTCTTTTGCTTTTTCTCAAGAGTTGCCTCCAATTGTAAAATATGCTCCTATAACTTACGGAGGAGGAAATCAGAATTGGATGATTTCACAAGATCAAAATCGCTATGTTTATTTTGCAAATAACGAAGGTCTTCTAGAATTCAACGGTTCTAACTGGCAACTTTATCCATCACCTAATGAAACAATTATTCGTTCGGTTAAAGTTATAAATGATAGAATTTATACTGGATGTTACATGGAATTTGGTTTTTGGACAAGACAAGTTGATGGTAAATTGAAATATACTTCACTCAGTAGAACAATTAAAAACAAAATTCTAGATGATGAACAGTTTTGGAATGTTTTGAAGTACGATCAGTTCGTTATTTTTCAATCTTTAAATAGGATTTATATTTATGATACCAAAAACAGAAATATTAGAATTATCGCTCCTAGAAATAGTATTGTTAAATCTTTTAGAACCAATAATTCTATTTATTTCCAAACCATAAATGACGGTCTTTACGAAATTGAGAATGGGCGAGGTCGTTTGATTTCAAACCATCCTATTTTGAAGACAAACCGAATCGTTAATGTTTTTTCTGTTGATGATGGACTTTTGATTCAGACTCAGTTGAATGGTTTTTATAAACTCATAGGAACAGGTTTATCTAAATTTTCAACAGAAGCCGATTCCGCAATAGAGGCTAGTAGCGTATATAGTAGCCAAATGTTATCTGACGGTAGTTTTGCACTTGGAACGGTATCTAATGGTATTTTTATTTTAACTAAAGAGGGGAAAATGAAATATCATATTTCTCAAAATAAAGGGTTAAGTAATAATACAGCCCTATCTTTATTTGAGGATGCTGATAAGAATCTTTGGGTTGGTTTAGATAACGGAATTAACTGTATCAATTTGCAGTCACCTATTAAAAGTTTTGTTGATGATACGGGGATTTTAGGAACTGTTTATGCATCAAGATTATATAATGGGAAGTTATATATTGGTACAAATCAGGGGTTGTTTTATAAAAATTACCAGTCTAATGACGAATTTAAATTTATAAACGGTACCAAGGGACAAGTTTGGTCTTTATTTCAATATGATGGGACTTTGTTTTGTGGCCATGACTCTGGAACTTTTGTAATAGAAGATGGTACAGCCAAAAATATTTTTCCAAATTCTGGCACATGGAATTTTAAACCAGTTCCTAATCACAAGGAATTATTGCTTCAAGGAAATTATTCGGGAATTTCTGTTTTGATGAAAAGCAATAATCAATGGATTTTTAGAAATAAAATAAGAGGATTCAATTCCTCGTCCCGGTATTTTGAAATCACAAATGATTTAGAAGTTTATGTAAGCCATGAATACAAAGGCATTTTTGGTATACAGCTAGATAGTAAATTTTCCAAAGCAAAATCTGTAAAAACATTTTCGTCACCCACGAAAGGTAAAAATGCTAGTTTGAATAAGTATAATAATACGATTTATTATGCCTATAAAGAAGGTATTTTTAGATTGAATCCTAAAACAAAACAATTTGAAAAAGATAAATTGCTAAGTGCTGTTTTTGAGAAAGATGAATACACTTCGGGCAAATTAATTGTGGATGATTCAAACAAGATTTGGTTGTTTTCAAAAAATTATATCCATTATTTTTCATTAGGAAAATTAAGCAATCAGTTGAAACAAAATGTTATTCCTATACCAGCTTCATTAACAAATTCGATGTTGGGATTTGAGAATGTTACTCAAATTTCGAATACCAATTATTTGATAGGAACTACAGATGGATATTATGTGTTAAATGTTAATGACTTAAGTTTTAAAAATTATAAGGTTACAATATCTAATATTGAAACAAATAAATTGAATGAGAGTTTTAAAGACAATTCTATTGAGGAGGAAGGTTGTTTGAAATACGATGAAAATAATATAACATTTAATTATACAGTTCCTGAATTCAATAAATATATTAATGCGGAATACCAATATTTGTTAGAAGGATTTCAGGATGATTGGAGTCAGTGGGGCGCTAAACCAACGGTAAATTTTAAAAATCTACCACCTGGGGATTATACATTTAAAGTGCGTGCAAAATTTGCAAATTCTCCACTTGAAAACACGGCTGTTTATTCGTTTACAATTTTAAAACCTTGGTATGCAACGAATGTCGCTCTTTTACTTTATTTGATGTTAGGACTAATTGTGGCTCGTTTTATTCACAAAGCATACAAGAATTATTATCAAAAACAAAAAGAGAAATTAATAGAAGAAAATAATCTTTTGTTAGAAATTAAAGAGCTTGAAAATAGTCAGGAATTAATGCGCATTCGAAATGAACAATTGTCTAATGTTGTAGATGAAAAAAATAGAGAATTAGCGGTTTCTACTATGAGTTTGAATAGCAAAAACGAATTACTGACTTTCATTAAAGACGATCTTAAAAAGAACGTACAAGAAGGTAGTGGAAGCATCAAATCTGTGATTACAACAATCAATAAAAATATAACCGAAGAAGATTCTTGGAATGTTTTTAAAGAGGCTTTTGATAGTGCGGATAAGGACTTTTTGAAAAAGGTAAAACTAGCACATCCTTCATTGACTCCAAATGATTTGAGACTATGTGCCTACTTAAGACTGAATCTTTCTTCCAAAGAAGTAGCTCCTTTGTTGAATATTTCAGTTCGAAGCGTAGAGATAAAAAGATATCGTTTGCGTAAAAAAATGGAGTTATCGCATGAACAAGGACTAGTTGAATATATTATGGCTGTATAGGAACAGTCTTTTACATCTAATAAAACTATACATTACCACAACAATACCGTTATCGTTGTGGTTTTTTTGTTTCTAATGAAAAGTCGGCTTCTTAATTTTGTCTTAAATTCTTAGGTTTTTTTTAAGAAAAAAAATAAAATCTAGTTTTTTTTAGATTGTATGTTTTTTGTTGAGGTTAATCTTAATCTATTATCATGTAGTTACGATTAGTTTTATATCTCACAAAAAACACAAAATTATGAAGTCAAATTATCTATTAATTATTTTTCTGCTTCTGTCTACTTTTGGTTTCGCCCAAAGTTATGATGTTGGCGGAGTAGTAAAAGAAACAACTTCGGGATTGCCTCTGCCTGGAGTAAATGTTCAAGTTAAAAATTCTCAAAAAAGTACTATAACGGATTTTGACGGACATTTCATGTTGAAAGGAGTTTCATCAGGAACTACACTTGTATTTTCTTATGTGGGCTACAAAAATTTTGAATATAAAGTAACCTCAAGCAGTAATACTATTGTTGTTTCATTAAAAGAAGATTCGAAAGTATTAGATGAAGTTGTAGTTATTGGTTATGGTAGCCAGAAAAAAAGACAAGTAACTGGAGCTGTTTCTGTTTTGGATAGTAAAACATTGGATGTTTTAAAACCAGTAAAAATAGAACAAGCTTTACAAGGAACGGTTTCTGGAGTGAACGTAACCACTACTTCAGGAGCTCCTGGAGCAGCATTAGATATTCGTATACGTGGTATAGCAACAAACGGACAAAATGGACCAACTACTATTATTGATGGATATGTAGGTGAACTAGGATTATTAAACCCAAATGATATTGAAACAATTACAGTATTGAAAGATGCACAAGCGGCTATTTATGGTACTATTGGTGCTAATGGTATCATCTTAGTTACTACAAAAACAGGAAAGAAGAATGCTAAAACCAAAGTTTCTTTCAATACCTATACTGGTTTTCAAGAAACTTCAAGAACGCTACCAACATTAAATGCAACAGAATATGCTTTGTTGCTTAATGAAAGTTATGCTAATGGCGGAAAAGCAATCCCCATTCCTATTGTATCAGGTTTAGGAAAAGGAACCAATTGGCAAAATGAGGTTTTTAAAAGCGGTGTGCCTTTAATTAATCATGATATTTCTATTACAGGTGGTTCTGATAAAGTAACTTATGCTGTCAGTGGTTCCCACTTAGATCAAGAAGGGATTATAGGAGGAAGTAAATCAGGGTTCTTAAGAAACACAGCTAGAGTCGCTTTAGGAGCTGATTTAAGTGATAAATTGAAATTGAAAACGAATGTTATTTATACGTATTTCAATAGAAAAACATTGAATGAAAACGGATTAGGTTCTGTGTTGTTTAATGCATTGAATTCTCCAGCTACTTTGGCTCCTTATGATGCTAATGGTGATTATACATTAGTGCCAAGTACTACAGGATTAGGGATAGAAATCATAAATCCATTAGCTCAGATTTCAAATACTTATAATGATTATAATTTCAAAAAGTTGAATGGAAACTTTGGATTAGATTATAAACTCTTTGACGGTTTTGTGCTTTCAAGTTCTATGGGATTCAATACTTCTAATAGTGAATCAAGGGATTTTGCAAAACAAGTTAGTTATGGTGGAAAAGTGTTTGATGTAGCGAGAAGTTCTGTATACCAAAAAGTTGTTAATGATAATGATTATTCCTTTGATATTTTTGGAACGTATACCAAAAAAATCGCGGATAGTCATAATTTTTCAGCCACACTAGGAAATACCATATACAAACAATGGGGAAATTCAATCAATGCAACTGGTTATGATGTTCCAAATAATTCTTGGGATTATGCTGATATTTCATTAGCCAATGGCGTATTAGAAGCTAAAACAAATGGCTCGTATAGCTATGATGAAAGAAGACTTTCTTATTTCGGTAGAATGCAATACGATTATAAAGGAAAATATCTTTTGTCTGCTATGTTAAGACGCGATGCTTCGACAAAATTTGGACCAGGGAATAGAGTAGGTTACTTTCCTTCTTTTACAGCAGGTTGGGTGATTTCTGACGAAGGTTTTTATGGAGATGCCAAAGTTGTAAACTTTATGAAATTAAGAGCGAGTTACGGAACCCTTGGTAACGATCAAATTCCTAATAATGGCTATATTTCTCAGTTAACAGGCGAAGGAACTTATGTTTTTGATGGTGCTTTAGCAACAGGAACCGCTACAGGTCAAGTGCCTAATCCTAATATTAAATGGGAAGAAGCTAGAAAATTTGATGTTGGTTTAGACCTTAAATTATTGGATAACAAAGTGTCTATTGTTACCGATTATTTTATTGATACCAGAGCTGATTTGTTAATACCAAACATACCAGTTTCCGGAATTACAGGTAATGCTGCTCCAGGAGCTAGTTCTCCTACTATTAATGCTGGAACGGTACGAAATTCAGGTCTAGAGTTTTCTGTTGATTACAAAAACAAATTTTCAGATACTTTTTCTATGAGTGCAGGCTACAACATTACCTTCCTTAAAAATGAAGTCTTAGAAGTAAATAACGGAATAGGATTTATTGAAGGAGGTTCATTTGGAGTAGGTCAACCCGCTTCTTCAAGAATGGAAGTAGGTCAGCCAATAGGTTATTTTTATGGATATAAAATGGATGGAATTTTTCAAAATCAAGCAGAAATTGATGCGCATCCTTCTCAAATTGCTTTAGGTGCTAATGCTGCGCCTGGAGATATTCGTTATGTTGATATAAATGGCGATGGAGTTATTGATACTAAAGACAGATCAAATATTGGAGATCCAATTCCAACAGCAACAATGGGTTTCAATCTACAGTTGAATTATAAAAATATAGATTTTGCAGTATATACTTTTGCTTCTGTTGGTAATGATATGATTAGAAATTATGAAAGAACACTTTCTGACGCAAATCGTTTAGACTATGTTCTTGATAGATGGACAGGTCAAGGTACCACTAATGCTACTCCAAGAGTTACTACTGGAGCTACAGCTAATAATGTTTTGTCTAGTTATTTTGTTGAAGATGCTTCTTATTTAAGAATTCAAAACATTCAACTAGGATATACATTAAATCAGAAAACAACTGAAAAAATAGGAATGACTAAGCTGAGGTTCTATACTGGCGTTAACAATCTTTATACGTTTACAAAGTACAAAGGCTTTGACCCTGGATCATCTAATGGGTCATCTAATGGATCTCCTATTGGTGCAGGAATCGATTATGGTTTTTATCCTATACCAAGAACCTATATGTTAGGATTAAACATTAATTTTTAATTAATATTAAAATGAAAAAGTATATTTTTATTACCATAGCCACGATAACTATTTTATCAACCACCACCATTTCCTGTTCAGATGAATTTGTAAATCGTGATCCCGTTTATTCTATCGATTCAGAGAATTATTTTAATTCTAAATCGGATTATAATAATGCTTTGATTGCTGCTTATGATCTTTTGCAATCAAGTTATGTGAATGTTTTGTTAGGAGAAATTGCATCTGATAATACATTAGCTGGTGGAGAAAGCCAAACAGATGTAATTGGTTTTCAACAAATCGATGACATGATTCACACGCCGGTTAATAGCAATTTGAGAGACATTTGGAATTGGATGTTTGCTGGAGTACAAAGAGCTAACTACATATTAGAGTTCAAAGACAGAACAGATTTTGAAGGGAAAAATCAAATTATTGCTGAAGCTCGTTTTCTTAGAGCCTATTACCATTTTGAATTAGTAAAATGGTTTGGCCCAATTCCGATGAATGGTGACAAACGATTTAGTGCTGGAGATGAAAAAACAATTCCACGTTCACCAGTTGCAGATGTTTACGCATCAATCGAAGCAGATTTAATTTTTGCTTCCGAAAACTTAGCTGCAATTCCTTCACAAAAAGGTAGAGCAACTAAAGGTGCTGCACTTGCTCTTTTAGGAAAAGCATATTTGTATCAAGATAAGTTCACTCAAGCTGCAACTACTTTAGAAAGAGTAATTTCAAGTTCTAGCTATTCATTAGTAACAGATTACAATACGATTTTTGAAGATGAAGGAGAAAATGGTGTAGAATCCGTTTTTGAAGTTCAATATACGGATAAAGAAGGTGCTGGATTCGGATGTTTACAATGTAGTGAAGGTAATGTAGCTGTTGGTTTTAGTGGACCAAGAAATTATACAGGAAGTTTATTTACCTCAGGTTTTAGTTTTAATGTACCTACGCAAGAAGTGGTAGATGCATTTGAAGTTGGAGACAACAGAGAAGCAGTTGCCATTTTAGATATCGCAGCTTGGTCAGCAGCAACAGGAGCTTCGGCAGGTGAAGGATATGAGCACACTGGATATTTTAATAGAAAATACATTCCAAGAAAAAGAAGTGCTGATGCTCAAGGGGATTTGAATTTAACGAATCCTAATAATTATCGAGCAATTCGTTATGCGGATGTTTTATTGATGGCAGCAGAAGCTTATAACAGAAGCGGATTAGATGATGCTAAAGCTAGAGGATATCTAAATCAAGTTCGTCGTCGTGCTTTTGGAGATGTGAATCATGATATTTCTGCATCAGGAGCAGCTTTGACTGACTTTATTTGGGCAGAAAGAAGAGTAGAATTGGTAGGCGAAGGACATCGATTCTTTGACTTAGTGAGAACGGGTAAAGCAGCTCAGGAAATTGATGGATTTGTTGCTGGAAAAAATGAAATATTCCCTATTCCAATCGAGGAAATTCAATTCGCAAATGGAAATTGGGCACAAAACCCTGGATATTAAAAAAACAGTATTATGAAAAAATTAAAATTAATAATAAGTCTTTTTGTTCTAACCATTTTTATTGGTTGTTCAAATGAGAATAGTGATATCAATTTAGATGCGATTGGTGCTCCAACAAATATTTCGACATTAGCTACTGTAACGCAAGATAACACTGGAAAAGTAACGTTCTTGCCTACTGGAGAAGGCGTGACAAGATTTGAAATCTATTATGGTGATGGAACTGCAGAATCAGGATATGTAAATCCAGGTGAAACAATATCTCACATCTATAAAGAAGGTATTTATCAAGTTAAAACAACAGGAGTTACTTTAAATGGTAAAAGAACAGAAGTGACGCAAATTATTACGGTATCATTTAAAGCACCCGAAAATTTAGAAGTTGTTATTGCAAATGATTTAGCTGTTTCTAAAAAAGTAACAGTTACCGCATCTGCTGATTTTGCATTGTTTTATGATGTGTATTTTGGCGAAGTAGGTAATCCAGATCCTATTTCAGTTAACAATGGAGAGTCTGTTTCTTATGTTTATCAAAACACAGGAGTGTATACTATTCGAGTGGTTGCAAAAAGTGCTGCGATTAAAACTATTGAGTATAGTGAGGACTTTGCAGTGACTCTTGTTAGTAAACCAAATACATCAGCTCCTACACCGCCTAATCGACAAGCAGGTGATGTGATTGCTATTTATAGTTCAAAATATACAGATGTTGCAGGTACAAATTACTTCCCAGATTGGGGACAAGCAGGTCAAGGCAGTAGTTGGGCTGAGTTTAATTTGAATGGTGATAAAATGTTGAATTATATCAATTTAAGTTACCAAGGAATAGCATTGGCGGATGGTACTTCTATAAATGTTTCTAATATGCAATATCTTCACATGGATGTTTGGACTGCTGATTTAGAAAAAATAGAGACTTCATTAATCAGTAAAACTAATGGAGAAAAACCGGTTGTAAAAAATCTTGTTGCGAATGAATGGACGAGTATTGATATTCCAATTTCGGCATTTACAAGTCAAGGATTGACAGTTGCTGATATTTTTCAACTGAAATTTGTAGGAACTCCTTGGGCTGGTGGTAGTGTTTTTGTAGATAATATTTATTTCTATAAAACGCCTTCACAATTGATTGAATTGCCAATTGATTTTGAATCTGGTTCTTTGACATACACATGGAGTGGTTTTGGTGATGCAGGTTTTGGGCCAATACCAGCATCTGTTATTACTAATCCAGACAAGACAGGACCAAATGTATCTGACAAAGTTGTTAAAATCGAAAAAACATCAGGAGCACAAGTTTGGGCTGGAGCTAGCTTGAATTTAGAGTCTACAATTGATTTTACAAAAGGAACAAAAGTCAAAGTGGCGGTTTGGTCTCCAAAAGTAGGTGCTAAAATATTATACAAAATGGAAGTTTCTACATCTCCAAAAGATGGAAATGGAAATCCAACCGTTTTTGTTGAGGTAGAAGCAACTACAACAGTTGCAAATGAGTGGCAAGTATTAACATTCGATTTGGCAACTGCTACTGGTTTTAGTACCGCTAATTTGTATGATAGAGTAATATTATTTCCAGATTTTGGAGTGAATGGCACTGGCTCAATCTATTACTTTGATGATATTAAACAATCCAATTAAATAAACAGAACATGAAAAAAATAATTATAAATATAGTATCCATTTTTGCACTTCTGTTGATGGTCAATTGTCAAGATGATAATTTTTCTTTTGGGTCAATAGATGCGCCAACAAACCTTGAAGTTACAGCGGAAATAGTAGGTCAATCAGCAGATTTTCCTGACGGTGATGGTTCTGGTAAAATTAAATTAACAAGTACAGCAGATAATGCTATTTCGTACAAGTATATTTTTTCTGATGGAACTTCTGAAAATGCACCAAACGGTGTTTTTGAGAAACGTTTTACTAAACCAGGTGTAAATACTTATGTTATTACCGTAATAGCTTCAGGTAGAGGAGGAATAACCACTAATACTACTTTGGAAATTAAGATTCTGAGTAATTTCACAGATGATGAAGCGGTACAACTTTTAACAGGCGGCAGTTCCAAAAAATGGTATTGGTCAGCTTCTGAAACGGGACACTTAGGAGTTGGTCCTAATAGTTCAGATGTTACTCAAAATTATTATCCAGTATGGTATCAAGCGGCTGCTTTTGAAAAAGCTGGATCTTCAAGTAGCAGTTGTTTGTATGATAATGTATTGACATTTTCATTAGATGGTGATCAATTGAAGTTTAATTTAGATAATGGTGGTAGAACATTTTTTAATGCAGCATTTCTTAGTGTTGGTGGCGGTTCAGGAAGTGAAGACTCCTGTCTTGATTACGCAACAACAGGATTGAAAACAGTTACTTTAAGCCCTTCGGAATCTGTAATAACAACTAATCCAGAGCATGCAACTCAAACTAGAGGAACTATGTTGAATATCGCTGATGGTGGTTTTATGGGGTACTACATAGGACAAAGTTCTTATGAAATATTGTCAATCACTGCAAATCGTATGGTTGTTAGGGCAGTTATGGGTGGAAATCCAGCTTTGGCTTGGTATCATATTTTTACAACAACACCTCCAAACCAAACTCCAGATACAGATTACACTAATTTAGTTTGGTCTGATGAGTTTAATACTGATGGAGCTCCTGATTCTACAAAATGGGGATATGACCTTGGTGCAGGTGGCTGGGGTAATAGCGAAACACAAACCTATACCAACAGCGCTAACAACGTAATTGTAATAGGTGGAAACTTAAAAATTACAGCCAAAAAAGAAGGTTCGGATTATACTTCTGCCAGATTAAAATCAGAAGGCAAATATGAATTTACTTATGGTAAAATAGAGTTTAGAGCTAAATTGCCAGTTGGCGGAGGTACATGGCCAGCAGTGTGGTCTTTAGGAAGTGATTATGCAACGAATACTTGGCCTGGTTGTGGAGAAATTGATTTCATGGAACACAAAGGGAATGATCCAAATGTAATTCATGGAACACTTCATTATCCTGGACATTCAGGTGGAAATGCAAACACTTCGACTAAGACTATTACTAATGCATCGACTGAATTTCATGTCTATAAAACAGTTTGGAGCCCTACCTCAGTTAAGTTTTATGTAGATGATAATTTGTTTCATTCTTTTGCAAATGATAATACAGTACCATTTAATAAAGATTTTTTCTTAATTTTGAATGTTGCTATGGGAGGAACTTTTGGAGGGACAATTGATCCTACGTTCACACAATCTTCAATGGAGGTTGATTATATTAGGGTATATCAATAGTAATAAATTATAAATTCTAACAAAATTAGAAGGCCGGTTATCTTCCGGCCTTTTAGTTTTAATGTCATAAAAAAATGAGACAAATAAGATATAAATTAGCCTTTTCGTCATTCTCTATGATCGCTTTTTTATTAGTTGGTTGTGGTAGTAAAATAATGAAATCCCCAATTTCTTATTCGAAAGAAAATACTTTAGAAACTAAAGTTGATTCTGTTTTGAAGTTGATGACTTTAGAAGAAAAAGTAGGGCAGCTGAATCAATATAACGGATTTTGGGAAATTACTGGGCCAACTCCAAAAGAAGGGCAGGCAGCAAAAAAATATGAAGACCTTAAAAAAGGATTAGTAGGCTCGATGCTAAATGTAAAAGGCGTTAAAGATGTTAGGGCATTACAGAAAATTGCTGTAGAGCAAACTAGATTAGGTATTCCATTGATTTTTGGCTTTGATGTTATTCATGGATATAAAACGATTAGCCCTATTCCATTGGCGGAAGCCGCAAGTTGGGATTTAGAAGCGATAAAAAAATCGGCAGAAATTGCTGCTGAAGAGGCTTCATCGGTAGGATTAAATTGGACTTTTGCACCGATGATTGATGTTTCAAGGGATGCTCGTTGGGGACGTGTGATGGAAGGTGCTGGTGAAGATACTTATTTAGGAAGTAAAATTGCAGTAGCTCGAATCCAAGGTTTTCAAGGAGATTTAAAATCGAATAAAAACATTTTGGCTTGCGCCAAACATTTCGCAGGCTATGCTTTTGCAGAAGCAGGAAGAGATTATAATACAGTAGATGTAAGCGAATCGACTTTGCAAAATACTATTTTTCCTCCTTTTAAAGCAGCTGTAGATGCTGGTGTTAAAACATTTATGAATTCTTTTAATGAATTGAATGGCATTCCGGCAACCGGAAATTCATATTTGCAAAGACAAGTACTAAAAGGAGACTGGAAGTTTGATGGCTTTGTGGTTTCTGATTGGGGTTCTATCAACGAGATGATTCCTCATGGTTATGCAAAAGACAGCAAACAGGCTGCCGAAATTGCTTTGAATGCAGGTTCAGATATGGATATGGAATCTAGTGCTTATGTTGATCATTTAGTAGCATTAGTTAAAGAAGGTAAAGTAAAAGAGAGCTTGATTGATGATGCAGCTAAAAGAATTTTAAAAGTTAAATTTGAATTAGGTTTGTTTGATGATCCATATCGTTATTGTGACGAAACCCGTGAAAAAGAAACTATCGGAAGTCCAGCTATTCAAGAAGGAGTTTTGGACATGGCTAGAAAGTCAATAGTTTTGTTAAAGAATGAAAATGAATTACTTCCATTAAAAAAATCAGGTCAAAAAATTGCTCTTATTGGCGCATTGGCAAATGATAAAACGAGCCCTTTAGGAAGCTGGAGAATCGCTGCTGATGATAATACTGCAGTTTCTGTTTTAGAAGGTTTACAAGCTTATAAAGGCAACCAACTTAGTTTTGCTAAAGGTGCTGATGTAGCAATAGGTAGAACTCAGTTTATTTGGGAAACCAAAATCAATATGACAGACAAGACAGGATTTGAAGAAGCTATTGCTGTGGCAAAAAAAGCAGATGTGGTTATTATGGTTTTGGGAGAGCATGGTTTGCAATCTGGAGAAGGTAGGAGTAGAGCTGATCTTGGTTTGCCTGGAGTACAACAAGAATTATTAGAGGAAATTTATAAAGTGAATCCTAATATTGTTTTGGTATTAAATAACGGTCGTCCATTAGCTATTCCTTGGGCTGCTAATAATATTCCTGCAATTGTAGAAGCTTGGCAATTAGGAACTCAAAGTGGTAATGCTATTGCTCAAGTTTTATATGGAGATTATAATCCTAGCGGTAAACTACCAATGACTTTTCCTAGAAATATAGGTCAAGTTCCATTGTATTATAATGCAAAAAGTACTGGACGACCTGTCATGAATGAACCAGATAGCGTGTTTTGGACTCATTATATTGATGAAAAAAACACACCACTTTATCCTTTTGGCTTTGGATTAAGTTATGCTAAATTTGAATATTCTGATTTGAAATTGTCTTCGAACACATTTGCTAAAAATGGAAAAATAGATGTTTCTATAAATATCAAAAATTCAGGAAAAGTAGCCGGTAAAGAAGTGGTTCAGTTGTATATTAGAGATTTAATAGGAAGTATAACTCGTCCAGTAAAAGAACTAAAAGGTTTTGAAATGATTGAGCTACAGCCAAACGAAACTAAAAAAGTAGTATTTTCAATTGATGAAAAAACAATTCAATATTTTACAGCTAATTCAAGATGGGAAGCCGAAGCAGGAGATTTTAAAGTTTTTATAGGAGGAAATTCTGAGAAAACTATGGAAGCTGATTTTCAATTTAGTAATTAATTCAAAATGAAGAAACTTTTAATTTTAATATGTATTACAAACCTATGTTGGTCCCAACAAACCAAAAGGAAACTGGTATGGGAAGAGAATTTCAATCAGCCAACTTTGGATGAATCAACATGGAATTTTGAGCTCGGCGACGGCTGTCCTAATTTGTGTGGTTGGGGTAATAATGAACGTCAAGTTTATACTACCGAAAACCATGAAATCAAGAATGGAAATTTGATTATTCATGCCAAGAAAGAATTAAACAAGTATACTTCAACCAAAATCACAACAAAAGATAAAAAATCTTTTTTGTATGGTAGGATGGAAACCAGAGCAAAACTTCCTGTAGGTTCTGGAATTTGGCCAGCATTCTGGATGCTAGGACAAAATATTGATCAAATTGGTTGGCCAAAGTCTGGTGAAATTGATATTTTAGAATATATTGGAAAAGAGCCACATATGGTTTTTACCACTTTACATACTCAAGACAGTCATGGTAATACTATAAACACTAAGAAAACCAAATTCCCTACTATTGAAGAAGGCTTTCATGTTTTTGCTTTGGATTGGACAAAAGATAAAATGGAGTTTTATGTCGATGATACATTAGTCTATACTTTTCAGCCAAAAGTTAAAAATGATGATACTTGGCCATTCAATAAGCCGTTCTATTTTATTCTAAATGTAGCAATTGGGGGGAATTTTGGAGGTCCAGCTGTTGATGATTCAATTTTTCCACAAGATTTTATAATTGATTATGTTAAAGTATATCAATAAGATTGATTAAAAGGCGTAAAGCATTGTTTTACGCCTTTTATTATCTGTTTGGTTTTCTGAAAGAACTTGTTAATGTATTCGATTTATCACAAATAAATCCCTTGATTTATTGAATTTGTTTAAAAAATCTTAATTTTTCTTAATTTTATTTGTGTCTTAAAATAAATATTTGTTAAATTTGGCAAATAACTAACCAAAATCTATAAGTAGCCTATAGCAAAAAATTACTTTTTTAAAAAATTTACCCCCGAATTTTTAACTAAATTAAAAAGTATAATTATGGCTACTTTACAACTTACAGACGCCTTGTTGGTACAAGATTATGTTGCAGGCAATGAAAATGCTTTAGCAGAATTAATCAAAAGGCACGAATCTAAAATTTACGGATTTATTTACTCTAAAATTTCAGACAGAGATATATCAAATGATATTTTTCAAGATACTTTTATTAAAGTAATCAAAACACTTAAATCAAGTTCCTATAATGAAGAAGGTAAATTTTTACCTTGGGTAATGCGCATTTCACATAATCTCATTGTGGATCATTATAGAAAAAATAAAAAAATGCCTTTCTTCAGAGAAACAGAAGAGTTTTCTATTTTTTCCATAATGTCTGATGATTCACTTACTATTGAAAATAAAATAATTTCAGAACAAGTAGAATTAGATTTAAAAAAGCTTATCGAAGAACTACCAGCAGATCAAAAAGAAGTTTTGGTCATGCGTATGTATCAAGACATGAGTTTCAAGGAAATTTCAGAAATAACGGGCGTTAGCATCAATACTGCTTTAGGTAGAATGCGTTACGCTTTAATGAATATGAGAAAAGTTATCGACAAACATCAAATTATTTTAACGAATTAATACTATTTGAAGAATAAATGCGTTGTATTATGAAATTCTAATCAAATTGTAATATGGCGAAAATTTACTCTAAAAAAATTGCAGGTGCTAAAAAAATGAAACCAAAGAAGGAAGTAGTTTCGTTTTTATTAAATTACTCTAAAGCACTAAATATTATAAAAACTAAAAATAATACTTTCGAGATAATCTCTAATTAAAATTGAAAGGTACTTTTTGTTTTTAATGAACAAGTAAATTCTTAAATTCACTATTTATTGTAAAGTAAATAGTGAATTTTTTTATGAAAAATTATTTCTGATTTACGGATTCTAAAACTGATTTTCTACCGATGGTTCGTGTAATAATATCTTTTTCTAAATTCCACCCTCGTGCAGGAGAATATTCTCTTCCGTACCAAATAATCTGAAGGTGTAAATCATTCCATAATTCTTCTGGGAAAAGGCGTTTTGCATCTTTTTCTGTCTGAAATACATTTTTTCCGTTAGTCAGATTCCATCGATACATTAATCTATGAATGTGTGTATCTACAGGGAACGCAGGAACTCCAAAAGCTTGCGACATAACAACACTTGCAGTTTTATGACCGACCGCTGGTAATGCCTCCAGAGCTTCAAAACTTTGAGGTACTTTGCCATCATATTTGTCGATTAAAATATGTGATAAACCATGGATTCCTTTAGATTTCATTGGGGATAGCCCACAAGGTCTAATGATTTCTTTGATTTCCTCAACCGACATTTTTATCATATCGTATGGATTGTCAGCTTTTGCAAATAACAAAGGTGTAATTTGGTTTACTCTAACATCCGTGCATTGTGCGGAAAGCAAAACCGCTATTAAAAGCGTATAAGGATCTTTATGATCTAATGGAATAGGGATTGTAGGATATAATTCTTTTAACGTATTTATAACAAATGTTACACGTTCCTGTTTGTTCATTTTTGTATTTTTATATACAGTAAAAATAGTATAAATTCTATTAGATGCCTAATTCAGTTTTGTGTTGTAAATTCTTGTTTTTAATGTTTTTTTCAATAATTAAATAAAAGAAAACGACATTGTAATTTGGTGTTTAAACAGTAATTTGGGCCTACTTAATAACTTTAAATCATATTTAAAAAGATGATATCATTAAAAAAAGGAGATAAAGCACCTGATTTTTCAGGACTTGACCAAGATGGAAAATCACATCAATTAGCGGATTATAAAGGAAAAAAATTAGTTGTTTTCTTTTATCCAAAGGCGAATACTCCAGGATGTACTGCTGAAGCATGTGATTTGAGAGATAATTTTGAAAGATTTCAAGCTAATAATTATGCTCTTTTAGGAGTTAGTGCCGATGGACAAAAAGCGCAAGCAAAGTTTAAAGATAAATATAATTTTCCTTTTCCGCTATTAGCTGATGAGGATAAATCAGTAATAGAAGCTTTTGGGGTTTGGGGTCCAAAAAAGTTTATGGGAAGAGAATATGATGGTATCAATAGGAGCACTTTTGTAATTGATGAAAACGGAATTATCGATGAGGTAATTACCGATGTGAAAACTAAAGCTCACGCTGCTCAAATACTAAAATAAATACATTTTAAATAAAAAGCGAGGATAGATAATTAAATCTTTCCTCGCTTTTTTATGTTTAAATTGTAATTTGAATCTAATTACTAACAGTCAAAAAATTGTTAGGTTCGTATCCAAATAAATGTTGCGCTTTGATAATATCAGCAACACCAGAAGGTAACATACTTTCCCATCCAGGTTTTCCTTGACTAATCATTTTTAAAACCTCACGAGAGAAAACCTCTAAGATTTCAGGGTTGTAGTCGTCAATATCAACCACTTTTCCATTAAATTTAAAGAATTTGTATAATTCTTTCATTCTAGGATGTACTTTAAGATTTTCGGAAGTAATCACTTCGCCTGTATCGCCTAACATAGGATATAAAAATACTTTCATATCACGATAGAATAATTTTCCGAAAGCTTCTAGAATTCCTCCACTTAAATGGCGATAGTATTTTTCATCAAAAATATCGACTAAATTATTTACTCCCATCGCTAATCCCATTCTAGCTTTGGTATAATTAGAAAAATATTCAACCACTTTATAATATTCTTGAAAATTAGATATCATTACTGTTTGTCCTAATGAACAAAGTAATTGTGCACGATCCATAAAATCACGTTCATCAATTTCGCCATCAGAACGTAAATTAGAAAGCGTAATTTCAAAAATAACTAATGTGTTTTCTTTTTCAACTTTATTTTCTTCCAAAAACATTTTTAATGATTTCTCATACATATCCATGTTTACCTTTGTTACAGGACGGAAACTTCCTCTAAAGGCAAGTATGTTTTTTTTGTATAAAATGGCTGCTGGAAGTATGTTTTTGCCTTCTGGATTGAACATTACGGCATCAGTCATTCCGTTTTTTACTAATTGTAAACTCATCAAACGATTGTCTACATCAGCAAAACGAGGTCCCGAAAAATTGATTGTGTCAATTTCTAATTGGTCTTTATCTAAATGATCGTATAGATAACGCAATAATTTTTTTGGATCGTTGTATTTGTAAAAAGCTCCGTAAATCAAGTTCACTCCCAGAATACCAAGTGTTTCTTGTTGTAAACGCGAATCAGTTTCTTTAAACCGAATATGAATTATGATTTCGTTGTATTCTTCAGTTGGTTCAATTTGATAACGAATACCTACCCAACCGTGACCTTTAAACTGTTTAGCAAAATCAATAGTAGCAACTGTATTAGCATAACTGAAAAACATTTTGTTGGGGTGTTTCTCTCTGTTAAGCCTTCTTTCCATGATATCAACTTCATGAAAAAGCATTTTTTTAAGTCTGCTTTCTGTTACATAACGGCCATCTTCTTCAACTCCATATATCGCATCACTAAAATCTTTATCATAAGCTGACATTGCTTTTGCTATTGTTCCTGATGAACCACCTGATCTAAAAAAATGTCGAACGGTTTCTTGACCAGCACCAATTTCGGCAAAAGTCCCGTAAATATTTTCGTTTAAATTGATACGTAGTGCCTTGTCTTTAATTGAAGGTACTTGCTCTATGGCTTTGTCTCCTTTGAGTTTTATTTTTTTGGTATCCATTTTTATTTAAATAGGCTGATAATGTTACAAAGTTAACAAAATAGGCTTCTAAAGAAAGATATTTAACCCTATTTTTGTAAAAAAAACAAGAGTGTTGAATATATATTTTTTAGGTACTGGAACATCACAAGGAATCCCTATTATAGGAAGCAGTCATCCAGTATGCAAAAGTACTGATTTTAAGGATAAAAGACTCCGAGTTTCTGTTTGGATTCATTGGGATACGCATTCTTTTGTGATTGATTGTGGACCTGATTTTAGACAGCAAATGCTCACTTCTAATTGTGAAAAATTGGATGGAATTCTGTTTACTCATGAACATGCGGATCATACGGCTGGCTTAGATGATATTAGGCCTTTTAACTTTAGACAAGGTGAAATGCCTATTTATGGTCATCAGCGAGTGATTGATAATCTTAAAAAGCGCTTTGATTATGTATTTGAAACAGAAAATAAATACCCTGGAGCACCTTCTGTAAAAACAATCGAAGTTGTTAATAATCAACCATTTTCTATTGGAGATAAAATCGCTATTCCCATTAACGCGATGCATGGAAATTTACAAGTTTTTGGGTACAGAATAGAAAATTTTGCTTATTTGACGGATGTAAAAACGATTGAAGATGAGGAAATCGCTAAATTAAAAAACCTTGACGTTCTCGTAATTAATGCGTTAAGAGATACCTATCACGAGACTCATTTTAATTTGCAGGAAGCATTGGATTTTATAAATTTGGTGCAACCAAAAAAAGCTTTTTTGACTCATATAAGTCATATTTTAGGCTTTCATGAAGAAGTCCAACAAAAGTTGCCTGAAAATGTTTTTCTGGCTTACGATAATTTAGAAATTA
The DNA here is from genome assembly GCA_963512955.1 of uncultured Flavobacterium sp. Taxonomy (GTDB): domain Bacteria; phylum Bacteroidota; class Bacteroidia; order Flavobacteriales; family Flavobacteriaceae; genus Flavobacterium. The sequence continues at coordinate 11,572 of CAUPOP010000030.1, read as the reverse complement.
CAATTTAAATCACCCAAAATGAAAAAATCATTATTGCTCTATCTTTTTATTCTTTCTTTATTGATGACTGTTTTTACGTATATGTTTTTAAGTAAAGAAGTTAGTTTTGAGCAAAATAAATATAAAAGAGTGACTACAAGGCTAAAAGATAGTTTAAATTCAGTAACTGCTAAACTTGCTGATGCTAATTATTTTTCTTTGGAAAAAAACGAAAATGCACAAAATTATTTTGAATCAACTGGTTCGGAAAAGACCATTCAATACGAAAAATTAATTCCTTTTGTTACAGAAAAATTATTGGATTTTAATTCGAATCCAAAGGGGAATCCGTATACGGGACAAGATCAAATAGGAGCTAATAAATTCATTATAAATAAGGTGAAAATTCTAAATCACAGATGGATTATTGCTGATTTTAGTGATGGTGAAATTTGGGGTGAAGTTTTATTAAAATATTTTGTCAATGATGACGAAAGTATATCCTTCGAAGTTAATCAGTCTTTATTGTATCAGAAATAAAAAAAAGGTTCTAATTAGAACCTTTTTTTAGTGTTGCATTAACCAATTTTTAAAATCATAAAAATTCTGAGGCGCTACTCCGTGTCCTACAGGATATTCTTTATAAGTTGATTCGATTCCTAAATCATCCAAAAATGGTTTTGTTTTTCTAGCCCATTCTACAGGAATAACTTGATCTACAGTTCCGTGCGAAGCAAAAACACTAAGATTTGAAAAATCATTATTTTTATAATTTTCTTCAAAAATAGGCTCGCTTATATAACCACTTAATGCAATTACATTCTTAACTTTTTCAGGATGTGAAAGTGCCACAGCATAGCTTAGAATTGATCCTTGGCTGAAACCAACTAAGGTGATATTTTTTACATCAATAGGATAGGTTTTAATTAACTCATCTATAAATGTTGCAATTAAATCTCTAGAAACTTTAGCTTGCTCGAAATCAGAAAATTTGTTTTGATCCGCATCAAAATTGATTGCATACCAAGCATAACTTCCATATTGTAAATCATAAGGAGCACGTGCTGAAAAGATGTAATATTCATCAGGAAGCTCAGATGCAAACGAAAATAAATCAGCTTCATTACTGCCGTAACCATGAAGTAAAAGCAGCAAAGGATTTTTTTCTTGTTTTATTTTGGGTTCTCGTATTAGATATTCTAAGGATAAATTCATTGTAATTAGGAGATATTAATTAGCCATTTTTGAAAATAGTTTCCTAAAAGAGGAACTGGTTTTGTTTCTCCTTTTATGGCACTAGTAATGCCATAAGACCAAAGCACAAAAACAAAAATCCACATAGGAGCTGAGATCATTAAACTATCAAAATTACTGATGATTAATCCTAAAGAAATAAAAGTTAAAGTAAGTCCTAATCCTTGACGAATATGAAAAGAGGCAAATGCATTTTTATCTTCAGAATTCATTGACATAGCTATAAATACGCCAATTCCTAAGATATAACTTGTAATTGCTGAAGTTTTTCCAGCTTCAATTGTGTTGTTTTTCATGCGTTATTTGTTAAGAATCAGTTGGTTTTGATTCACAATTCCATATGCTTTTCCTTTTATTTCCATTCCAAGGAAAGCTGAATTTTTTGATTTTGATAAAATGGATTGATCTGTAAAAACACTTTTTTCGTCAGGATTGAATAAAGTTATCGAGGCTTTAGCACCTTCTTCGATAGTTTGGTTTTCAATTCCAAAGATTGCTTTTCCTGCAGTTAATTTATCGATGATTGTTTCTAAAGGAAGCACATTGGTTAAAGCACCAAATGCGCTTTCTAATCCAATAGTTCCATTTTTAGCATTATCAAATTCCATTTTCTTATGTTCAATATCCATAGGATTATGGTCCGATGTAATCATATTTATTGTTCCGTCAAGAACACCTTCAATTAAGGCAAGTCTATCCGTTTCAGTTCTGATAGGAGGACTTACTTTATATCTGGTATCAAATTCTTCTAAAATCGAATCGTTTAAGGTTAAATGGTGAATAGAAACACTGCAACTTACATTTAATCCTTTGGATTTTGCATCTTTAATTAGTGCTACAGATTTTGCTGTAGAAATTGTTGGAATATGTAGTTTTCCACCGGTGTATTCTAATAGAAATAAGTTTCTTGCAATTTGTAATTCTTCAGCAAGATTAGGAATTCCTTTTAAACCCAATCGAGTGGAAACAATTCCTTCATTGGCAACACCATTTCCTTTTATTTTATCATCTTGAGCAAATGCAATCACTAATCCGTCAAAATCTTGAACATATTGCAATGCTATTTTTAACAGATTAGCGTTGTCTAAACTTTTATTATAATCTCCAAAAGCTACCGCGCCAGCCTTTTTCATATCAAATAATTCTGCCATGTCTTTTCCTTCGCTTTCTTTTGTCAAGGCACCTATTGGATAAAGTTGGGTGGCAAAACCATTTGCTTTGCTTTTAACAAAATTAACTTGGGATTGATTGTCTATAATAGGGTTAGCATTTGGTTGTAGTGCAATTGCTGTGAAACCGCTTCTTGCAGCTACTTCAAGTCCATTTGAAATAGTTTCTCTGTCTTCAAAACCGGGTTCTCCAAGCGAAACACTACTATCAAACCATCCTTGTGAAACATGAAGATTTGGTAATTTTACTTCATCTGCATTTTCTGAATTTGAAAGTGCAGTTCCTATTTTTTTTATAAAACCATCAACAATTAAAATATCTGAAGTCTTGTTGTGAAAAGGACTTTTAGGATCGATAATTTTTGCTTCTCGGATGATTATTTTCATATTGTTTTTTAATTATTGGAAGTTCGTTTTTTATTTTACGAATCGTATAATTGCCATCTCACTTAGTAGAAATAACAGTGCAAAGATAAGAAACCATTTCCAAATTTGATTGTCCGTTTGATTGGTTTGTAAACTATCAAATACGGATCCAATTGATTCTGTTATTTTATAATCTGAAATCGCAGATTCATTGATGTTTGACAAGTCGCTTTCGGATCTTTTATAGTTGAAACTGATGTTTCCTATTGGCTCTTTTTTATTGAAAATGGTGTAATTACCATCCTGTTTTGGATAATCATTAAAAACCATTTGGACTTTATTATCTAGAATTTGTTGTAGCGGAATAAATTGTTCTTCAACTCCTTTGATCGTCAAAACAGCATCTTTTGATAGAGAAGCTTCAATTAAATATGGTTTGCTATTGCCAATTATTTGCGAATTTACGCCTTGATTTTGGTTGTTTTGTGCCATTTTGTAAAACGTAGGTACAATTAATGGCGACTGTTGAAAATTAGAATTGGTGCTATTTATTGGCGCAGCAAAAACAGCTACGTTAGAAACATTAGTTGGTATAGAACTCAAAAAAGTACTTTGATCTTCAAACGATAAAACGGCAGGATTTGAACTGGATATCAAAAAGGACACTTTTGTTTTCGGATATTGAAAATTAGTAATTTTATTTTCGAAAACACCATTGAAAAGGGGATGGTTAAAATGGATTTTTGTAATTAATTTTTCGGTAGAATTCAAAGATTTAAATTGGATGTTTCCAAAATTCATCAAAAACGAATTCATGTCTGGAATCACCGTTTTTACCGAAGGAATCACGATAAGATTGCCTCCTTTTGCTACAAAGGATTTCAAAGTTGTTTGCAACGCCTGTGGAATTTCATCTAGTTCATTTAAAACAATTGCATCTTGCTTATCAATACTATTATAATCTAATGAAGAAATGCTAAAGTTGTTGAAATTGAATTCGTCAGAAGTGTAAATTCGAGAAAGGAAATTACTTTTTTCGGGCTCGCCAATACTTATTACATTGATTTTTTTTGTTTTTGGAATGCTAAAATAGAACGTGTTATCATAAGACAACCCATTATCAATTATCGAAACATAACCATGAAACGCTTGTTTTGGAATGGTAAAATTAATGCTTTTGTTCTTGTTGTCGATAGGTGTTATTGTTTTGGCAATAAGCTTATTATTGTTGTATAATGCAATAGGAATTGGTTTGTTATTAGTTCCAAAACGAGATAAGGAAACTGTGATTTCATAAAAATCATCTAAAGTTTGATGGATAAAAACACTATCAATTGAAACATTGTTTTTTTGTTCTGCTTTTGGAATAATGAAATAATGAGTGTCGTTTTTGTCGCTATTTTTAAGCGGTTTAGAATCAAGCCCTACGGCGTCTGTAATGATTATAATGTTTTTTTTGAAAGCTGATTGATGCGATTTTAATCTCGTGATTATAGCGTCTAATTGAAAAGGAGTCGCACTATACTTTGTATTTTGTAAGGTGCTTTTAATTGATTTTATATCCGTATCCCAATATTCTTCTGAGTTTGTAAGTAATGAAAACGGTTTGTTTTCGGGAGTTTGCTCCAATAAATCTTGAATAGCACGTTTTAATAATTCTCCTTTTTTGCCTTTGGCTTGCATACTAAAAGAATTGTCCAGAATAATATAAGTTCCATTAGAATTGTTTGTACTACTGTTTGTGTCAAAAAAGGGTTGGGCAAAAGCCAAAATTAAGCAAGTTATTAATAGCATTCTACATCCTAAAAGTAACCATTTCTTTATTTTAGAACTTTTTCGAGTTTGAATCGAAAGTTGTTTTAGTAAACGAACATTTGTGAAGTATTCTTTTTTAAAACGTCTTAATTGAAATAAATGAACCAAAATAGGAACGATCAGCAGGAATAGAAAGTATAAAATTTCGGGATGTTTAAAATGCATTCTGGCTTAAAGATTTACTTCAGTAAATGTATTTCCAATGTATTTCATTGAAATAGGTTAGTCAAAAATACAAATTTGTTGACAGTTTTAGATGGTATTGTTATAATTTTTCAATGCGATAAACAAATATGATTCTTTCTAAATATATTATGTATTTTAGCTTTTCAATAAAATTTTAAAACATGAAAAACACCTATGTTGCTCTTTTAATAATACTTATAACCAGCGTGCAAGCACAAAGCAAAAAAAACAATTTAGTTATTGGAACTTATACCAATAGTTGTGATAGTAAAGGAATTTACGTCTATGATTTTGATTCGGAAACAGCTGATTTTAATTTCAAAAATTCAACAGAAAAGATTGTAAATCCAAGTTATTTGACAATTTCAAAGGATAATAAATTTTTGTATTCTGTAAATGAAAGCGGACCTGAAAGTACTGTAAGCGCTTTTGCATTTGATGCTAAAAGTGGCAAATTAGATTTGTTGAACAAACAAAATGCAGAAGGAGCAGATCCATGTTACCTAATTAATGATGATAAAAATGTAATTGTAGCTAATTATTCAGGTGGAAACATTGCGGTTTTTGGTAAGAATTCTGATGGAAGTATTTCTAAATCGAAACAGGTTATTCAGCATTTTGGAAAAGGAATTAATGCTAAAAGACAAGAAGGTCCTCATGTGCATATGGTCTATTTTTCGCCAGATAAAAAATATATTTTGTCAAATAATTTAGGGAATGATAAAATCTATATTTATAAATATAATCCTGACTCGACTTCTGAAACCCTACAATTTAAAGATAGTGTTTCTGTTAAATCTGGAAGCGGACCAAGACATTTGACGTTTAGTAAAGATGGGAAGTTTGTATATTTATTGCAGGAATTAGACGGGGCATTGACCATTTTTGCATATGCAAATGGTATCATAAAAAAGATTGGAGAAACGACTATTTTAGCTAAAGATTTTAAAGGAGTTTTTAGTTCTGCTGATATTCATATTTCGCCTGACGGAAAATTTTTGTACGCCTCTAATCGTGGTGAAGCTAATACTATTACAATTTTTAAAATTTTAAAAACAGGGAAATTAACTTTAGTTGGTCAAACAAGTTCATTAGGAAAAGGGCCAAGGAATTTTGCTATAGATCCTTCGGGAAATTACCTTTTGGTAGGACATCAATATACGAATGAAGTAGTTATTTTTAAAAGAAATAAAACAACAGGAACGCTTACAGATACAGGAAAAAGAATTGCTTTATGTGCTCCAGTTTGTTTAGTATTCACGCCAAATTAGGAATAGAAGTTTTTTTATAAATTAAAAAAGGGCTAAAAATTAAATTGTTTTTAGCCCTTTTTAGTATTATTTATTCTTGTCTTTTCTTTTTTTATCTCTTGTTTTTAGCATGTTTCTATTGACAGATCCATGAGTTTTTTTCTTGGTTTTTGAAGGACCACCAAGATTGACTTTTTTGTTTTTCTTGTCTTTTTCATGAAAAGCACCTTCGCCTTCCAGTTTAACTTTTTTCATTAGAAACTTAACGGGCTGTCTGTCTTTTTCAGGTTCAATTAACTTGATAGAAACTTCAACTTCTTCTGGAAACGGCTCCATGTCTAATTCCATATTCATCAGTACTTCAACTTCAACTTTAGCTTCTTCTTCGCGAGGAGTTATAAAGCTTACGGCAGTTCCTGTTGCATCAGCACGACCAGTTCTACCAATTCTGTGCATGTATAATTCTGGTAATTCTGGCATTTCAAAATTGACAACATGAGTGATATTAGAAATATCTAATCCTCTAGCCATGATATCAGTAGTAATAAGTCCACGTAAATTTCCTTCTTGGAATTCAGCCATCGTACTCAAACGATAATTTTGAGATTTATTAGAATGGATTACTCCAAACTGACCTTCAAAATCTTCTTCAATTCGGTCATGAAGCATGTCTGAAATTTTCTTGTTATTAACAAAAACCAGCACGCGACTCATGTCTTCGTTAGTTGCTAGTAAATGTTTTAATAGATTTACTTTGGTATTAAAATTTGGAACATTATATGTAATTTGTTTGATATTTTCCAATGGTGTTCCTGAGGCAGAAAGAGTAACTTCTTCTGGATAATCGAAGAAATCATTCAAAACGGCATCAACTTCATCTGTCATAGTTGCAGAAAAAAGGATGTTCTGGCGTTTGGTTTTCATCATTGCCAAAAGCGCAGTTAATTGTGTTCGAAAACCTAAATTCAACATTTCGTCAAATTCATCAATAACTAATTTTTGAGTTTCGTCAAATCGAACCACAGCATCAAGAGCTAAATCCATGGTTCTTCCGGGTGTTCCTACAAGGATGTCAACCCCTTCATAAACTGCTTTTTTTTGTGTATTTATATTAACACCACCATAAATTCCTAATGTTTTAACTGACATGTATTTTGTCAATTTTTCCACTTCTTCAACAACTTGTACAACTAATTCACGCGTAGGTACAAGAACAACGATTTTTGGAGTATTGGTAGGTGTAAATTTATATAACTTTAATAGTGGTAATAAGTAAGCAAAAGTTTTTCCAGTACCTGTTTGCGCAATCCCCATCATATCGCGTCCAGACATTATTACAGAAAAAGATTTTTCCTGAATAGGAGTGGGCGTTTTAAATCCTAATTCATCTATTGCTTTTTGTACAGATTTAGGAAGGTTGAATTGTTCAAAAGTAGTCATTTGCTTATATTTTTTGCAAAGATACGATTTTTATGAGGATGCTGGCGCTGCTATTGTATTGTTGTATTTTTTAGGTAAAACAATTGCTAAACAAAACGTTTAACTCTCAAGACTAATTCAATAGGATTAAATGGTTTAGCGATAAAATCATCTACACCTAATTTGAATCCTTCAATTACAGTTAAGTCCTCTTTACCTAATGCCGAAACTATTATAACAGGAATAGTGGGATAGTTTTTTTTAGAATATGCAGTTATTTCTAAACCTGATTTATAAGGCATCATAATATCTGTAATAATCAAATCAGGTTCAATTTCACCTATTTTATTTATACCGTCATTACCATCTTTTGAGATGAAGATTTCGTAACCTTCTCTTTCTAAAATAAATTCTAGAATTTTGATTATCAAATTATCATCTTCAATTATTAATATTTTTTTCATAGTATAGTAATTTGCTTTTGCTTGATGTTGTTTTTAAAATTTATATTGGAAAGAAAGCGATAAATCAATTTCGTTTTGAAAATTATTTGGAATATATTCCTGATGATTAAGCCCTGTTTGTATACCAGTGCAGAAATGATCAAATAAGATTTTATAATATCCAACGCCAATTCGATATGAATTTAAAGCGATTCGTTGTTGCAATTGATCGGATAAAGCTCTTTCGTCAGGAGATGTTCCGTATCCTGCTAATATTGTAAAATAATCATATTTAGTGTCAAAATAATATCTAGCGGTGGCAGTAAATGCAGGATGTATTTTGTCTTCATCTGATTGCCAGTATGATTTGAAATTCAACCAATAAGAACCTATATATTTACTAAGTCCAATAACACCAGCGTATAAATTTTTATCTGTTGTTTTTGTATATCGCATACCAATATCACTTTCCCAACCTTTATTTAAATTATGATAGTATGAATACGAAAGTCTTAATTTTGGAAACACTGTGGCGTTACTAAAAGATAAATTTGCATTGGAATAACTTTTTTTATTGTTCTTAAAATACGTTTCAAGTTCATATTGAACACCTGAATTAATGCTACTACCAAGCGAATGTCTGTCAGCATAATTTAGCCTTCCTATAAGCGATAATTTCTTGCGTTCCCTTACATATTGTACCCCTAATAAATGCCAAGGACCTATTCCATCTCTGTCAAAAGTGGTTATATTATAATTTATACCAAGACGATCCGAAACAGATTTGTATTTTAATTCTATCAACTGCTGTTGTAAATCAGAATCAGTTGGGTATTTTTTAGTCAAATTAGTAAGAAAAGAAACCGTTTTTTCTTCATCATTTTCTAAAGATATTGCTTGTAATTTTAAGATATAAAAATCTTTATCTTCTGGATAAAATTGCAATGCTTTGTCCGCAGTAACATTTGCATTTGGACTGTTTTTTTCTTCAATTTCCAATTTAGTTAAATATAAAAAAGCATCTTTATATTTAGGATTTTTGTCTATAACATGATTCAAATAAAAACGGGCGCTATCCGCTTGTTTAGTTAACATGTAGCTTCGGCCTAAAATCAAATGAAAATCAAGATAATCAGGAGCTTTTTTGATACCTAAGTGCCCCATCTGTATCGCTTTCTCGTAATTTTTGTTGGTATTTAATTCATAAGATGTTTTTACCAATAAACTATCCGTGTCAATTTTTTGAGCAGAACTATTTAGGCTAAACATAAAAGCGGATAAAATAAATAATACTTTTTTCATGAATTTTCTGTTGAAATATTAAAACCTTGTCGAACTTGAGCTCCCCAATTTTGTTCTTTTTGGTTAAAGAAATGCCAATATCCTTTTATAGAAGCATATACGTTTAATGGGTGGAAAACAAAAGGTTCTACAAATACCATAACTAACAAAATAAGTACTTCTTTAATTCCAGTATAATGTTTGTATATCAACTGATCTAATAACACAGAAACTAATGTAATTGTAATATAAAACAGATACACAAATGAAGTTCCAATCAGTAAAAAATGATAATTCAGATTAAAAAACAAGAAATCTAATAACAATACAAGTAATCCAACAAATTCTATGGCAGGAACAGCAAATTCAAAAAAGAAATAATAAGGAAATATAAGTAGCCCTGTTGTTCCGTATTTTGGATTTAAAAAGACGTTTTTATGTAAATATAAAGTTTGGATTAGTCCTCTAGCCCAGCGCACACGTTGTCTTAGAAATACCGTCCTACTTGCGGGAACTTCTGTCCAGCAAAGTGATTCAGGGATGTAAATTATTAAGAATTTTTCTTTTTTTTCATGCATGAGTTTTCTCATACGTGTTATCAACTCCATATCTTCCCCAAGAGATTTGTGCCAATATCCACCAGCTTCAATGACCGTTTCCTTGTCAAACATTCCGAGACCACCAGAAACAAGAAGTAAACCATTTATTTTACTCCAAGCCATTCTTCCAAACAAGAAAGAACGTATATACTCAAGTTCTTGAAATCTAGCAAAAAAGTTGTCAGGAAAATGCGATTTGTAGAGCATTCCATCTTTAAATTCACATGAATTAGATATTCGGATTGCTGCTCCTGTAGCAATTACTTTTTCGGTGTTTTCGATAAAAGGCTTTGCTAGCATTGAAATGGTATCTTTTCTTAAAATACAATCCACATCTGTGCATACAAAAAGACCATATTTTGCTGAATTTATGCCTGCATTTGACGCATCAGCTTTACTTTTTCCGTTTTCTTTATCTACAACTAAAAGTTTAGAGTATATAGGGTTTGTTGATTTGTAATGGCCTCTTACAGTTTGTGTTATTATTTTTTCCTGATAAAAAAAATCAACTTTTACAAGACTAAATTCTTGGATTAGTTTTTCGAGTGTTGTATCCGTGCTTCCATCATTTACAATAACAACTTCAAATTTAGGATACTCCTGAAAGAGTAATGATTTGACATTATATACAATAGTAGCTTCTTCGTTGAATGCGGGAGCAATAATAGAAACCCCAATAGCATGATTCGATTTAACTAATATTTCTTTTAATAAGAAGTATTTGGATTTGTAATATTTCTTGATTGCTGTCCAAGATAAAATGGCTAAAAGCAAATAGAAAATGATATAACTTATCGAGTAATAAGAAATATAAATTTCGTAGGTTTTTATAATATTTTCTAATGTATTCAATTTAAGTATGGATTATTAACATGTAAAACAATTCTACTAACGATGTCATTTTCGGATTCATCTTCTACGGTATAGTTTTTGAAAAACTTCCTATCTATTTTATGAATACAATGAACCATTTCAAATTTCAGATCTAAATTTTTTTCTTCTTGAAGAAGACTAGAAATAAAATTTTTAGTTTCGGTATTACCTATAGCACCAAATGTTTTTAGAGCCGAAATTTTATTTCTTTTATAAGTTTCAGTTTTGTAATAGTCTATCAAAACGCTATTAGCTTCTGTTACATATAAATTTCTAATAGCAAGCAAGGTTTCTTTTCGTACCGTTTTGTCTGGGTGACTTAATAAGTAGGTGATTTGAGAAATATTTAGGGATTCTCTATATCTAATCATTAATTTGATTGCTAATATGGCTATAGAGGTATTTTCATTATATAACCATTCATTGATTTTTTGAGGTAATGAAGATTTTTTTTGATAAATTATATCAAGAATTTTTAGTTCATCAGCAGTTGATATTTTTTTCTTATAGTTGCTTAAAAAATCAAATTTTTGATCAGAAAGTGAAATTACAGCAATTAGCGCATTTGACTTCAAAAATTTATTCTTCACATAAATATTAGGTCTTATATAACCAGTTTTGATTTTGTATTCTAATATTTGATAATGATAAATACCAAGTAATTTGTTTTCCCAGCTACGGCTTCTAATTAGCTTATTACTGTAATAATGAAATCCGAAATATTTGTAAATCAACAACATCTGATTCGGACTTACTCCATTAATATTTCTTTTGATAGTAATGATTTTATTTAAAACTGTAAATCGTCAGCAAAAAGTGTACTGATTTAAGTCAAAACTAAGAGAGTGTTTTCAAAATCCTTAAATTTGAATTATTATGAAAACACCAAGAAAGCAAACAACTGAAAATTACATTAAAGAGATTCGCAGAAACACTAG
>CAUPOP010000029.1:0-43869 GCA_963512955.1 uncultured Flavobacterium sp. | reverse complement strand
TAATCGTACTGTTACTAGTAGTCAATGTAAAAGTTCCGATATCAGAACCATGCTGGGTTTCACATCCTGCCCACGGAGCTGCTCCAGCAGCAGTAGTAAGTGCTGTAAATTTAGCAACTGTTGCAGAGGTATTAATTCCAGATGCATCAGGATTCGCTACTTTTTCATATCCTAATCCACCACCATTCTCAAATGTCGTAAACGTCCAGGTTGAACCAGGTTCTCCTGATTCAAATGTAATAGGGGCACTTTGTGAAAAACCTATTTCAAATAAAAAAAGGAAAAAAGTTAAAGTAATTTTTCTCATAATATTTAGTTGTTTAATTATTCTCAAATATAGAATTGAATTATTTTTGAAAATAAAATAGGAGCTATGTTAAAACTATACATTTGAGATATTTGAGAACCACCCCATTGAAACTAAGGCTATATTGGGGATTAGAATAAACTATTTCGATAAATATTTTAAAAATATTAAATCGTTTTATTAGGAATGTTGTGGTGATGTTGTAGTATTGAATTATTTTTTTACAAATAATTAGCAATAAAAATATATTTTATGTTTTTTTAAAACTAAAAAACAAAGAATACCGTAAAAAAAATTTAGCAAATACGGAAAGTCAAATTCTCAGCATCACGAACTATAGAAAATATTAATTCATTTGGTTCGGGAACCGCAATTGAAATATCTATATCAAACCGTACAAACTTTTTGTAACCCATATTCTTAATGAAAGGCAAAAATTTTTGATTACTTTAATCATTGTCTGTATTTGAAGTGCCATACTTTTTCAAAGAAAAATAAGCAACAATACCACTAATCATCATTAAAAAACCTCCGAGAATAAATGGCATTCCCGCAAATTCAAATGGCGATTCTTTATGTGTAAAATAATAAAAAAGACTTGACATTACTGGCGGTCCAATAATAGTTGCAGCACTCATTAAACTCGCAATTGTGCCTTGAATTTCGCCTTGTTCTGACGGCAAAACATGATTTGAAATTATAGCTCGCAATGCAGGACCTGCGATTCCAGCAAGACAATACGGAATCAAAAAGAGAAACATCATCCAGCTTTCTGAAACAAAAGCAAACAAAAACATGGCGAGGGTATACAAAGCCATTCCAACATAAATACTTATTTCATTCCCTAGTTTTCGACTAGTCCATCGTATCAAACCTCCTTGAACAAGACTCACCAAAACCCCTACTACACCCAACGAAATTCCAACCATTTTTTCATCCCAACTAAATTTGTACATCGTAAAATAACTCCAGTTACTTTCAACCGCATGAGCCGCAACGTAAATCAAAAACAACGCAATTAACAATCCATAAAGAGAAGGGTATTTCTTTAAATTTAAAAAAACACCAATTGGGTTGGCTCTTTTTAAATTAATGGTTCTTCTATTTTCTTTTGATAATGATTCAGGCAAAATAAAATAACCGTAAAGGAAATTCAGCAAGCACAAAACGGCAGCTGCATAAAACGGCAGCCTAGATCCGTAATGTCCCAATCCGCCTCCTATAAGAGGCCCAATTATAAATCCTAACCCAAAAGCCACACCAATCATTCCGAAGTTTTTAGCTCTATTCTCTGGCGTACTTACATCGGCTATATAGGCCGAAGCAGTTGAAATACTTGCTCCTGTTAATCCTGCAATTATTCTTCCTATAAACAACCATGTAATCGTTGGGGCAAGTGCTAACAAAATATAATCTAGCGAAAATGCAAAAAGCGAAATTAGAATTATGGGTCTACGCCCAAATTTATCACTCAAATTACCTATTAAAGGCGCAAATATAAATTGGGTTATCGCATACGCAAATGTTAACCAGCCGCCATATTTTGCCGCCTCACTAACATCTCCATGAATTAACTCTTTAATCAATTTTGGGATAACTGGAATAATAATACCCCAACCTATTATATCAATTAACATAGTAATGAAGATAAAGCCGATAGCAGCTTGTTTTTTATTTGACGCCATAAATAGTATTGATTAGAAAGACAAATAAACAAAAAATCCGTTTAGAAAAAGCTCTAAACGGATTTGCTATTTATGTGTTTATTGAATTACAATTCAAATGCTTTTTTAGGATTGTTATCACACAATAATGCTACTGGATTTTCTAATGCTTCTTTTACAGCAACTAAGAATCCTACTGACTCACGACCATCAATAATTCTGTGATCATAAGAAAGTGCTACGTACATCATTGGGTGAATTTCTACTTTACCATTTACAGCAATAGGACGCTCAATAATATTGTGCATTCCTAAAATTCCTGATTGTGGTGGATTGATAATTGGAGTAGATAACATACTCCCAAAAACACCACCATTAGTAATAGTAAATGTTCCTCCAGTCATATCATCAACTGTAATTTGCCCATCACGAGCTTTAATTGCTAAACGTTTAATATCAGCTTCAATACCACGGAAAGTCAAATTTTCAGCATTACGAACTACAGGAACCATTAATCCTTTTGGTCCAGAAACTGCAATTGAAATATCACAGAAATCATATCCTATTTTATAATCTCCGTCCATCATAGAGTTCACATCTGGATATAATTGTAGAGCTCTTGTTACCGCTTTTGTAAAGAAAGACATATAACCCAACCCTATTCCACCGTGTTTCGCTTTGAAGGCGTCTTTGTATTCGTTACGCAACGTATTGATTGGTGTCATGTTTACTTCATTGAAAGTAGTTAACATGGCCGTATCATTTTTAGCAGCAACTAATCTTTCCGCAACTTTACGACGTAACATTGATAATTTTGTTCTTTCAGTACCACGAGAACCTCCAGTTGGAGTTCCCATAGATGGTACTGCATTTACAGCATCATCTTTAGTGATTCTTCCATCTTTTCCTGTTCCTATTATAGAAGCTGGAGCGATATTTTTTTCATCTAATATTTTTCTAGCTGCTGGAGAAGGTGTTCCTGAAGCATATGTTGCTGCTGCAACTGGTGCTGCTGCAGGAGCTTCTACTTTTACTTCAGCCTTTGGCGCTTCCACAACTGCTGCTGCAGGAGCCGGAGCTGAACCAGTTGGTTTTGCTGCAGCTGTATCAATATGACAAACTACTGCTCCAACGGCAACTGCATCACCTTCTTCTGCTTTTAAGGTAATTATTCCGCTAGCTTCTGCTGGCAATTCTAATGTTGCTTTATCTGAATCAACCTCAGCTATGGCTTGGTCTTTTTCTACATAGTCACCATCTTTTACTAACCATGTTGCAATTTCAACTTCTTTTATAGATTCCCCTGGTGATGGGACTTTCATTTCTAAAATCATGTTCTATTATTTTAAATTATGAATTTTAAATTTTAATTTGGTTCAAACTATACAACTTCAAACCTGAAACAATTTTTATCTAAATAAATTTTTATCAAATACCATTCGAATGGCATCAGCCTGACGACGTTTTGCTCTAGTATAACTTCCTGAGGCCGGTGCTGCATATGCTTTAAGCGAAGCCAATCTCCATTTTACTAAATCAAAATTCATCAACATATAACTATAAGCACCCATGTTTTTAGGTTCTTCTTGTGCCCAAACATAATCATCTGCGTTTGGATATTTAGCTATAATCGCTTTTAGTTGCTCTACTGGTAAAGGGAACAATTGTTCGATTCTAACTACAGCTACGTCTTTGCGTCCGTTATTTTCTCTTTCGGCGGTGATGTCATAATAGAATTTACCGGTACAGAAAACTAATGTTTTAACTTCTGCTTTATTCACGGTTTCATCATCAAATGTTTCTTGGAAACTTCCTGTTGCAAAATCTTCAATAGGAGAAAGAACTCTTGGATCACGCAACAAACTTTTTGGTGTAAATACTACAAGTGGTTTACGGAAAGTCGTTTTCATTTGTCTTCTCAACAAGTGAAAAAAGTTAGCTGGCGTTGTACAATCAGCTACATACATATTATGTCTAGCACAAAGTTGTAGGTAACGTTCCATTCTAGCTGAAGAGTGTTCTGCTCCTTGTCCTTCATAACCGTGTGGCAATAATAAAACAATTCCGTTTTGATTGTTCCATTTGTCTTCTCCACAAGAAATATATTGGTCAATCATAATTTGAGCTCCATTACTGAAATCTCCAAATTGTGCTTCCCAGATAGTCAATGTTTTTGGACTTGCTAAAGCGTACCCATAATCAAAACCTAAAACTCCATATTCTGACAAAAGTGAATTATAGATATGGAATTTACCTTTTGCATCTTCAAGTGTATTTAACAATGTTACTTCTTCCTCAGAATCTTCTACCTTTACAACAGCATGACGGTGTGAGAATGTACCACGTTCAACATCTTGTCCAGAAATACGCACATCGTATCCTTCTTTTAACAAGGAACCATATGCTAAATGTTCTGCCATAGCCCAGTCTAACTTGTTGGTTTCAAAAACCATAGTTTTTCTGTCGTTGATTAGTTTTTGAATTTTACTAATGAACTTTTTATCTGTTGGAAGGTTACAAATTACATTTGCAATCGAAATAAGCCCCTCTTTCGGATAGGATGTATTTACGCTTTCCAACATTTGCGTATCAGTCACTTGCTCAAATCCTTTCCACTCATTTCTCATAAAAGGAGTAATTATGGTAAGGTCTTTTTTACGAGATGCCTGAAGGTTATCATCTAAATCTTGTTTGTATGTTGATTCTAAATCTTTTACAAAATTGCTATCAATTACACCTTGCTCTAATAATTTAGCTGCGTAAATGTCTCTTGGATTTTGATGTTTAGCGATGATTTTATACAATACAGGTTGTGTAAAACGAGGTTCATCACCTTCGTTATGACCATATTTTCTGTATCCTAATAAATCTATAAATACGTCTGAACCAAATTGCATTCTATAATCTAATGCGAATGACATGGCATGAACAACCGCTTCCGCATCATCTGCATTAACGTGCAATACTGGCGACAATGTAACTTTAGCAACGTCTGTACAATATTTAGAAGAACGTGCGTCTAAATAATTCGTTGTAAAACCTACTTGGTTGTTAATTACAATATGGATTGTTCCTCCTGTTTTATATCCATCTAATTGTGCCATTTGCACAATTTCGTATAGAATTCCTTGTCCAGCGATTGCAGCATCACCGTGAACGGCTATAGGCAATACTTTTGAGAAATCATCTGGAAAATATTTTTCTTGTTTTGCTCTTGTAATTCCTTCAATTACCGCACCTACAGTTTCTAAGTGCGAAGGGTTTGGAGCTAAATTAATATTGATACTTTTTCCTGTACTTGTTTTTTTATCAGCTGTAAGTCCTAAATGGTACTTAACATCTCCATCAAAATATTCTTGATCATAATCTTTACCGTCAAATTCGCTAAAAATATCTTGAGTAGATTTTCCGAAAATATTTGCCAAAACATTCAAACGACCACGGTGAGCCATTCCCATTACAAACTGCTCTACTCCTTTTTCGGCAGCTTTTTCAATTAAAGCATCAAGTGCTGGGATGATAGACTCTCCTCCTTCAAGTGAGAAACGTTTTTGTCCTACATATTTAGTATGCAAAAAGTTTTCGAAAGAAACCGCTTGATTTAATTTATTAAGAATTGCTTTCTTTTCGTCAGTTGAAAAATTAGGTTGGTTATCATTTACCCCAATTTTATCTTGAATCCATTCCACCACTTCTGGATTTCGTATATACATATACTCAACTCCAATATGCTGACAATAAATGTTTTCAAGATGACCAATGATTTTTTGAAGCGAACAAGGTTCAATTTTAATTACCTTTGCAGCATCAAAAACAGTATTTAAATCTGCTGCTGAAAGTCCAAAATTAGTAATATCTAATGTTGGTGACGATGTTCTTCTTTCTCTGACAGGATTTGTTTTAGTAAACAAATGACCACGAGATCTATATCCATCGATTAATTTCAAAACATTAAACTCTTTTTGGAGTTTTTCAGATACAACTGGGCCTTCTACATTTCCAGAGGCTACATTTGCAATATAAGTTACAGGGTTTTCGTCATTATAAGTTGCCATCCCAAAATCGAAACCTTGGAAAAAACTTCTCCAACTTGGCTCTACGCTATCTGGATTTTCTAAATATTGATCGTATAATTGTGCAAAAAATTCTGTATGTGCTGCGTTTAAAAATGAAAACCTATCCATAATATTAATTAATGTGCTTTTTATTTAATAGATTGACAAAAGTACAATAAACGAATATATATAAATCAATTTTTTACGTACTTTTACGTAAATATTTGTTAAATAAACCACATAATGATGAGAAAAAATCGTTTTTTATCCATTTCAAGTTCTTTTTTGATTTTTGCAGCGCTATTTTTCTCAACTGTGGCATTAGCTCAACAAAATACATTTCAATCAAAGTCTTCCAATAATTTTAGGGATAAAATACAATTTGGAGGTGGATTAGGATTAGGTTTTGGCTCCGGATACACAGATATAACTGTGGCACCGAGTGCAATTTACAATTTCAATGAGTATATCTCACTCGGAATTGGAGCTCAATACAAATATTTGAAGCAAAAAGATTCTTATGCGTCAAATTTATATGGAGGTAGTCTTATTGGGTTACTTAATCCATTGCCAGAAATCCAACTTTCAGTTGAACTTGAAGAATTAAGAGTTAATGTAAACCTAATTGGCTCAAATAGTAGTTCACAGGATTATTGGAACACCGCATTGTTTTTAGGTGCTGGTTATCGATCTGGTAACGCAACTATAGGAGCGCGCTACAATGTTTTGAACAACCAAAATAATATTTATGGTAGTGCTTTTATGCCTTTTGTAAGAGTTTATTTTTAATTCACAGACCCTTTACAAAGTCAAACTTATTAGCGGAATTTATTTCGGAACCAGACTTTTTGCCATTCTCTTTTGAGAAGCAAATAAACTACTTGTTCTGCTAATATAACCAAATCCGAACCGTCTAATTTTTTTATTTCATCCTCAGAAACATCAATGATATAAAGCAAATTGAGGTATTCAGCAAACTTATATTGAATGAGTCGGTATATTTTTTCATGAAGCTGAATTTTCAGTTCTTCAGGAGAAATACTAATAGGAAAATCTATTCCTTCATTGGCTAAATTAAAATCTTTATTGATTTGTTCAATCAATTTTAAATACAAGTTTTCACCTGTAGCCTCAGTAAGAAGTAAGTCCGTATTTTGTGGGGCTATAAACATAGTGTTAAATTCAATGTCAATATCAATTCAATTTTTCAAAATTGCTATTAATAGTTAAAATTTTATTGTGATTATTTTATACTTTTCTACCCATTAGGTTTTCACCAAAAGCGCGTAACATCGCTTTTTTATCAGCATCAATATTCATTTCTTCTAATGTTTTAAAAGCCTTAAAAGTATATTCTTGAATAGCTTGTTGCGTTGCCTTTGAAGCTCCAGTGCTATTAAATATTTCTTTCACTAGATTAATTTTCTCTGAACTATCTTCTGGCTGATTTGAAAATAAATGTACCAATTTATCTTTCTCAGCGCCTACTGCAAATTCGACCGCCTTAAGATAAAGATAGGTTTTTTTGTTTTCAATAATATCTCCTCCTACTTGTTTTCCAAAAGTTTCAGGATTTCCAAAAGCATCTAAATAATCATCTTGCAACTGAAATGCCAATCCTAAATTTAATCCAAAGTCATAAATCAAACCTGAATTTGTCTTTGAAGTTTCAGCAATAATAGCGCCCATTTTCATGGCTGCAGCAACTAAAACAGCTGTTTTATATTCAATCATTTTAAGGTATTCGGGAATCGTAACATCATTTCGGGTTTCAAAATCCACATCCCATTGTTGCCCTTCACAAACCTCTAAAGCAGTTTTACTAAACAACTTCGCTAGCTTTCTGAATATTTTAGGTTGGTATTGTTCAAAATATTGGTAAGCCAAAATTAACATGGCATCACCAGACAAAATTCCGGTATTAATATTCCACTTTTCATGAACCGTTGGATTTCCTCTTCGCAAAGGAGCATCATCCATAATATCATCGTGAACTAACGAAAAATTATGAAAAACTTCAACTGCTAATGCAGCAGGCAATGCCTTTTGATAATCCGTATCAAAAATCTCTGCACTCATTAAAGTTAAAACAGGACGCATTCGTTTCCCTCCTAGTCCTAATATGTAATGAATTGGGTCGTATAAATTCTTAGGCTCTTTGTCTCTGTGTTGCGCTTGTAAATAAGTAGCAATAAATTCCTGGTATTGTTGTATTGAATGCATAAAATTATATTCAAGTTTACTTGACACGTTCGTCTCTTTTGGACTTTGGTGCAAAAATGCCCAAATATACAATTCAAATATGAATTATAGGTTTCCAAATCCTTACTGATTTCAAGTTTTTATTAGCTTACTATTAAATTATCAAAAAAACATTGGAAACTTTTTTGGTATTAAAAGTTTCCTTTCTATATTTGCAAACGATTTAAGCAGAAAACTGTCTTAAACTGAATAAGAATAAACAAAATGAGAAGTAAAATTATAGCAAAAGCGACCGATCTTTTTTTAAAGTTAGGCTTTAAGAGTGTCACCATGGATGACATCGCTTGCGAAATGTGTATTTCAAAAAAAACGATTTACAAATATTTTTGCAATAAAGAAGTACTGATAGAAGAAAGTACTGCCGAAGTACATAAAGCTGTGCATCAAAGTATTGATACCATTGTAGCTCGAAACCATAATGCAATTGAGGAAAACTTTGAAATCAGAAAAATGTTCAAAGAAATGTTCAAAGCAGGAGATACCTCTCCAGTTTATCAGTTAAAAAAGCATTATCCAGAAATTTATAATACGGTAATGTCAAGAGAAGTAAACGAATGCAATATGGTCTTTAAACAAAACATTGAGAAAGGCATCCAGCAGGAATTATACCGTAAGGAACTAAATATAGAAACCTATGTTTCGTTCTACTACACTCTGATTTTTAGCATCAACGGAAATACTAGCTCCGAGAAAGAGGCAAAAAGACTCGAATTAGAAGCATTAGAATATCATACCAGAGCAATGGCCACTCCTAAAGGCGTCATAGAACTAGAGAAACAATTACAACATTTTAATACCTAAACATCAATCAATGAAAAAAATAATTTTAATCACCTTCTTAACTTTTGCAATTACAGCAAAGTCGCAAGAATCGAACAATACTAACACAGAGAATCCAGCAACAAAAAGCTATTCTTTTAGTTTAGAACAAGCAATAACACATGCTTTAATCAACAATTACAGCGCTATCAATGCAGGTCGCGATATAGAATCTGCTAAAAAGAAAAAATGGGAAACTACTGCAATGGGTTTGCCACAGATAAACAGTAGTTTAGATTATCAAAACAATATTGAATTGCAAAAATCTTTAATTCCTGCTGAATTTTTTGGTGGAAATAAAGGAGAGTTTATGGAAGTAGCTTTTGGAACTAGACACAATATGACTGCTAGAGCAACCTTGAGTCAATTGTTATTTGATGGTTCTTATATTGTTGCTTTACAAGCTTCAAAAACGTATTTGAAATATTATGAAAACGCAAAACAAAAAACAGACATTGACACTAAAGAAATGGTTATCAATGCATACGGAAATGTTTTGTTAGCCGAAGAAGGAATTAATATTCTGGAGAAAAACAAAGCGACTTTAGAAAAAACATTATTTGACACTAAAGAAACATTTAAAAATGGATTAATAGAAGAAGAGAATGTAGAACAACTTCAAATCACCCTTACTTCGATTAATAGCAATATAAACTACAACAAAAGATTGTTAGATGTTTCATATAAAATGCTAAAAATAGCATTAGGAATTGACATTGACGCTGATTTAAAACTAACAGATAAGCTAGATAATTTGACTATTAGTAATTTAGATATGGCTTTTTCTCAAACTGGTTTTAATGTTGCCAATAACATTAATTACCAAATGGCTCAAAACTTTCAACAACAAAAAGAATTAGAACTGAAATTAGAAAAAAGCAAAGCGCTACCTACTTTATCTGCTAATATAAATTTTGGATATAATGCCTTCGGAAATCAATTCCAATTTTTTACTCAAAACCAAAAATGGCTTAACTATTCTAATCTTGGAATAAGCTTAAATGTGCCAATATTCAGCAGTTTAGCACGAACAGCTAGAGCACAACAAGCTAAAATAGCATTAGACAAAGCAAAAACACAATTAACAGAAACAGAACAAAGATTGAAACTGCAATATGCCAATGCAAAAAGCGAATATGAATTCAGCATTGAAGAATACGAAACAGCAAAAACTAATTTGAGTCTAGCTGAACGCATTGAGAAAAAACAGCAAATAAAATTTACAGAAGGATTGTCTTCTAGTTTCGATTTTAATGATGCACAACGTCAATTGTATGCCGCACAACAAAAATACTTACAAACGATGGTTGAAATTATCAATAAAAAAGCCAGCTTAGAAAAAGTAATAAACAAAATATAATGAGCCACATAAAAGATATACTTATGAAATCAACGCAAAAATTACAAAAAATCAATACTATAAATATGACCAAAAAATTACTATTATTCACCGCGCTATCTATTTTCTTAATCTCGTGTTCAGATAAAGAAACTAATACTAATATTGACACTTTATTAGCTTCAAAAAATCTTACTTCAATCAAAGCAAAAAGAGCGGAATTACAAGCTCAAATAACAAAAATTGATGCTGCTTTAGCAACTTTAGAAACAGCCAAAGTAGAAGAAGCTTTAGTTTCCGTAGTTACTGTAAAAGACACTGTTTTTAGTCACTATCTTGAAGTTCAAGGAAATGTACAAACAAAAGAGAATCTTATTATTTATCCTCAATTCTCAGGAATACTAACTTCATTGAATGTAACTGCTGGGCAAAGAGTTAGCAAAGGTCAAGTATTAGGAACAATTGATGATGGTGGTTTGAGCCAACAATTAGCACAAGTTCAATCACAATTAGCATTAGCAAAAACTACATTTGAAAGACAAAAACGTTTGTGGGATCAAAAAATTGGTTCAGAAATTCAATATCTTCAAGCGCAAACTAATATGGTTAGCCAACAAAAAGCGGTTTCTCAAATTAATGCTCAATTGGCTAAAACTAAAATAATAGCTCCTTTTTCAGGTGTAATTGACGAAACGTTAATCGAAAGAGGACAAGTAGTTGGACCAGGACAAGGTTTAATGAGAATTGTAAATCTAAACAATATGTATGTTTCAACATCAGTACCAGAAACTTACATTGGAAAACTAAATACAGGAACAAATGTTGATGTGTATTTAACTTCATTAAACAAAACCTACACGGGTAGAATTAGACAAGTAGCTAACAACATCAATCCAAACAACAGAACGTTCAGCATTGAAGTTTCTGTACCTAACAAAGAAAATTTGTTGAGACCAAACCAAGTAGCAAAACTTAAAATTGTAGATTATACTTCTAAAAACGCTGTTGTAGTTCCTACAAATGTAGTTCAAGAAGATGGCGATAAAAACAACTTTGTTTACATCGTTACAAACGCTACCGCTACTACAGGAGTCGCTAAAAAAGTTATCGTTACTGTAGGACAATCTTCTAATAACGCAACTGAAATTTTAAGCGGATTATCTGCAAATGATATCGTAGTTACGGAAGGTGTAAACACTATTTCAGACGGAATGAAATTAAATTTCTAATTAGGACACAACCTCAATAAAATAAAATATATGAGTCACCAAAATAAAGAATTCGGAATATCCAGCTGGGCTGTTGATAACCGAGTTACCGTTTACATCTTGACCTTATTAATTGTTATTACAGGTGTTATCGCCTACATAACAATGCCTCGTGAAGATTTTCCAGAAATCATCGAAAACAAAGTTTACATTTCATCTGTTTTCCCAGGAAATTCAGCTGAAGACGTAGAAAAATTGGTCATCAAACCTTTAGAAAAAGAAATCAAAAACATCAGTGGAGTTGATAAAGTAACTTCAAGTTCATTTCAAGATTACGGAATGATTATCGCTGAGTTTTCTGATGATGTTTCTATCGAAGAAGCAAAAAACAGAATTAAAGATAAAGTTGATAATGCTAAAGCCGATACAGATTGGCCTAGTATGGACAACGGAAGTAAGGTAGAGCCGAATGTTTTCGAATTAAACATTTCGGAAGAAGTGCCAATTTTGAATATCAACTTACAAGGAAATTACACTACGCAACAGCTTAAAAAGTATGGTGAATTACTTCAAGATGATATTGAAGAAATTGCAGAAGTTAAGAAAGTTGACATTCTTGGTGTAGATGACAAAGAAGTTGAAATTGCAGTTGACATCTTCAAAATGACAGCAGCACAGGTGACTTTTGATGAAATCCAAATGGCTGTCAAAAACGAAAACATGACTCTTTCTGGAGGAAATCTAGTTTCTCAAGGTTCTAGAAACAACATTAGAATCATCGGGGAAATTAAAGACCCTAAAGAATTAGAGAACATCATTGTAAAATCTTTTGGCGGAGCAGTTTACTTAAAAGACATTGCTAAAATTTCGTTTAAGGAGAAAGAAAAAACAACTTACGCTCGCGAAAAAGGAAATGAAGTTGTGATGCTAAACGTGAAAAAACGTTCCAATCAAAACATGATTTCTGCCATTGAGCAAGTAAAAGAAAAATTAGAAAACGCTAAAAAATCTTATTTACCTTCTAACTTAAAACTAACACTTTCTAACGATCAATCCTCAAGAGTTGAACACCAAGTAAGTGAATTATCAAACCACATTATTTTTGGTATTGTGCTGGTAATGATTGTATTAATGTTTACAATGGGTTTACGTAACTCGTTATTTGTAGGAGCTGCAATTCCGCTTTCTATGTTAATGGCATTTAGTATTCTTTCAGCCTTTGGTTTGACGCTAAATACGATGGTCCTATTTGGATTAGTAATGGGATTGGGAATGTTAGTTGATGACGGTATCGTGGTAGTCGATAACGTATTTGCTAACATGAAAAAAGGAATGGACAGAGTTACCGCTTCAAAAGTTGGTATTGGCGAAATCGCTTGGCCTGTAATCTCATCAACGGCAACTACTTTGATGGCATTTTTACCATTCTTATTATGGCCAGGAACAATGGGTAAATTCATGAAATATTTCCCAATCACATTGACGTTTACCTTATCTGCTTCTTTATTTGTTGCAATGATTGTAAATGCAGCAATGACAGGCGGTTATATGGCTATTGAAGACAAAAATGTTTCTAAAAAATCAGCTAAATTATATTCTATTATTTTTACGATAGTAGCCGTAGTTTTTGTTCTTATTGGAAATGTTTACGATATAAAATTTGCAAAAGCAATTGGGCATTTAGCAATAATTTCCTTGGTATTAATGTGGTTGTATAAAATTAAATTATACCAATGGACTCAAGATTTTCAACATGACTTTTTTCCAAGAATGGAAGAGAAGTACAAGAACTTTTTGGCAAAAATACTTACGGGTAGAAAAGCATGGTTGGCTTTAGCAGGAATTATCGGAATGTTATTTTTCTCCTTTATTTTATTGGGAATTTTCCCGAGAAAAGTATTATTTTTCCCTGACAATATTCCAAATCAAGTTATTGCTTATATTGAATATCCACAAGGAACTTCCATTGAGAAAACGAATAAAGCTACCTTATTTGTAGAAAAACAAGTTATCTCTATTTTACAGAAATATGTAGATCCTAAAACAAATGAAAATTTCTTAGCAGAATCTATTGTTTCTCAAGTAGGTGTTGGCGCAGGAAATCCAAATGTAGATGCGGGTTCTGCTTCTGAAACGCCATATAAAGGAAAAGTAACCGTTAATTTCTCTGAATTCAAATTCAGACAAGGCATAAATACTGCTGATATTTTAGAAGAAATTCGAGGGAAAGTAACCGGAATTGCGGGAGCTACCGTTACAGTTGAAAAAGATGCTAATGGTCCTCCAGCAGGTTATCCAATTAGTATTCAATTAACTGGAACTGATTACGACAAAATGCTTACACAAGCAGATGATATGATTAAATTTATTGATTCAAAAAACATTCCTGGAATTGAAAAATTAAGCATTGATGTTAACAAACAAAGTCCCGAGTTAGAAGTAAGTGTTGACCGTGTTAACGCAGGAAGCATGGGCGTTTCAACTGGACAATTAGGTTTTACTTTACGTCGTTCCGTTTATGGTCAGGAAATTTCTACTTATAAAGAAGGGGATGATGATTATAATATTGTGATGCGTATGCAGGACGATCAACGAAAAAACGAAAATATTCTTTTCAATCAATCGTTGACTTTCAGAAATCAAAATAATGGTCAAATTGTACAAATTCCTGTTTCGGCAATATCTAAAACTGAAAAAACAACAACTTACAACCAGATTAAAAGAAAAAATCACAAACGAATAATGACTATTTATTCGAATGTATTAACTGGATATAATGGTGATGAAATAACAAAACAAATTCAATCGGATTTGAAAAGCTATCAATTACCAAAAGACATTAGTTACTCTTTCTCAGGTGTTCAAGAAGAACAAGGTAAAAACCAAAGTTTCTTATTGTATGCTTTGTTTTTAGCCATTGCTGGAATCACAATTATTATTGTTTTACAGTTTAATTCGGTTTCAAAAACGATGGTAATTTTATTCACGGTAATTTTGAGTTTTAGTGGTGTTTTCTACGGATATGTAATTGCCGGAATGGATTTCGTAATCTTAATGACTATGATGGGAATTATATCTCTTGCTGGAATTGTTGTGAAAAACGGAATTGTATTGATGGACTTCTTTGTACTTTTATTAGACAAAAAAGTTGCTGATAAACACCTAGAAAGCCATGATGATTTATCTCTTGAAGAAATAAAAGAAGTAATTATCGAATCTGGTAAATCGCGTTTACGTCCCGTATTATTGACAGCTTTGACAGCAGTTTTAGGATTAATTCCATTGGCAATTGGATTGAACTTTGACTTCTTCTCATTGATTACGGACTTTAATCCGCATATCTTCCTTGGAGGAGATAACGTAATGTTCTGGGGACCATTAGCTTGGACTATTATCTTTGGTTTAACTTATGCAACCGTTCTGACTTTAGTAATGGTTCCAGTAATGTTCTACCTAGTTAAGAGAACTAAATACTGGTTAAGAGACCGTAAACAAAGTAAACTTGAACAAGAAACAATTTAATTCTTACTTACTATAATAAAAGCCCGCTAAGATTATTTAGCGGGCTTTTATGTTTTTAAACAAAACATTTAAATTCTATAAAACAAAAAAAGCGACAAATAAATGCCGCTTTAGTATTTTTAAATAAACAATTAAATGACAATTAATTATTTACTAACGCTTCTTGTTTCCAATTTTTTATTGAAGCTATCGTATTATATGAATAATCAACTTCACACAAACTATTTGCTCCTGTTAAGTCATTTTGAGACCAAAAAAACCATTTACCAGTTTTAACTCCATTTGTATAAAATCCTGAGGATTTTTTCGTTCCATCTTCATTGAATGAAACCCAAAAACCTTCTAACTTTCCATTTTCAAAAAAACCTTCTTGTTGCACTTGACCATTTTCAAAAAAATAAGTTGCTTTTACTTTTTTTCCAAATGATTCCAATACTGGTTTTGTTTCTTGAGCGAATGCCATTCCTGTGAACAAAACTGCTACTAAAATTACATACTTTTTCATATCGTTAGTTTTTAATATTTTACCTATCTCTATATCAAAATTAGAGATTAGTTTACATTTAAAAAACTTTTACATAACAATTTAATAACATTGGATGAAAACTTAACATTGGGATTTTTTGAAACCACTAAAAACGCCAGTATTTATGGGCTAGTCAGCGTTTTAAAAAAAACTGTAATTTCTAAAAAAAGGAGAGCAAAATCTTTATTAAACCATTTTTTCTGACGAATCAATCAAACCAAACCTTGAAATTATTGTCTTAATAAGCAAAAAAACTGCACCCTTTAATCGATTCATATTTATTAACGCTCTGATTAAAATACATCTAAACGAAAGATTTATTACCATTTAACGAGGAACGAAAGATGTTGTTTAAACATCAATTTAAAAAATAAAAATTACAAACACTCTTTTCCAGATTGTTATGTCCATATCTAAAGAAAATACTTGCTGAAATTTAAACATTAATAAAAGTTTTAATTTTAAATTCCATCTAGTAGCATAGTTTCTATAAAATTTAATTTTTTGTGTTTACTTTTGCAATCTAAAATTTAGATCATGTATAGAAGTCATAACTGTGGCGAATTAAACGCCTCACATATTAATACTGAAGTTACACTAGCGGGTTGGGTTCAAAAATCACGCGATAAAGGTTTTATGAATTGGGTTGACCTTCGTGACCGTTATGGAATTACACAATTGATTTTTGACGAAAGTCGTACCAAAAAAAATGTTTTTGAACTAGCTAAAACCTTAGGTCGTGAATTTGTAATACAAGTCAAAGGAACCGTTATTGAGCGTGAAGCCAAAAACAAAAACATCCCAACAGGTGAAATCGAAATTTTAGTTACAGAAATGACTATTTTGAATGCGGCATTAACTCCTCCTTTCACAATCGAAGACGAAACTGATGGCGGAGAAGACATCCGTATGAAATACCGTTACCTTGACATCAGAAGAAATCCTGTAAAAAACAGTTTGCTTTTCCGTCATAAAGTAGCCATGGAAGTACGAAAATACCTTTCGGACTTAGATTTTTGTGAAGTTGAAACTCCTTATTTAATTAAATCAACTCCTGAAGGTGCAAGAGATTTTGTTGTCCCTTCAAGAATGAACGAAGGTCAATTTTACGCCTTACCACAATCTCCACAAACTTTCAAACAATTATTGATGGTGGGCGGAATGGATAAATATTTCCAAATTGTAAAATGTTTCCGTGACGAAGATTTACGTGCTGACAGACAACCAGAATTCACACAGATTGATTGTGAAATGGCTTTTGTAGAACAAGAAGACATTTTAAATGTTTTTGAAGGATTGACCAGACATTTACTAAAAGAAATAAAAGGCATTGAGGTAGATAAATTCCCAAGAATTACCTACGAATATGCTATGAAAACATACGGAAATGACAAACCAGACATTCGTTTCGGAATGGAATTTGGCGAATTAAACGAAGTAGCACAACACAAAGAATTCCCTGTATTTAATGCAGCCGAATTAGTGGTAGGAATTGCTGTTCCTGGAGCAGGAAACTACACTCGTAAAGAAATTGATGCTTTGATTGACTGGGTAAAACGCCCTCAAGTTGGCGCTAGCGGAATGGTTTATGTGAAATGTAACGATGATGGAACTTATAAATCATCCGTAGATAAATTTTACGACCAAGAAGATTTGAAAAAATGGGCTGCCAATACTGGAGCTAAAGCTGGCGATATGATTTTTGTACTTTCTGGTCCAGCCGATAAAACTCGTGGACAATTAAGCGCTTTGCGTATGGAAGTTGCAACTCGATTAGGATTAAGAAATCCATCCGAATTTGCTCCGCTTTGGGTAGTAGATTTCCCATTATTAGAATTTGATGAAGAAAGTGGTCGCTACCATGCCATGCACCATCCATTTACTTCACCAAAACCAGAAGACATGCACTTATTAGAAACCAATCCAGGTAAAGTTCGTGCAAATGCTTATGATATGGTTTTGAACGGAAATGAAATAGGTGGAGGTTCAATTCGTATTCACGATAAAGCAACGCAACAATTAATGTTTAAATATTTAGGTTTTACCGAAGAAGAAGCCAAAGCACAATTTGGATTCCTTATGGATGCTTTTCAGTTCGGAGCGCCACCACACGGAGGACTTGCTTTTGGACTAGACAGATTAGTTGCTATTTTAGGAGGACAAGAAACAATCCGTGATTTTATTGCTTTTCCAAAAAACAATTCTGGTCGAGATGTAATGATAGACGCACCATCAATAATTGATGATTCACAACTAAATGAACTACACATTAAATTGGATTTAAACTAATTTACCGATTTTAATTGCTGGAAAACGTTGAATATCAATATTTTTACAAAATAAAAATAGAAGAACGTCTTTCGTATTATATTAAATATTACATTTGCCTCATTATAAATTATTATTACTATTACAATGCGTACAGGTACAGTTAAATTTTTCAATGAATCTAAAGGTTACGGATTCATTACAGACGAAGAAACAGGAAAAGACATTTTTGTTCATGCATCAGGAATCAACGCAGAAGAATTGCGTGAAGGTGACAGAGTTAGCTATGAAGAAGAAGAAGGAAGAAAAGGAAAAGTTGCTGCGAAAGTAGCAGTTATCTAAGTTTAAAAAAATATTTTTAAGCTACGAATGTTTAAAACGTTTCGATTCATTTCGAAACGTTTTTTTTTGGTCTTTATTGAAATAAAGCTTGCCGAAAATAAAATTATTTATAATTAATAAAAATAAATGTTAATTTCTAATTTTAAGTAAACTAAATTCAATATTAAACTTGTGTTTTAATTACTTGAAAGCTATCTTTGTTGCTTATTTTTACGCAAAACAACATTACATTATGCAATCTGATCAATTAAATTATATTCCAATTTTAATGCAGTTAATTCTAGCAGTAGGATTTGTTGCAGGAACAATCTTTGTTTCAGGGAAATTAGGCCCAAAAAGAACCTCAGAAAGTAAAGATAAAAATTTCGAATGCGGGATAGAATCTGTTGGAAACGCACGTATTCCGTTTTCAGTAAAATACTTTCTTGTAGCTATTCTTTTTGTCTTATTTGATGTCGAGGTTATCTTTTTATACCCTTGGGCTATAAATTTCAAAGAATTAGGAATGGAAGGAATGGTGAAAATGGTAATTTTCATGCTTTTACTTTTAGTAGGATTCTTTTACATCATCAAAAAGAAAGCTTTAGAGTGGGAATAAAAATTATTTAAATGGTGAATTTTAATTTTTAAAGTTCAAGATTTATAATTCAAAATAATAAAAAATGAGTAATTCAAATATAAATATGGTTGCCCCTCCAGAAGGTGTTGTTGGCGAAGGTTTCTTCGCAACAAAACTGAATGATGTAGTAGGTTTGGCTCGTGCTAATTCACTTTGGCCTTTGCCTTTTGCTACTTCATGTTGTGGAATTGAATTTATGGCAACAATGGCGTCACATTATGACTTAGCCAGATTTGGATCTGAGCGTGTTAGTTTTTCTCCACGTCAAGCAGATATGTTGATGGTAATGGGAACTATTTCTAAAAAAATGGCTCCAATTTTACGTCAAGTATATGAGCAAATGTCAGAACCACGTTGGGTTATTGCTGTTGGTGCTTGCGCATCATCAGGTGGAATTTTTGACACCTACTCCGTTTTGCAAGGAATTGACAAAGTAATCCCTGTAGATGTTTATGTTCCAGGTTGTCCTCCAAGACCAGAACAAATTGTTGATGGAGTTATGAAATTGCAAGAAATCGTTAAAAACGAATCGGTTAGAAGAAGAAGCTCTCCGGAATATCAAGAATTATTGGCTTCTTATAATATCAAATAACAAGATGGCTTTAGAAACAATCGAAATTCAAGATAAACTAGTTGAAACATTTGGTTCAGCTGTTTTTCAATTCAATCAAGATACAGATATATTTTCATTTGAAGTAGATGCTGATAAAATTACAGCTGTTATTCTTTTCTTGAAAAATGACCCAACACTACGTTTTAACTTTCTAACTGACTTATGCGGAATTCACTATCCAGATAATGAGCAAGAAAGACAATTTGCAGTAGTTTACCACATGCACAATTGGTATGAAAACAAACGAATCAAAATAAAAGCCTTTATTAATGGTGAAAAACCAGAAATAAAAACGATATCTAATATTTTCTTAAGTTCAAACTGGATGGAAAGAGAAACCTATGATTTCTTCGGAATCAATTTCATAGGACATCCACAGTTAAAACGAATTTTAAATATGGATGAAATGGTTTCTTTTCCAATGCGAAAAGAATTTCCGATGGAAGATAGTGGAAGAACGGACAAAGACGACCGTTTCTTTGGAAGAACACCTTCAAATTGCTAAAAACACAATATATAATTTTTCACATTCAATAAATGTCAGAACTATTATTACCACCAGAGCATCGATATGCTAAAATAATTAAAGAGCGACACAATGAAGATGGAAGCGAGCTTTCTATTCTGAATTTAGGTCCTACGCATCCAGCTACACATGGTATTTTTCAAAATATCTTATTGATGGATGGAGAAAAAATTCTTGAAGCAGAACCAACAATTGGTTATATTCATAGAGCTTTCGAGAAAATTGCTGAGAATCGTCCTTTCTACCAAATCACTCCTCTTACAGACCGAATGAACTATTGCTCCTCTCCTATCAACAATATGGGATGGTGGATGACTTTAGAAAAACTATTAGGTGTTGAAGTTCCAAAAAGAGCTCAATATTTGAGAGTTATCGTAATGGAATTGGCTAGAATAACGGATCACTTGATTTGTAATTCAATCCTTGGAGTTGATACTGGAGCGTATACAGGATTTTTATATGTGTTTCAATTCAGAGAAAAAGTATACGAAATTTACGAAGAGATTTGTGGAGCTCGTTTGACAACAAATATGGGAAGAATTGGTGGTTTCGAAAGAGACTGGTCTCCAGAAGCTTTCCGCAAATTAGATGTGTTTTTAGAAGAATTTCCAGTTGCTTGGAAAGAATTTGAAAACCTTTTTGAAAGAAACAGAATTTTCATCGACAGAACCGTTAACGTAGGTGCTATTTCTGCTGAACAAGCTATGGCTTATGGATTTACAGGACCAAATCTTCGTGCTGCAGGTGTTGATTACGATGTTCGTGTAGCTCATCCTTACAGTTCTTATGAAGATTTTGACTTCATCGTTCCTGTAGGAAAATCAGGAGATACATACGATCGTTTCTGTGTTCGTAATGCAGAAGTTTGGGAAAGCATCAGCATAATCAAACAAGCCTTGGCTAAAATGCCGGAAGGAAATGAATATCATGCAGAAGTACCTGAATATTATCTTCCTCCAAAAGAAGATGTATACCATGATATGGAATCATTGATTTATCATTTCAAAATTGTAATGGGTGAAATTCCTGTTCCAGTTGCTGAAGTATACCATGCTGTTGAAGGTGGAAATGGAGAGTTAGGATTTTATTTGGTAACCGACGGAAGTCGTACTCCTTATAGATTGCATTTCCGAAGACCTTGTTTTATTTATTACCAAGCGTATCCAGAAATGATTAAAGGATCTTTACTTTCGGATGCAATTGTTATTTTGTCAAGTTTAAATGTTATTGCCGGAGAATTAGACGCTTAAAAAAATTATAAATGATGAATTTTAAATGATGAATGAACCACAAAAACATTTAAAATTTAGAATTCAAAATTTAAAATAATAAAAAATGGAACGTACCTATCACAAACAAGAAATAAATATGACCGAAACATTGATGACTCGCATCAATGAATTAATCAGTCATTATCCTGAAGATAAAAGAAAATCGGCTTTATTACCTGTTTTACATGAAGTTCAAGATGCTCACGACAACTGGTTAAGCATCGAATTAATGAACAAAGTAGCCGAAATTTTACTTATTAAGCCAATTGAAGTATATGAAGTAGTTTCTTTCTACACTATGTTCAATCAAAAACCTGTTGGAAAATATATGTTTGAATTCTGTCAAACTTCCCCTTGCTGTTTGAACGGAGCAGAAAACCTGATGGACTATACATGTGAAAAACTAGGTGTAAATTTAGGTGAAACAACCGAAGACGGAAACTTTACCGTAGTTGGCGTAGAATGCTTAGGTGCTTGTGGTTATGCTCCAATGATGCAATTGGGTGATTTTTACAAAGAACATTTAAACGTAGAGAAAATCGATCAGTTAATCGACGATTGCAAAAACAATAAAATAATATTACACGATAAATAATATGTCACAAAAAATATTATTAGATAAAATAAATATCCCAGGTATCAAAACCTACGAAGTGTATCGCGCTAATGGCGGTTATGCTTCTGTAGAAAAAGCATTAAAAACATTAACTCCAGACGAAGTTGTTGAAGAAGTAAAAACTTCAGGATTACGTGGACGTGGTGGTGCTGGTTTTCCTGCTGGAATGAAATGGAGTTTTATTGATAAAAAATCAGGAAAACCAAGACATTTAGTTTGTAATGCAGACGAATCTGAGCCGGGAACATTCAAAGATCGTTATTTGATGGAATTCATTCCTCATTTATTGATTGAAGGAATGATTACTTCTAGTTATGCATTAGGCGCAAACCGCTCGTATATCTACATTCGTGGAGAATACATGTGGGTTTTCAAAATATTAGAAAGAGCCATTGCCGAAGCTAAAGCAGCAGGCTGGTTAGGAAAAAATATATTAGGTTCTGGCTTTGATTTAGAACTTCACGTTCATTGTGGAGCTGGAGCATACATTTGTGGAGAAGAAACCGCATTAATTGAATCATTAGAAGGAAAACGTGGAAATCCTCGTATCAAGCCACCATTTCCTGCAGTTTCTGGTCTTTGGGCTAATCCAACAGTTGTAAATAATGTTGAAACTATAGCTGCTGTGCCATGGATTGTAAACAATTCTGGTGCTGATTATGCTAAAATTGGGGTTGGACGCTCAACTGGAACCAAATTAATCTCTGCTTCAGGGCATATCAAAAACCCTGGTGTTTATGAAATCGAATTGGGATTAAGCGTATACGAATTCATGAATTCTGATGAATATTTAGGAGGAATGAGCTCTGATAGACCTTTGAAAGCATTTGTACCTGGAGGAAGTTCGGTACCTGTTCTACCTGCTAATTTAATCTATAAAACAGCTGCTGGAGAAGATCGATTGATGACGTATGAATCTTTAAGCGACGGAGGTTTTGCAACTGGTTCGATGTTAGGTTCTGGTGGATTCATTGTATATAATGATACGGCATGTATCGTTAGAAATACTTGGAATTTTTCTCGTTTTTATCACCACGAAAGTTGTGGACAATGTACTCCATGTCGTGAAGGTACAGGTTGGTTAGAAAAAGTATTACACCGAATTGAAAATGGTCACGGTCGTGAAGAAGATATTGAATTGTTATTAAGCATTCAAAGTAAAATAGAAGGAAATACGATTTGTCCTTTAGGAGATGCTGCTTCTTGGCCAGTTGCCGCAGCGATTCGTCACTTTAGAGAGGAGTTTGAATATCACATCCGTTTCCCTGAAAAAATAAAACACAGAGACCATTTTGTGAATGAGCCTTTTGAAAAAGTAAAGCATTTAGTAGCAAAACAAACAGTATAGTTAAAATTTAAAATTCTAGAATTTAAAATTCTGATTTTAGACAATAAGACCTAAAAAAATGAAAGTAACAATAGACGGTCAGTCAATAGAAGTAGAACCAGGAACAACCATCCTGCAAGCAGCACGTATGATTGGTGGTGATGTAGTTCCGCCAGCAATGTGCTATTATTCTAAGCTAAAAGGTAGCGGTGGTAAATGCCGTTGTTGTTTAGTAGAAGTTTCTAAAGGAAGCGAGGCCGATCCAAGACCAATGCCAAAATTAATGGCTTCTTGTGTGACAGGTTGTATGGACGGAATGGAAGTAAATAGCAAATCTTCTGAAAGAGTAACCGAAGCCAGAAAATCAGTAACAGAATTTTTATTAATCAATCACCCTTTGGATTGCCCAGTTTGCGATCAAGCGGGAGAATGTGATTTACAAAACTTGAGCTTTGAGCACGGAAAATCTCAAAGCCGATATATTGAAGAAAAAAGAACATTTGAACCAGAAAATATTGGCCCAAATATTCAACTACATATGAATCGTTGCATATTATGTCAAAGATGTGTTCAAGTAGCAGATCAATTGACTGATAATAGAGTACATGGCGTAATGGATCGTGGAGATCACGCTAACATTTCAACTTGTATTTCTAAAGCAATTGACAATGAGTTTTCAGGAAATATGATTGATGTATGTCCTGTAGGTGCTTTGACCGACAAAACATTCCGATTCAAATCAAGAGTTTGGTTCAGCAAACCTTACAATGCACACAGAGATTGCCCTACATGTTCTGGAAAAACTACGGTTTGGATGTTTGGTGACGAAATACAACGTGTAACTGGTCGTAAAGATGAGTATCATGAAGTAGAAGAATTCATTTGTAACGGATGTCGTTTTGACCATAAAGATGCTAACGATTGGACAATTGAAGGACCAAGAGCTTTTGAAAAAGATTCTGTTATCAATCAAAACAAATACAACCATAAATTAGAAAAAGTGGTTATTGAAACGGAGAAAAACATTCTTTTGGGTAGAGAGGAAGATCGTAAAAAAATTAGTATGGCTGAAATTCCATTGAATCCTAACGACCAAATTTGTTAAAAAATGGATAGTACCTTTATTATAGAAAAAAGCGTTGTTATAGTTGTAGTATTTGCCGTTACAATGATTATGGCTATGTACTCTACATGGGCAGAACGTAAAGTAGCTGCTTTTTTACAAGATCGTGTTGGTCCTAATCGTGCTGGTTTTGGTGGATTATTACAACCGCTTGCAGATGGTTTAAAATTATTTTCGAAAGAAGAGTTTGAGCCAAATACTCCTAATAGATTTTTGTTTTTTGTAGGACCTGCAATAGCAATGAGTACTGCTTTAATGACAAGTGCAGTTATTCCTTGGGGAGACAAATTACATGTTTTCGGCAGAGACGTTTTACTTCAAGCTACTGATTTAAATATTGGATTATTATATTTCTTCGGAGTTGTATCTGTTGGTGTTTACGGAATCATGATTGGAGGATGGGCATCTAACAACAAGTTCTCTTTGATGGGAGCTGTTCGTGCGGCATCACAAATGGTTTCTTATGAAGTTGCAATGGGATTATCAATGATTGCTTTATTGATGATGACAGGAACTTTGAGTTTAAGAGAAATTTCGGCACAACAAGCTGGAATGAACTGGAATGTATTTTATCAGCCGTTATCGTTTTTAATATTTTTAATTTGTGCTTTTGCTGAAACTAACAGAACACCATTTGATTTAGCAGAATGCGAAAGTGAATTAATTGGAGGATATCACACGGAATATTCTTCTATGAAAATGGGATTTTATTTGTTTGCTGAATATGCGAATATGTTCATTTCTTCTACAATTTTATCTATTTTGTTCTTTGGAGGATATAATTATCCTGGAATGAGTTGGGTTGTTGAAAACGTTGGGGTGAATATTGGAAATATCATTGGAATTATTGTTTTATTTGCAAAAATTTGTGGATTCATCTTTTTCTACATGTGGATTAGATGGACGATTCCAAGATTTAGATACGATCAATTGATGCATTTGGGTTGGAGAATATTAATTCCACTTTCTATCATCAATATCATGATTACAGGAATTGTAATTTTAAGAAGCGATATCGCTGCTTATTTAGGATTCTAATTAAAATGGAAAAGCCCTAGCCCTGATAGCAGCGGCATCCTTTTATTTTTGAAACTGAGCTTGTCAAAGCGATGTATAAAATAAAAGATATAGCGAATAGCAGGATTAGCTACTAATAAAAAATAAGAAATGTCAATAGAAACAATATCCTTATCGGGAAGAAAAAAAGTGGTCTCTAATAAAGAGATGACTTTTTTGGAAAGAATGTATCTTATAGCAATTGTTAAAGGTTTGTTCATTACGATTAAGCACTTTTTTAAGAAGAAAGCGACTATTCAATACCCTGAACAAGTTCGTGCTATGAGCCCAATTTACCGTGGTCAGCACATGTTAAAACGCGACGAGCAAGGACGCGAAAATTGTACTGCTTGTGGATTATGCGCTTTGTCTTGTCCAGCTGAGGCTATCACAATGAAAGCTGGTGAACGTAGAGCTGACGAAAAGCACTTGTACAGAGAAGAGAAATACGCTGAGATATATGAAATCAATATGTTGCGTTGTATTTTTTGCGGACTGTGTGAAGAAGCTTGTCCAAAAGATGCTATTTATTTAACGACTTCAAAAGTATTAGTTCCTTCGAATTCAAATAGAGAAGATTTTATTTTTGGAAAAGATAAATTGGTCATGCCTTTAGAAATGGCAATAAAAAATGCTCAACTTAAAAACGCTAACTAATGTCAATATTACTTATACTATTTTGCGTATTATCCGCAATAACATTATCAACAGCATTCTTGACCGTTTTTAGTCGAAACCCTATTCATAGTGCTATTTATTTAGTGATTTGTTTCTTTTCAATTGCAGGTCATTATTTACTATTGAACGCACAGTTTCTAGCTATTGTTCACGTGATTGTATATTCAGGAGCAATTATGATTTTGTTCTTATTTACTATCATGTTAATGAACTTGAATAAAGAAAATGAAGTACATAAACCTCGAATTACTCGATTAGGTGCTATAGTTTCATTTTGTTTAGTTTGTTTAGTTTTGATTGCTATTTTCATCAATTCTAAACCTATTGTTGGTGAATACATTGCTACTGGAGAGGATTACCAATCAATAAAAGTATTAGGTAGAATCTTGTTGAACGAATATATGGTTCCTTTTGAATTTGCCTCTATCTTACTTTTGGTTGCAATGATTGGTACTGTTCTATTGTCTAAAAAAGAAAAATTGCAGAAATAATATGGATAATATTTTAAATCAAATTGGTATAGAAAATTATATATTCCTGAGTGTAATACTTTTTTGTATTGGAATCTTTGGAGTATTATACAGACGAAATGCCATTATCGTTTTCATGTCAATTGAAATTATGTTGAATGCGGTAAACTTATTGTTTGTGGCTTTTTCAACTTATCATCAAGATACACAAGGACAGGTTTTCGTATTTTTCTCGATGGCTGTTGCCGCTGCCGAAGTTGCTGTTGGACTAGCAATTTTAGTATCAATATTCAGAAATTCAGGTTCAATTAGTATTGACACATTAAAAAACTTAAAAGGATAAATGGAAATGAATACCAATATAGCTTTAGTTTTAGTTCTTGCTCCTTTTTTAGGATTTTTAATCAATGTTTTCTTTGGGAAAAACTTAGGAAAAACAGTTTCTGGAATTATCGGAACACTTAGTGTTGTGGTTTCTTTTATTACCGCTGCCTACTTCTTTGGATATATTTCAGTTTCGAAACAACCTATTCAAATTTCTTTATTTGACTGGATTCAAATTAGTAATTTCAAATTAGATTTTGGTTTCCTATTAGATCAACTTTCTATTTTATGGTTGCTTTTTGTAACAGGAATCGGATCATTGATTCACTTATACTCTATCAGTTACATGCACGATGATGAAAATATGCATAAGTTCTTTGCCTATTTAAATCTGTTTGTATTCTTCATGATTACCTTAGTTGTTGGTAGTAACTTATTAGTAATGTTCATCGGTTGGGAAGGCGTTGGTCTTTGCTCCTACTTACTAATCGGTTTTTGGCATAAAAATCAAGAGTTTAATGATGCTGCTAAAAAAGCATTCATCATGAACCGTATTGGAGATTTAGGATTGTTAATTGGAATATTTATTCTTGGTCATCTGTTTTCAACTTTAGATTATGCTTCATTAAAAACCACAATTGCAAGCACTACAAGTCTTGACACCTACTGGTTGTCAGCAGCTGCATTTGCATTATTTATAGGTGCTTGTGGTAAATCAGCACAAATACCATTATACACTTGGCTGCCTGATGCGATGGCTGGACCTACTCCAGTTTCCGCATTGATTCACGCTGCAACAATGGTTACTGCTGGTATTTTTATGATTACACGTTTGAACTTTTTGTTTGATTTAACACCAGATGTTCAAAATATAATTGCAATTGTTGGAGCAATAACTGCTTTAGTTGCCGCAACTATTGGATTAGTTCAAAACGATATCAAAAAAGTATTGGCTTATTCTACAGTATCTCAATTAGGATTAATGTTTTTGGCATTAGGATTAGGAGCTTATGAAGTAGCTGTTTTCCATGTAATCACACATGCATTTTTCAAAGCTTGTTTGTTCTTAGGTTCAGGTTCAGTAATCCACGCATTACACGGAGAACAAGATATGCGAAAAATGGGTGGATTGAAAAAAGCAATGCCTATCACTTTTATTACAATGTTAATTTCATCATTAGCAATATCTGGAGTTCCAGTATTTTCAGGATTTTTCTCTAAAGATGAAATCTTATTAGTTGCCTTTGAACACAATATCCCACTTTGGGTTATTGCTTCTGTTGCTTCTATAATGACTGCTTTCTATATGTTCAGATTATTGTTTTTGACATTCTTTCAAGAATTCAGAGGGACAGAAGAACAAAAACACCATTTACACGAAAGTCCAGCTTTGATTACTTTTCCATTAATTGTTTTGGCTATACTTGCTACCATTGGAGGTTTAATTAGTTTACCAGGACACAGTTGGCTGAATGAATATTTGATTCCTATTTTACCTAAACTAGCTAACGAAGCACATCATTTAGGAACTACGGAGTACATCTTGATGGGTATTGCGGTAATAGGAGGTTTAATTGGAATTGGAATTGCTTATGCAAAATACATCAAGCAAAACGCCTTACCTAATGAAGATGCAGAAATTACTGGATTTTCAAAAGTGATATACAATAAATATTATGTAGATGAAATCTATAACTATTTGTTCGTTAAATCTATAAAAGGTCTTTCTCGTTTCTTCCGAGATGAAGTGGAAACAACCTTATCATCACTAGTTTTCGGATTAGGAAAAGTAACAAACGAAATCAGTTTTCAAGGTAAAAAAATACAAAACGGAAGTGTTGGATTGTACCTTTTTGCATTTGTTTTAGGGCTTTGCGCAATAATTTCCTATTTATTTTTAGCTAAATAATTTTATACTATGAATGTATCTCTTATATTAATTATACTTTTGGTTGGTGCCTTTACAACTTACCTTGTAGGTGACAAGTTTGCTTCAAAAGTAGCTTTGTTCTTTGGTCTAACCGCTTTAGGATGTTCTATTGTGTTATTGAACCACTATAATTTAGGCGAAAACATTAGTTTTATCAATCAATGGATTACGAAACCAAATGTTTCTTTTGCCTTAAAAGCGGACGGATTATCCCTAGCTATGCTTTTATTGACAACTGCTTTGACTCCAATTATTATATTTTCATCTTTTGGAAATGACTATAAAAATGCAAAAGCTTTTTATGCATTAATTTTGTTTATGTCATTTGCAATGGTTGGAACATTCTTAGCTTCTGACGGACTTTTATATTACATATTCTGGGAATTATCGTTGATTCCTATTTACTTCATTGCTTTGATTTGGGGTAACGGAGATGCCGAAGATCGCAAAAAAGCAGTAGTAAAATTCTTTATCTACACCTTAGCTGGATCACTATTTATGTTAGTCGCTTTTGTTTATTTGTATCAAAAAGCTGGAAGTTTCCTTCTAGAAGATTTATATAAAGTAAGCCTATCAGCTAATGAACAGTTATGGATATTCTTAGCTTTCTTTTTAGCCTATGCTATCAAAATTCCATTAATTCCTTTCCATACATGGCAAGCAAAAGTATACCAAAAAGCACCAACAGTTGGAACAATGCTTTTATCAGGAATCATGCTTAAAATGGGATTGTATAGTGTTATTCGTTGGCAATTACCTTTAGCGCCATTAGCTGCAAAAGAATATATGTATATTTTCATTGCTATTGGAGTTGCTGGTGTTATCTATGGTTCAATTGTAGCTTTGAGACAAAAAGATTTGAAAAAATTATTGGCTTATTCCTCTCTAGCTCACGTTGGATTAATTGCTGCCGGAACCTATACTTTGACATTAGACGGTTTGAGTGGTGCGGTATTGCAAATGATTGCTCACGGTTTTGTAGTAGTAGGTTTATTCTTTATCGCTGAAATTATCTTTAGAAGATATGAAACTAGAGTTATTGCTGAAATGGGTGGTATTCGCTCACAATCTCCTAAATTCACTTCTATGTTTTTAATATTGGTATTAGCATCTGTTGCTTTGCCATCTACTTTTAACTTTGTTGGAGAATTCACCGTATTGTATAGCCTTTCACAAATCAATGTTTGGTTTGCCATTTTAGGAGGAACAACAATTATTTTAGGTGCGTATTATATGTTGAAAATGTTTCAATATGCCATGTTAGGCGAAACAAATTCAAAACCATTTGCAGATGTAACCGCTAATGAAGGAATCACTTTGGTACTTATCATAGCCGTTTTATTCTTTTTTGGATTGTATCCAAAACCAATTGTTGATTTGATTACTCCAAGTCTTCAAGAAATCTTAACACAAATAAACAGAATTAACTAAGTCAAATAAAAAATGAATACATTAATAGCTATAATAGGATTAGGTGTTTTATGCCTTTTATTTGAAATTCTTAATTTAAGAAAAGCAATTGTACCGGTAACGATTATCGGATTACTAGCAGTTCTTGGATTAACCGTATCTGAATTTAATTCGACTGAAAGTTACCATAATAACATGATTGTGGTAAGTAAATTTTCGAATGCTTTCTCTTCTTTATTTATTGTTCTTACAATATTCTTAGTTGGTTTAGGTCATAATTTTTATGAAAATCATCAAAACAAAATTTCAGATTACATTGCCATAAAAGTATTTTTATTAGCAGGAGCGGTAGCAATGGTTTCTTTCGGAAACTTAGCGATGTTCTTTTTAGGAATCGAAGTTTTATCTATTTCTTTATACATATTAGCAGCAAGCGACCGTTTGAATTTAAAAAGCAACGAAGCTGGGATGAAATATTTCTTGATGGGATCTTTTGCTTCAGGAATAATCTTATTTGGAATTTGCTTGATATACGGAGCAATGGGAAGCTTTGATGTAACTGAAATCAGCGAATTATCTCAATCAGCTGAACTTCCAGTTTGGTTTCCAATAGGAATTGCACTGCTTACAATTGGAATGTTTTTCAAAATTGCAGCAGTTCCATTTCATTTTTGGGCACCGGATGTTTACGAAGGTTCTCCTGCCTTGACAACTGCGCTGATGAGTACTTTGGCAAAAGTAGTAGCTATGGCAACTTTATACAAACTATTATCTGTAATGAATGCAGATATTTCAGAAGCATATAAAATTGTTGTTGTAATAATATCAATGGCTTCAATGACCGTTGGAAATATTATGGCATTAAGACAAACGAATGTAAAACGTATGTTGGCTTTCTCTGGAATTTCACATGCTGGATTTATGTTAATGACTTTATTGAGTTTATCTACTTCAGCTGGAAGTTTATTATATTATACTTCGGCTTATTCACTAGCTGGAATGGCTGCTTTTAGCGTAATATTATACGTTTGTAAAAATAGAGATAACGAAGATATTACTAATTTCCATGGACTTGGAAAAACCAATCCTTTGTTAGCTGCTATACTTACCGCATCCTTACTTTCTATGGCTGGAATTCCTATTTTCGCAGGATTCTTCGCTAAATTAGTTTTGTTCAGTCAAACTATTCAAGATGGATTTATCGCTTTAGTTATTGTAGCAGTAATCAACTCTATCATAAGTGTAGGATACTACTTCAAATTGATTTTAGCTATGTACACTAAAGAACCTAATGAAGAAAGAACAGGAAGGCCTTTCATGATTTATGCGGTTGCTGTTGTTGCAATTGCCTTAAACATTATCATCGGTTTATTCCCTTCATTGGTATTGGATATATTAGGATAAAATACATTTTATAAAATATACAAAAAACCATCAAGAGCAATTTTGATGGTTTTTATAGTTTATAAATAAACATACTAAATCAATTGACTAATTTTATAGTCCAAAAAAAAGACTTACATAAGTAATAATCAAAATGAATCATACATTAAACATACAAATCTGGTCGGATATCATGTGTCCCTTTTGCTATATTGGCAAACGAAGAATCGAAGAAGCGCTACAGAATTTCAAGCACAAAGATTTGGTTACTATAGAATGGAAAAGTTTCCAATTAGATGCAAATTTCATAGCCGCTCCTGACGATAACATTATTTATCATTTGGCTGAAAAGTATCGAAAAGACAGCGATTGGGCACAAACAATGATTGATAACATGACTCAGAATGCTAAAAATGCGGGATTGGATTTTCACTTTGAAAAAGCCATTTTAGCCAACTCTTTTCATGCCCATCGTTTATTGCACTTAGCTAAAAAGTATAATTTGGCTAACGAATTAGAAGAACTTCTATTCAAAGCTTATTTAACGGATGGTAAGAATGTGAATGATTTAGATACTTTAAGTAAATTAGGTAAGGAAGTTGGTATAGATTCAGAAGAAATAAAACAAGTTCTAGAATCTAATGAATACGCGAAAGAAGTACAACAAGACATTGAACAAGCTCAAGCTATAGGTGTGCAAGGTGTTCCGTTTTTTGTTTTTGATAATAAATATGCCATTTCAGGCGCTCAACCAGCAACAACATTTTTGCAAACATTAGAAAGAGTATGGCAAGAAGGTAATTTTGATTCAAAAGTAACGATGGTCAATACTACCAAAGAAAACAATTGCGATATTGACGGTTGTGCATAAAAGCACTAAAGTAATTCGTTAGGGAAACATCGGATGCGGGAATGTTACAGAAGAAAAAAGTGGTCCTGCATATCAAAAAACAGAAGACTACACTATTAGCTGTAATGCGAAGAGATGCCGTACCCGCTTACAACTGCATGAATCAGGAATTAGAGGTTCAGGAAGCTAGAAATTTGGTAGTTCTATGCGAGAAGATAAAGTAGAAATCTATGGCAGCAAGGGTAAAATTACCTTCTCTGTTTTTGAAAATGACCCATTAATTCTCACTAACGATATTGAACAAAAAATTCTAAATATTGAACATCCTGAAAACATTCAATTGTATCATGCACAACTAATAAGAGAACATCTTTTAGGTAATACTACACATCCTTCAACTGGAATAACGGGCACCCATACGAACTGGGTAATGGATAAAATAATTGGAAATATATAAAACAAAAAAAACAGCTCAAAAGAGCTGTTTTAATTACTACATTTTATTTAATAACTATTTAACAGCTATCGTTTTAAAGAATACTTTGTTGTCATATGACATTTCGAAAGTATAGTTTTCACTAGGAAAAGTTGTGATATCAAAAAATTTGTTCACATTTTGTGTATCTAGTAAAGTCGTATTGTACACTTCATTAGCATCTGCATCAAAAATTTTAATACCAACTGGTGATTTGTCTAAGTTTAAAATGTTTAAACCTACTTTAC
This sequence comes from uncultured Flavobacterium sp., assembly GCA_963512955.1. Lineage (GTDB taxonomy): Bacteria > Bacteroidota > Bacteroidia > Flavobacteriales > Flavobacteriaceae > Flavobacterium. The sequence goes on along the minus strand of CAUPOP010000029.1, from coordinate 10,638 downwards.
CATCTTTGTTTACAAACACTGGTTTGAAAATTTCTGAAAGAACTTCTGTTGACAATGAAGCTGTTTCATCAACAACCGTAATGGTGTATCTAGCAATTTTCATTGTTGTTTCTGCTTCTAAAAAATAAGTTCCATTTGGCAATGCCTCTAAATCATACGTTCTGTTAATATTCCCTTTTGAATTAACACTCTCAGTATGGATTAGTTTGTCATTTGCATCATAAATGGATAAATCAATTTTCTTAACTTGATTCAAAGCAAAACTTACAGTCTTTCCTTTTCCTTTTTTCACATTAAGTGAAAAATCAACATCACTAGCATGTGCTCCAATAGCAGTTAACACTAAAGCAAATACTAAACTAAATTTTAAAAACTTTTTCATAATCGTTGTTTTAAAGATTAATAATGATTTTTATCTGAGACAAAGTTATGCTAAGAGCCAATTGATGACTAACACAGTATTTTCCAATTTGTGTGCTATATTACCTTTTACGAAAACGTTTTAGGTTAAAATACGACAATATTACATCTATTATTAGTACTTTTATCCTAATTCTAAACATATTAGGTTATGAAAACAATACAGCCTACATTAGAAATTATCGCCCCATCCTTTGGAAGTTCATTCTCATTTTCTAAATATGTAGAGAACGCGAACAGCAAAGCGCACCTTTGGCATTACCATCCTGAAATCGAATTGGTTTATATAAACGGTGGTTCGGGCAAACGCCAAGTTGGAAGCCACGTTTCTTATTATAATGACGGAGATCTTATATTAATAGGAAGTAATTTGCCGCATTGCGGTTTTACCAATGAGCAAACGGGAAACAAAAACGAAACGGTTATCCAAATGAAACCAGACTTTCTTGGGAATGATTTTTTTGAAATTTCAGAAATGAAAAACATTCGGAATCTATTTGACCAAGCCAAAGCAGGAATTGCTTTTGGTGGCACAACCAAAAAAACTATAGGTCTCAAAATAGAAGCCATGGAAGGACAATCACAATTTGGAAAATTACTGAGCATGTTATCCATTTTGAACGACCTAGAATTATCGGAAGAATTCAAAGTACTCAATGCCGAGGGATTCTCAATGGAACTTCAAATGCAAGATAACGACCGAATTAATACTGTTTTCAACTATGTGAAAGATCATTTTCAAGAAGCCATAACCCTTGAAGAAGTGGCGGTATTAGTCAGCATGACCGTTCCTTCATTTTGTCGTTATTTCAAAAAGATAACTCATAAAACATTTACCAAATTTGTCAATGATTACCGATTGGTTCATGCCTCCAAATTATTAGCCGAAAAACCCATAAGTATTACAGAAATCTGTTACGAAAGTGGTTTTAATAATTTTAGTTATTTCAATAAATCATTTAAGGAGTTTACGGGTAAAAGTGCTTCGCAATACCGTCAAGAATTGCGTTCTGTATTGAAGTAATAGGTGAACCCAATTTTTTTAGATTCAATATTATAGCTGCAAAATTAATTTTCATTTCTTGAAATTCGATCTATTTTACTTATCAACAATCGCTAAAATTAACTTTTGTTACTTCCTTCCATAAAAGCATATTGAGTAATTTTGCACTATGTATGCTTTAGTCGATTGTAACAATTTTTATGCTTCTTGCGAAAGGGTTTTTCAACCTCAACTCGCAGGAAAACCTATTGCAATATTGTCAAATAATGATGGCTGTGTGATTTCAAGAAGTGACGAAGCGAAAGCAGCTGGAGTTCCTATGGGAGCGCCACTTTTTCAGATTAAAGAATTAATAAAAGAGAAAAATATTCAAATCTTCTCTTCCAATTATGCGCTATATGGCGATTTGAGCAATCGTGTAATGGCCATTTTAAACCAATTTACTCCCAATTTAGAAATCTACAGTATTGACGAAGCCTTCTTGAATTTTGACGGACTGAATATTTCAGATTATCAAGATTACGGACTCGAAATGAAAACCCGTGTACAAAAATGGGTTGGGATACCGGTTTGCATCGGCTTTGCCGAAACAAAAGCATTATCAAAAGTTGCTAATAAAATCGCGAAGAAATTTCATGTTAGAACAAAAGGTGTTTATATAATTGACAGCGAAGAAAAACGCATCAAAGCCTTGAAATGGACTAAAATTGAAGATGTTTGGGGCATTGGCTACCGCACAACAAAAAAAGCAAAACTAAGAAACATAAACACAGCTTTTGAGTTTATACAACCGCAACACGAAGCTTGGATTAAGAAAGAAATGGGCGTGATTGGTCTACGTTTAAAATATGAATTGGAAGGAAAATCAGTTTTAGATTTAGAACCAATTGCAGAACAAAAGAAAAGCATTGCCATTACAAGAAGTTTTCCAAAACAAATTGCTGAATTTGATTTACTCAGAGAACGTGTTGCAACTTTTGCAGCTGTTTGTGCAGAAAAATTGAGAAAACAAAACACCTGCTGCCACACTATAATTGTGATGTTAGTAATTGATCGACATTCCGTTAAAGCACCCAAATATTATTTTAACATGGCAATGACTTTGCCGTATGCTACAAATTCGACTTTGACAATTTCTAACAAAGCAATAGAAATGCTACGGAAATTACTTCCTGAAAATGAGACTGTAAAGTTCAAAAAAGCTGGCGTTATTGTCACCGAATTGATTCATGAAAACAAGAAACAATTACAATTGTTTGAAGAAGAAAACCCAAAACATTTGGCCATTATGAAAGTAATGGATAAGTTGAATAACAAAATTGGCGATAAAAAAATAAAATTGGCTTCCCAAAATTTGAATCTAACTTGGAATATGAACCAAAACCATTTGTCTCCAAAATATACTACTAACTTTAATGAGATTTTAGAGATACGATGTCAATAAAAAAAGAGCAAACACTCACATTCTATCGTCCTGATTTTGAAAGTGAAATCCAGATTCCTTTAATTAAGGAAGGCGTTTCGGCGGGTTTTCCTTCGCCTGCTGCTGACTTCATGGAAAACAGTATTGACTTAAATAAAGCTTTAACGAAAAATCCCTTGGCAACTTTTTATATTAAAGTGAAAGGAAATTCAATGGTTGACGCAGGCATCAGCGACCAAGACGTATTAGTGGTTGACCGAAGTCTGGAACCTCAAAATAATAAAATCGCGATTTGTTTTATCGACGGAGAATTTACCGTAAAACGAATTCAAGTCGAAAAAGACTGCTTATACCTCATGCCAGAAAACGCTACTTATTCCCCCATAAAAGTGACGGAAGAAAACCAACTTGTCATTTGGGGAATTGTAACTTATGTCATAAAAAAAGTGTGAAACTAAACGAATTTAGCTTCACACTTTTTAATAAAGTAAGACTCTTATTTTTACCAGAACTTAACGTACAAAGCAAAAATAATTAATAATGTTATTACAATTAATACTGTTGTTTGAGGTTTTAATTTAAACATTTCAGTATCTAATTCGAATGCTTTAGGATTCACTTTTGGTCCTGCGAAACTTATAGCAATCATAAGAATCATTGTGAATACAAAAGATAATCCCATACAAATATGGAATGGAATTTCGAAACCACCTTTACCATTGGCGAAAGCCGTATATAACAAAGTTTCATTTCCAAATAACGCTGGAGCAAATTCATTGAATAAAACTGACAATAAAAATCCAGATATTACCCCTACAATTGCAGCTGTACCAGTTGTTCTTTTCCAAAACATTCCAAGGAAAAACATAGCAAAAACTCCAGGGCTAATAAATCCAGTATATTTTTGAATATATGTAAATCCACCAACACCACCAATTCCAAGTAAGTCATTCCAAGTAAATAAAACCGCAAGAAGCATGGCTGCAAAAACAGCTATTCTTCCTATGTTTACTTGACCTCTATCAGTAGCATTTTTTTGAATATATTTTTTGTGTACGTCCAATGTGTATATAGTAGAAATACTATTTACTTTACCCGCCAAAGAAGCAACAATTGCAGCAGTTAAAGCCGCTACTGACAACCCTTTCAATCCAGTAGGAAGGAATGTTAACATAGCTGAATACGCTCCATCTTTACCTCCAACTAATTGTGGTAAATGTCCATTTTCGTATAAAACATAAGCTGCAATACCAGGCAACATAACAATAACTGGCATCAATAATTTTAGCATTCCTGCAAATAAAATACCGGTACGAGCAGTTTGTAAATCAGCACCCAAAGCTCTTTGCGTAATGTATTGGTTACAACCCCAATAATTAAGGTTAATAATCCAAATTCCCGCTAAATAAGACATTAAACCTGGAAAAGTAAGGTATTTATTAATGTCATTTTGAGAAGAGGCCGCAGTTGGTTCTGGGATAATCATTTTAAAATGCTCTGGAGCTTTTTCCATTAATACTTTGAAACCTGCAATAGCATTTTCACCTACACCAAAATATTGTCCAACGGTAGTTAAAGCGATATAAGACGTAACTAATCCACCTATGATTAATACTGCAACTTGAATAACGTCAGTATACGCGACTACTTTCATCCCTCCTAAAGAAATCAGTAAAGCAAAAAGTGCTAAACCAATCATAATAACATGAAGGTATTCTCCTCCCGCTAATCCATTAATCGCAACCGCTCCCAAATATAAAATAGAAGTTAAATTCACAAAAACATATAAAAACAACCAGAAAACAGCCATAATCAAAGCCGTTGACTCATTATACCTCGTTTTCAAAAACTGAGGCATGGTGTAAATTTTGTTTTTCAAGTAAACTGGAATAAACCAAACAGCCACAATAATCAAAGCAATCGCAGCAATCCACTCATAAGCTGCAACAGCAACTCCTAAAAAGAATCCTTCCCCACTCATTCCGATAAATTGCTCTGCAGAAATATTAGAAGCAATTAATGAAGCTCCAATAGCCCACCAAGTAAGCGTTCCTTCTGCAAGAAAATAAGCTTTTGCATCGTGTTCGTTTTTTTCGCGCTTGCGATATATGGTATATCCATAAGTAGATACCACGATAAAATAAATAATAAATACTGCGTAATCCGCAAAAGCAAGGTTCTGGCTCATGAGTAATTTGGTTTTTAGAAATTAATATAAATGAATGCGATTATTGTATGCTTTTATTTTTCTCACACAAAACAAACTTCAAAACATCTAGATGAAACTTTATAATTTCATTATAGAATCAGTTATAAAATGTGATATGTGTTTTAATTTTATTATATTTTTATGAATTTACGAAAGTCAAAAGTAAAATAAAAATATTTATTTTCATCATTTACAAATGTATTTTTTACATTTATTATTGTTAAATAAGTTACATTTCACAAATACAAAACGTAATCTATTGATTTACAGTAATTTTTTTATTTTTTATGTAAATTAATTACCTTGTTTTTTGACTTTTAAAATCAAATTATTAGCGCTGTCTCACCTTCTGTTCCCATTTCCAAGCACTCGACATAGCTTCTTCAAGAGTAGATTGTGTTTTCCAACCAAGAATTGTATTCGCTTTATCTGTATTAGCGTAAGTAGACGTAACATCTCCTTCGCGTCTGGCTACAATTCTGTAAGGTAGCTTTGTTCCACTAACTTTTTCGAATGCTTGAATTACTTCCAATACAGAACTTCCCTTCCCTGTTCCAAGATTAAAGACTTCTAATTTTTCCAAATTCTTCTTATTCAATAGTCTTTGTAAGGCTAAAACATGTGCTTTTGCTAAATCAACTACATGAATATAATCTCGAACGCAGGTTCCGTCAATTGTTGGATAATCATCTCCATAAACTAGCAATTCATTTCGCAGACCAATTCCTGTTTGCGTAATAAAAGGAACTAAATTTTGTGGAACACCAATAGGCAATTCGCCTATTTCAGCTGAAGGATGTGCGCCAATTGGATTAAAATAACGCAACAAAATAGCATTGATATTACTCACTTTGGTCACATCAGCAATAATTTCTTCGCCAATTTGCTTGGTATTTCCATAAGGAGACATCGCTGGTTGAATAGGAGTTGTCTCGGCAATTGGCATTACTTCGGCTTGACCGTAAACGGTACAAGAAGAACTGAATATAATTTGAGCTTCTGGTTTTTTTTGCAATTCCTGTAAAATATATACCAGTGATGCCACATTATTTTCATAATACAACAACGGATCTTTCACGCTTTCGCCAACTGCTTTTGAGGCTGCAAAATGAATAACTCCGGCTACATCAGAATGTCTTTTGAAAAAATCCTGAGTCGCTTTTTTATCTCTTAAATCAAAATTTTCAAAAATAGGTTTCTTCCCAGTTATTCGTTCAATACCATCCAAAACATCGATGGAGGAATTAGACAAATTATCAATAATAACTACTTCAAAATTTTCATTTTGCAACTCTACAACCGTATGTGAACCTATAAAGCCTAGACCTCCAGTAACAACTATTTTCATATTTTAAATTTTTACAATGTGCTTTTTGAAACTTTATTTGATCTCTGTTATTTCAAGTACTACACTAGTTCTCTGTAAATTCACATTCGGATTAATTCCTACTTTCATTAGAAAATCACCTGAAAAAACATTTTCAGAAGACATTGTCGATTTGGTTCCTGGATATATATTTAATTCTTTTACCGCATATTTTTTATTTGGATCTAATCCTTTCAAAACAACTGGAAGTGGAGTTGCTGTCAACATAAATCTATTGTTAACCAAATAATTAAAAACAACAGCCTTGCTTTTGTCTTTATCAACATACATTAATGACGAAATATCATTTTCATGTGGATTCACTAAACGATACAAATCGCCATGCCAAACAATATCTTTGAATGAACTATAATTTTTTATGGCTTCTTTACAGAACAACTTATCCTTATCGCTTAAGTGACTAACCACAATATCGAACCCTAATTTACCCATACTCGCTACATCAACTCTGAATTTCAAAGGCTGTTTTCCCCAGTCAGTCACATGGTTATCCGTTGTAATGGAAGGAAAGAAATAAGAATAATCCCATTGCATAAATATTCTTTCAATAGGTTCTGTATCATCACTAGGCCAGAATTCAGTAAAGTATTTTAACATCTCATAATCTCCACGTCCGCCTCCACCTGAGCATAACATCATAGGAACTTTAGGATATTTAGCACGAATCCTTTCTAGTACTTTATACAGACCTCTTATATAATCAACGTATAAATTAGATTGTGGAATACCTTTTTTGTTCAGATAGGCTGAATACGCATTGTAAATAACCGCATTACAATCCCATTTTATAAATGCCAATTCTGGGTTTTTTACAAAAAGATTGTCTACTATTCCGTAAACAAAATCCTGTACTTCTGGATTTGACAAATCAAGCACTAATTGGTTTCTATAATAGACTTCTGGTCTTTCCGGCTGACGGATTACCCAATCCAAATGCTTTTCATACAACTCACTTTTAGGATTTACCATTTCAGGCTCAATCCAAATTCCAAATTTAATCCCTTCTTTTTTGGCTTCTTTTACTAAATAACCTAATCCATGAGGCAACTTCTTTGCATTTTCTTTCCAGTCTCCAAGACCTGCTTTGTCATCGTTTCTAGGATATTTATTTGCAAACCATCCATCATCCAACAAAAACATATCAACTCCAATATCTTTAGCGCCTTTAAATAATTCCGAAATTTTATTTTCATCAAAATCAAAATAAGTAGCTTCCCAATTGTTTAATAGCGTAAGACGTTCTCCTTCGCCATCCAAAACTCTATATTTTCTTGCCCAATCATGAAGATTTCTACTTGCCTCACCAGTACCATTATTAGAAAAAGCATAAATCAAAGACGGTGTTTTAAAAACTTGATTCGCTGGCAAAAGATATTCAGACGCATATGGGTTAACCCCTGCAATAAGACGAAGATTCTTATACGAGTCAACCTCAAAATCTAATTTAAAATTACTGCTCCAAGCCAATTGTCCCAACATAACTGTACCTTCAGTGTCTGAAGCAGGCTTTCCAAAAGATAAAATAAAATTAGGATTTTGAAGCAACATCGCTCTTGTTCCTAGTTTAGAATCTACTGTTCTAATTCCTTGTAAAAGTTTTGATTCAATTGGCTGCATTTCCTTTAAATACTGCCCTTGAAAACTAGTCAAGTAAAAATCTTTATTGGTAAAATATAAATTAGCCGATGCAAATTTCTGCAACAGAACGGCCTTTTTTTCATTGTGTTTTATTTCCGACCATTGCTCAATTACATTTTCCTTTGCCCAAATTTTATAAAATAAAGTTACTTCAAATGGATAAATAGGATCTTTTAAAACAATACTTGTAAGAGAGGAATTAGCATCTATTTTTTCTGTTTTATGACTTACATATTTAAGTTCCAAAGATGGATTTCCGTCAGCATGCTTTACTTGAATAGCTGGCTCCGAAAGATTCCAAGTTCCCGCAGGTGTATAGACACCATTGTAAATTCCAGCATTCTCATCCTTGAAATTATAAGCGTCTGAAGCTGATGAATATTCATTGAAATTAGCCAGAGGTTTCCCAAAATAGACTGTCATCAAACGATTATTACTGTCAGTCTGCAACAACATCATATTGCTATTAGTTGCAATAGGTATAGTAACTTTTTGTGCCCATAAACTGATTACACTAAACATAAAAAACAATGTAAAAACACCCTTTCTATCAAAACAGAATTTTAGTTTTTCTTTCATAAATAATTAATCTAAGATTTAATACCTTTTTTTATTTTCTATTATTTTTTATAATGCACATTTGATTGCGCTCTCAAAATTTCAGCGCTTTTCTCTGGCGTAATATCTCTTTGTGATTCACCCATCATTTCGTAACCCACCATAAATTTTTTAACGGTTGCAGAACGCAATAATGGCGGATAGAAATGCATATGAAAATGCCATTCTGGATGCAATTCTCCGTCTGTTGGCGACTGATGAATCCCTGATGAATATGGAAAAGACGTTTCAAAAAGATTGTCATATTTAGTTGTCAATTGTTTTAAAATAACAGCAAAATCTGAGACTTCCGTTTCTGTAAAATCAATTATTTTATTCACATTTCGCTTGCTGACAATCATCGTTTCATAAGGCCAAATCGCCCAAAAAGGAACCAATGCCACAAAATGATCATTCTCAATCACAATACGTTCATCCAGTTTTAGTTCTTCTTTTACATAATCTTCTAAAAGCGTTTTATTGTGTGTATCAAAATAGGCTTTCAGGTTACTTTGCGTTTTCTCTACTTCGGTTGGCAAAGACGATTGTGCCCAAATTTGACCGTGTGGATGCGGATTACTACAACCCATCACACTACCTTTATTTTCAAAAATCTGAACGTGATTAATGTAATCTACATTCCCTAAATCAGTGTATTCTTTTTGCCAAGTATGAATGATATTTTCAATCGCATCAGCTGGCATTTCTGGCAAGGTCAAATTGTGTTTTGGCGAGAAGCAAACTACTCTAGAAATTCCTCTTTCTGGTTTGGCTTTAAAGAAAGTCTCGCTTTTATTTTCTTCAAAAGCAATTTCTTCTTGCTTCAAAGCGGCAAAATCATTTTCAAAAACAAAAGAACTTTCATAGTTCGGATTGACCATTCCATTCGCACGAACATTTCCTGGACACAAATAACAAGTTGGGTCATATTCTGGCAATGCATCCGAAGTTACTGCTTCATTTTGCCCTTGCCAAGGACGTTTCGAACGATGTGGAGAAACCAAAACCCATTCGTTGATTAACGGATTATAACGTCTGTGCGGATCTTCGTTGATATCAAAATTTTTCATTATTTCGCGATATAAAGTGATGTACCGTTTCCGATTTTAACATCATAAATTTTTAATTCTATTCCAAAAGTCTCTAAATAAAGTGCAGAAAGCTGTTGCTTAATTCGTTCTTCATGTCCTTTTTTAATTAAATTGATGGTGCAACCACCAAAACCGCCACCCATTAATCGGGAACCTACCACGGCATCTTCCTTTTTAAGCGTGTCTACAATCATGTCTAATTCGGCGCAACTTACTTCATAATCAACCGACAATCCTTGATGCGTTTCAAACATTAATTTACCCAAGGTTGCAATATCACCTTTGTCTAAAGCATCACAAGCTAGACTTACTCGCTTAATTTCTTTTACAACAAAAAGACACCTTTTGAAAACATTGGCACTCATTATATCTTGCAACTTTAAAACATGTTGCTCGTTACAATCTCTAAAACTAGTTATCTCAGGAAAATTACTTTTTATAATCGCAATCCCTTCTTCACATTGCTGCCTTCTTTCATTATAAGCCGATGTCATTAAGGAATGTTTTACATTCGAATCGAATAAAACTAAAGAATAATCACTAAAATTAGCCTCATGATATTCATATTCTAATGTTCTGCAATCAATTTTTATAACTTTGTTTTCTTGTCCCATGACGCTTGAAAACTGATCCATAATTCCGCAATTGATACCCACCCAATGTTCGGCACTTTGGCCCATTAAGGCAGTATCTACCGGTTTTATTTTCAATTCAAAAAGTTCATTGATTCCAAACAAAAACCCACATTCTAATGCCGCCGAAGAAGACAAACCAGAACCTACGGGAATATTGCTGCTGAAAACACAATTGAACCCATCAAATTCAAAACCCTTAATTTTCAATTGATTGATAACGCCTCTTAGATAATTT
>CAUPOP010000028.1:0-45692 GCA_963512955.1 uncultured Flavobacterium sp. | reverse complement strand
GCAACCGATTTACTCTTCTTAGTTATCTGAGTTCTTCCTGTTCTTACTAATTGTTGAATTGTTGGCATAATTAATACTAAAAATTTCTTATTATATTAAATTCCCGCTTTTTACGGGGTTGCAAATGTATAAAATATTTTTCAACATACAAACGTTAATTCATTAATTTTCAACAACATTATTTTCCCCTATGTTTTTAATATCAAAAAATTGATATTTGCGTTGTATATGAATAAATAAAAAACATTTGAAACCAATTATACTCTTTCTGCTATGCATAATTTCAAGCCTGAACAGCTATGCTCAAAACTTTCATTTAGAAATAAAGGGGAGTTCTAATACAGAAAATCAAATAATCGATTCCTTAAAGTATATTTCGGAACACAAAAACACAAAATCGGTTGATGACGAAATAATTACAATAAGCAAAAAACTTTCTAAACTAGGATACATTGACAGTCAAGCAACAGAAAAAACAAAAAAAAATGACAGCACCTATTATTCAAAATTAACTCTTGGAGAAAGGATCAAAACTATACATATATATATAGGTATAAATAATTTAGAAAATGAACTAGTTTCATCAATCATAAAAAAAGACACCACAACTATTCCTTACAACCAAACAGAGAGCTTTTTAAACCAAACATTACAAAAACTTGAAGAAAACGGATATGCATTAGCCCAATTAAAACTCACCAATTTCAAAAGAGAAAAAGACGAATTGTTTGCTGAACTAAAAATAGACACGAATAAACCTAGAACATTAAGTTCTATAGTTATTAACTATGCCGAAAAGAAAAATAAGGAACGCTTTCCAGAAGGACCACTAAAACAAATTAATCGCAAATACAAAAACAAAATTTTCAATAAAAAAATTACAACTGAAATTCATAATGATTTTGAAAAATTCACCTTTGTAAATCAAATTAAATACCCCGAATTATTATTAACAAAAGACTCTACTAAAGTGTATGTCTATCTTGAAAAAAGAAAGTCAAACACTTTTGAAGGATTTATCGGCTTTTCAAATAACGAAAATAAAAAAATTAAACTTAACGGATATTTAGATCTAAATTTAGAGAACATCTTAAAAACAGGAGAAGAAATATCAATATACTGGAAAAGCGACCAAAATAAACAAAAGACATTTAAAGCTGGAATTGATTTACCCTATATATTCAAAAGCCCGCTAAATCTCAAAAGTCAAATTCAGATATTTAAACAAGATAGCACTTTTCAAAACACCAAGACAGCAATTGATTTAGGATATATCATAAACCATAATACCCGAATCTATCTAGGATATCAATCAACCGAGTCAATCGACATTCAAAACACTAATAACAATTCAATAAGTGACTACAAGAATTCTTACACAAACACAAGTTTCAAATATTCGAAATTAGATTCAGACAATATATTTTTTAATACTAAAACAAATATCGAGTTTGTTTTTGGCCTAGGAAGTAGAACAACTAAAAATTTGCCAGAAACTGTAGGAACTTCAGAACAATTTCAAATAAAACTTGATGCCATGTATAATTTCTATCTAAATAAAAAAAATTATATAAATATTAAGACCCAAAATTATTTCTTAGAAAGCAATACTTATATCACAAATGAATTATATCGCTTTGGAGGAATTAATTCCATAAGAGGTTTTGAAGAAAACAGTCTAGAGGCACAATATTTTTCGTCTATAATTACAGAATACCGCTACATAATTTCACCTCAAATCTATTTACATACCGTCTTAGATTATTGTATTTATAAGGATCCGTTTAACTTTAAAAAAGAAACGAACATAGACACTTTAACAACAATAGGAATAGGAATGGGAATGGTATCAAAGGGCGGATTATTCAAATTAATCCTTGCTAATGGAAGCACAAAAAATCAAGAATTAAAGTTTTATAACACTATCATTAATATATGTTATAATGTTAAATTTTGAATGCGTGCATAAAAAATCATTTCAAATGTTAGGAAAGTTAACAAATTATTAAGATTTTTGTCTCACTAATTCAAAATTTTTAAAAATGAAACTAAAGTTCAATGGATTCTTAGTACTACTAGTAGTACTTATGGCGCAACTAACTTTTGCGCAAGAGAGAGCTGTTTCAGGTACTGTTTCTGACAATGCAGGATTGCCTTTACCAGGCGTTTCTGTATTAGTAAAAGGAACTAAAACTGGAGCACAAACTGATTTTGATGGAAAATATTCTATCAAAGCAACATCAAGTCAAACCTTGGTATTTAGCTACATTGGGATGAAAACTCAAGAAGTTAAAGCAAGCGCAACATCAATTAATGTAAAACTGAAAGATGATTCAGTTGAATTAGGAGAAGTTGTAGTAACAACTGCTTTGGGTATTAAAAGAGAAAAAAAATCTCTTGGTTATGCTACACAAGAAGTAAAAGCAGCTGATTTAACAGCAGGAGCAGGAAGCGGAAACTTCCTTAATGAATTATCTGGTAAAGTCGCTGGTGTTAACATCAAAAGAAACAACAACTTTGGTGGTTCTACTAGTGCAATCTCTAGAGGGGTTAAAGCTCTTGGACAAACAAATGAAATGCTTATTGTTGTTGATGGTATGCCTATAAACAACGCTAACACTAACTCAAACCAAGGTAACCAAACGGCTGGTAGAGGTACAACTTACGATTATGGTAACAATGGTATGGATATTAATCCTGATGACATTGAGTCTATCAACGTTCTTAAAGGTGCTGCAGCTTCTGCACTGTATGGTTATTTAGCTGGTAATGGTGTAATAATGATCACTACCAAAAAAGGAAAAACCAAAACAGGAATGGGAATCACTGTTTCGTCTGAAGTGATAACTGGTGGAATTGACAAATCAACTTTCCCAAAATTCCAAAACAAATACGGAGCTGGATACGGACCATACTACGAAGATCCAAGTGGATTGTTTTTATACAGAGACATTGATGGTGATGGAAATGACGATTTAGTTGTTCCTACATCGGAAGATGCTTCATTTGGAGCTGCATTTGATCCAAACAAATTAGTATACAACTGGAATGCTTTTACTCCATACTCTGATAGCTATGGTAAAGCAACTCCTTGGGAAGCTGCTAAAAACGGACCAATCACATTCTTCACATCTCCTTTATCTATCTCTAACTCAGTATCTTTTGAAGATGGGAATGAAAAAACAAATGTAGTTTTCAACTATAACAATACCAAACAAAATGGTATTATGCCTAATAGTGAATTGAAAAAAAATAGTTTCAGTTTAAAATTGAACCACCAATTTACTGATAAATTATCTTTAAGCACATTTGCTAACTACTCTCAACAAAATACTATTGGTAGAAACTCTACTGGTTACAATGACAACATTGCTGGTATGTTCCGTCAATGGTTTCAAACTAACGTAGATATTCAAGAATTAAAGCAAGTTTATGAAAGATCAGGTGGTCAAAACGTAACTTGGAACTGGTCAGATCCAACAGATTTAAGACCAATCTACTGGGATAATCCTTATTTTACAAGATATCAAAATTATCAAAACGACTCAAGAAATCGTTTTACAGGTTATGCTAAATTAGATTATGTACTTACTGATTGGTTAACTGCTACAGGTAGAATATCTACTGATTCTTATGCAGAAATACGTGAAGAAAGAAGAGCTGATGGTTCAGTACCTGCAGAATTTGGAATCAACAGAAACGACGAAAGTTCTGGATACCAAAGATACAACAGAAATTTTTCTGAGCAAAACTATGACTTCTTCTTGACATTTAAAAAGAACATTTCTGAAGACTTCAGTTTCAATGGAATATTGGGAGGAAGTGCTAAAAGAGGTTCTGTAAACTCAATTCTAGCTTCAACTGAAGGCGGACTTATAGTTCCTGGAATTTATAGTTTAACTAATTCAAAAAGCACAGTGCCTTTCCCATTAGAAGGAGCTACTAAAGACGGTGTGAACAGTTATTACGCTTCAGTTTCTCTTGGATATAAAGACATGTTCTTCTTAGATGCTACTTCAAGAAGAGATGCATTCTCAGTATTACCAAAAGGAAACAACTCTTTATTCAGTAACTCAGTATCAGGAAGTTTCTTGTTTACAAAACTAGTTAACAAAGACTGGTTATCATTTGGTAAATTAAGAGCAGGTTATTCTGAAAGCCCATTGGGAACTCCAAGTTTATCATTAGTTGATACTTATACTAAATACGATCCATTTAACGGTCAACAATTATACTCTGTAAACAGTATCAAAAACAATCCAAATTTAGCTCCAATTAAAACAGTTGCTCAAGAAATTGGTTTGGAAATGCAATTTTTCAACAGAAGATTAGGTTTTGATGTTTCTGTTTACAAAAACGAAAACTCAGGTGAAGCTGTAAACGTACCATTCTCTACTTCTACAGGTTACTCTAGCAAATACATCAATGCTGCAGATATCGTAAACAAAGGTATTGAGGTTCAATTTAACGTTACACCTATCAAAACAAATGATTTCGCATGGGATGTATTTGTAAACTGGTCTAAAAATGACAGTGAAGTTGTAGCTTTAGCTCCTGGAATTGAAAACTTACAATTGAATAGTTTTCAAGGTGGTGTTTCTCTAAATGCTGTTGTTGGTCAACCATTAGGTATCATTAAAGGTACAGATTTCACTTATTTAGATGGACAAAAAGTTGTAGCTAACGGAAGATACAAACTTAACACTTCAACTAACAATATTATTGGTGATATCAATGCTGATTGGATTGGTGGTATTAGAAATAAATTCACTTACAAAAACTTCTCTTTCGGATTCTTAATTGACATGAAAAAAGGTGGAGACATATGGTCATTAGACCAATCATATGGTCAAGCAACAGGTTTATATGCTGAGTCTGCTGGATTAAATGAATTAGGAAACCCAATCAGAAATTCAATAGCTAATGGCGGAGGTATTATTTTACCTGGTGTATTAGCTGACGGAACTCCAAACACAGTAAGAACTCCTTCTCCTAATCAATACGGAAACATGCAAGGATACAGAAGAATGCCAAACAAAGCATTTATCTATGATGCAGGTTTCATAAAATTAAGAGAAGTTAATATTACTTATGTATTACCTACAAGTGTTGTATCTAAATTACACCTTACTGAAATGAAATTCAGTCTTGTTGGATCAAATCTTTGGATAATAGACAAAAGCCTTCCATATGCAGATCCTGAAAGTGGATTGGGTTCTAGTCTTGCTTCATCTGGATATTCAACCGGTTCTTTACCTACAACAAGAAATATTGGATGTAACGTAACATTTAAATTTTAAATCATGAAAAAAATAATATTAACGATAGCATTTATAGCACTGAGTGTATCATGTTCTGATGATATAACAGGCTTAAATCAAGATACGAAGAACCCAACTACTACAAAAGCAGAGTTTTTGTTTACAAATGCTCAAAAAGCAATTGTGGATCAAATGGTGAGTACTTCTGTAAACATAAATGTGTATAGATTATTTGTACAACATTGGACTGAGACAACTTATCCAGATGAAAGTCAATATGATATCACAACAAGAAATATACCAGCTAATACTTATGGAGCATTATATAGAGATGGCTTGAAAGATTTGAAAGAAGCACAATCTTTATTAAATGCAGAAGCACCTATTGCCACTACAGATATTGCTATTTTGAATAATAAAAAAGCGATTGTAGATATCATGATGGTTTATGCTTACAATGTATTAGTAGACACATTTGGAGATGTTCCTTATTCTGAGGCATTAGACCTTGAAGCTCATCCACTACCAAAATATGATGATGCAGAAACAATTTACAAAGATTTACTTGCAAGATTAGCAACTGATGTATCGCTAATTTCTGATAATGATAATTTTGGAGATGCTGATTTAATTTATGGTGGAGACGCTAGTAAATGGAAAAAATTCGCAAATTCATTGAGATTAAGATTAGCAGTTAATATGCATGATGTTGATCCTTCATACGCTGCTACTCACATCACTGCTGCTGTTGCTTCTGGAACTATTTCAAGTAATGATGACAATACTAACTTACACTACTTAGATACTTCAGTTGGGAATTCAAATCCTTTATATGCTGATTTAGTTGTTAGCCAAAGAAATGATTTTGTTCCAGCTAACACTTTAGTAGACAAAATGAATGCATTAACTGACCCAAGAAGAGCTAAATATTTTACTCTTAAAAACGATGCTTACATAGGTGGTATTTATGGTAGTTCAAACAGTTTTGCTAGTTTTTCTCACATTTCAGGAACATTGAATGATCAAAAATTCCCAGGGACTATATTTGATTATGCTGAAGTTGAATTTTTATTAGCTGAAGCTGTATCAAAAGGTGTTGCTGTAGGTGGAACTGTTGAAAGTCACTACAATGCTGCTATCACTGCTTCAATGGAAAATTGGGGTGTAGACTCAGCAGATATTACAACTTATTTAACACTACCAAGCGTTGCTTATGCAACTGCAACTGGTACTGCAAAACAAAAAATAGGTGAACAAGCTTGGATAGCTCTTTTCAATAGAGGTTTTGAAGCTTGGACTTCATACAGAAGATTAGATTTCCCTGTATTGTCTGCTCCTGCTGTAACTTATAATAGCCAAACAACTGTTCCTGTAAGATATACTTATCCTTCAAGAGAACAACAAATTAATGCTACTAACGTTACTGCTGCTTCAACAGCAATTGGTGGAGACAAATTATCTACTAAACTTTTCTGGGATAAATTTTAATTATCTCTTAAAATAAATTTAAAAACCATCAGCTTAGGCTGGTGGTTTTTTTTTTACACTGATTTTACTTAGCTTTGCGCCATGGAAAAAGAAAATTTAATATTCGGAATAAGAGCCATTATTGAGGCAATACAATCAGGTGCAGAAGTTGACAAAGTATTTATACAAAAAGAGATTTCTGGCGAACTGATGAAAGACTTAATGAAGGTGCTAAAACGAGGTAATATTAATTTCTCTTATGTTCCTGTAGAAAAATTAAACCGATTAACACCTAACAATCATCAAGGTGCTGTTGCAAGTATATCGCCTATTGGTTTTATAGATTTAGAACATTTAGTTGAAGCGACCGTTTCTTCAGGTAAAGTACCTTTATTTTTAATTTTAGACCAAATTTCAGACGCACGAAACTTTGGCGCTATCATTAGAACTGCTGAATGTACTGGTGTAAATGGAATTATAGTTCAAAAAGCGGGTTCAGCTCCTGTAAACGGCGATACCGTTAAAACATCAGCTGGGGCAGTTTTTAATGTGCCTATTTGTAAAGTAGAACATATTAAAGATGCTTTATTTTACTTACAAGGTTCAGGTATAAAAACGGTGGCTGCAACTGAAAAAACAGAACAAAACATCTATGATATATCCCTTAATGAACCTATTGCAATAATAATGGGATCAGAAGATCGCGGAATAAATCCTTCTGTTCTTAAAATCGTTGATGAAAAAGCTAAACTTCCTATGTTTGGGACAATAGGTTCGCTAAATGTATCCGTAGCTTGTGGTGCTTTTTTATACGAAGCAGTAAGACAAAGAAGTTAATAATTTCCAGAGATTATTTGACAAGATAATATTGACACAATAATAAAGAATGAATTAAGACTCCGGTTTTGGTTCATTTTTTTTATCTAGAACAATTTCATAATCAACAGGAAGATTAGATGTATAATAGGACAAAATAATCTCCTCCTTTTCTTCAGGTGGCAGATTTACAAAATTTCCATTTGCATCAAAACGCTGCATAAATTTATCCTCTTCTGGATTGTATTCTGGTTTTTCCCAATCGTATTTAATTAGCTTTTTATATTCGGGTGTTTTGTACATTAATGACAAAACAAAACCTGTTATGAGCCCAGCCAAATGACCTTCCCAAGAAATTGACTTTTCTCCCAATGTTTCTGGGTTTGGAAAAACATACCAAACCAAGCCGCCATAAATAACAATTACAGCAAGTGACAGAGCTACTAACCGATAATATTGAGATTGCAAACCTTTGAAAAAAATAAAACTCACCAAAACGTATATTAAACCACTGGCGCCGATATGATAATTATCCCTACCAATAACCCAAGTAATTAATCCCGAAATTAAAATTCCAAATCCAATAACTTTAACGGATAGATTTGCATAAAAAAATTGTAAAGATGCTAGCAAAATTAATAGTGGAATTGAATTATTATAAAGATGCTCAATATCTGTATGAATAAAAGGGCTCAATAAAACTCCTTGTAAACCAGAAAAACTTCTTGGATATATTCCATTAGTAACAAAATCAAAATCAAATCGGATTTCAAGCCAAAAAACAAACCATAGGAATACTACAAAAAATAGTGGAAGTCCAATAACAGCATTAGTAAATTTGAAATGATTATCCATCAGTTTTGATTTCGAATTGTTTTTTAATTATGCTCAAAAACTTAACCAAAACCTATTTAATGCTATTTTGTCATATTCAGACTGAAAGTTCTTTTTAAATATAAATCCCTAGCCAAGATGGAAACAGTATCCTTTATATCTCGCTTTTTTGGTGAGATATAAAGATATAGTGGACAGCTGGAAATAGCTTCTGAAAAAAAATTAGAATCTGAAAAAAGTCCGTTTGAAAAATAGTAATTTTACAAAATGGAAGCACCTTTAGCAGAACGTATACGCCCACAAAAATTAGAGGACTATATTAGCCAATCCCATTTAGTCGGGCCAAATGGTTCATTAACGCAGCAAATTACCAAGGGAATAATCCCTTCACTCCTATTCTGGGGACCTCCTGGAACAGGAAAAACTACGCTTGCACAAATTATAGCACAAGAATCAAAACGCCCTTTTTATATATTAAGTGCAATAAACTCTGGCGTTAAAGACATTCGTGATGTTATTGAAAAAGCAAAGCAAAGTGGCGGTCTTTTTACTTCAAAAAATCCAATCCTTTTTATAGATGAAATTCATCGTTTTAGCAAGTCACAGCAAGATTCGCT
The DNA here is from genome assembly GCA_963512955.1 of uncultured Flavobacterium sp. Taxonomy (GTDB): domain Bacteria; phylum Bacteroidota; class Bacteroidia; order Flavobacteriales; family Flavobacteriaceae; genus Flavobacterium. The sequence goes on along the minus strand of CAUPOP010000028.1, from coordinate 36,697 downwards.
TCTGGCCGCAGTAGAAAAAGGCTGGATTACGCTTATTGGTGCTACAACTGAAAATCCAAGTTTTGAAGTGATTCCTGCTTTATTGTCTCGTTGTCAGGTCTATATTTTGAATGCTTTTGCCAAACATGATTTAGAGGCATTACTAGAGCGAGCCATAACTACGGATGTGGTTTTGAAAGAAAAAAAAATCAATTTAAAGGAAACAGAAGCTTTGCTACGTCTTTCGGGTGGTGATGGACGTAAGCTATTAAATATTTTTGAACTTGTTGTAAATGCATCTAATGATGACGAAATAACAATCACTAATGATCGTGTTTTTGAACTTGTGCAACAAAACACTGTTTTATATGACAAAACGGGAGAGCAACACTATGATATTGTTTCTGCATTTATAAAATCGATTCGCGGAAGCGATCCTAACGGAGCCGTTTATTGGTTAGCCAGAATGATTGAAGGTGGGGAAGATGTGAAATTTATTGCTAGACGTATGCTAATTTTATCTAGCGAAGATATTGGTAACGCAAATCCTACCGCTTTTATAATGGCTAATAATACTTTTCAAGCCGTAGCAACTATTGGTTATCCAGAAAGTAGAATTTTATTGAGTCAATGTGCTATTTATTTAGCAACTTCACCAAAAAGCAATGCATCTTATTTAGCTATTGGAACTGCGCAACAATTAGTTAAACAAACCGGAGATTTGCCCGTTCCTATTCATTTGCGAAATGCCCCAACTAAATTGATGAAAGAGCTGGGTTATGGTGAAGATTATAAATATTCGCACGATTACACAAATAACTTTGCAGAACAGGAATTCCTTCCAGATGAGATTAACAATACTCCTATATATATTCCTGGTAATAATTCTAGAGAGAATACCACTAGAGAATTTCTTAAAAATCGTTGGAAAGACAAATATGGATATTAGCTGTAAAAGAAAAAATCTTGATTTCTCAAGATTTTTTCTTTTAGGAACAATTCTAAAACTTAACTGCTACTTTTTCCGAAACTAGCACATCGTTTTGATAATATTCAAAGAACCACTGATTATTTTTTTCGATTAAAACACCTTGAATATTAGCTTTTGTCGCAATAAAGCAATCGTTTCTAGAAGAATTATATAGCTTAAAAATTACTTTTGGAGTACTATCAATTAACTGAAAGCCATTTGTTGTTGGTTGAGCGTAAAGTAATTTTGACTTATCATCGCTACTATTATTTGTCTTTAAAGTCTCTTGCTTAACTGTATCTTTCGATGTGTCTTTTACTATTGGCAATGGACTAACATCTGGAATTAAATTAGTATTTGAATTACTCGAAACGGCATTATTATATTTATAATTTAGTGCGTTAACCGAAATAAAAGCTTTGTTCAATGACTCCGTATAGGCTAACTGTGAATCTTTTTCTTTACTGGCTCCTACTTCAGAATGAAAAATAATCTTTCCATTACAATCCTTAAAAGTGATATATAGCTTAGTAATTAAAAATGAATTTGGTTTTACAACATCAAAATAAATCAAATTGCATCTATCATTATTTTCTTTAGGCATAGGCTCATTTGCATAAAAGGCTTGAAAACCAGCTTTACTTAAATTAAACTTAGATAAAGTTGCTAATCGATACTGATTATCACTCTTCATAAAGTCAAACTTCAAAGGAATAAGTACCGCTTTATAGTCATTTACGGATTGCGAGAAACAATAACTTGAAATTAATAATGCTAAAAATAGAAATCGTGTTTTCATAATCTATAAATATTTTTTAAGTTCTAATAAATGGTTAACATATATGATATTCTCTGGGACTTCAATTTTGTTTGCATTAAAAAAAATAGCTTCTAAACCAGCATTTAAAGCTCCCTGAACATCCGCCTCTAAACAATCCCCTATCATTACACTACTTTCTTTTTTGGCCTTGGCCAAATCTAATGCGTGTTCAAAAATAATAGGATTCGGTTTCTTTACTCCTGCCATTTCAGAATTAGTAATGGTGTGAAAATAACCTTCTAAATTAGAATTATTAATTTTTTTATATTGAACATCTGCAAAACCATTTGTGATGATATGCAATCTGTAATTAGTGCTTAAATATTCTAAAATTTCGTAAGTTCCCTCAAAAAGATTATTGTTTTCTGGCAAACCTTGAATGTATTCATGAGCGATAGTGTCAATTTGCTCATCTGAAATATCATAATTTAAGGCATCAAAAGAAAACTTTAATCGGTTGTAACGAAGTTCATCATGAGTAATTTTATCATACTGATACAATTTCCAACAGGCTTGATTTATTGGCACGTACTGCTCAATAAATTTTTCTATTTCAATAGTTGGATGACTCCTTTTGAAAATTGCTTCAAAAGTCAACGCTGAATTTGTATCAAAATCCCAAAGCGTATGATCTAAATCAAAAAAAATGTCGGTAATAGTAGTGTTCATAAATTAAAAAATTCCTTCATCTACAAAACTATAATATTTTGTTTCAGTAATGATTAAATGATCTAAAACTTTAACATCTAAACTATCGCCAGCTAATTTTAGTTTTTTAGTGATTAATTTATCTGCATCACTGGGAATTAATGCCCCCGAAGGATGATTGTGACATAAAATCAAGCTTGTAGCGCCCATTTCTAATGCTACTTTAAAAACCAAACGCGTATCAACTAAAGTCCCCGTAATACCGCCTTTGCTAAGCTGAGATTTTGAAATTACTTTATTGGAATTATTCAAATATATGATCCAAAATTCTTCATGTGGCAATTCTCCAATAATAGGTTGCATAATTTGAAAGATAATTTGACTAGACGTTATTTTTGTTAATTCAACAACATCTTCAATTCTTCTTCGTCTACCAAGTTCCATAGCAGCTATAATCGAAATTGCTTTTGCTTCTCCAATGCCTTTAAACTTAATAAGCTGTGGAATAGTCAATTTCCCTAAAGCATTCAAATTATTATCAATACTCCCCAAAATTCGTTTACTCAAATCAACAGCAGATTCATTCCTATTTCCGGAGCCAATAAGTATAGCGATGAGCTCTGCATCACTCAAAACGCTTTTGCCCTTTAGCATTAGTTTCTCGCGTGGTTTGTCATCTTCTGACCAATTTGTAATAGGGAAATTATCCATTTTCTTAAGAATTAAATAATTCATAAATTTAAGAAAATTCGCTCATAAAAATTAATGAAATGAAAAAAGAGAAATCACAGCTTTTACATCGCTAAGATTCCTCTTTATAAATTAGATAAATTTTATTTACTCAATCAATCCTTTTACTTCATCAAAATTCAATCCGCCATAATTACCGGAACTCATCAATAATAAAGCTGAATTCTCAAGGTTTAAATTAAACAAATAGTCTTTAAAATCTTTTGGATTGGTATAAATAATTAAATCTTCTCTGTTAAAAGCTTTTGCAATTTGCTCATAAGTTACTTCTTCAAGCTGTTTGATTTTAACAGCGTCAGGCGAATAAAAAACAACTGCTACATCTGCATACTCCAAAGCTCCTTCGTATTCTTTCAAAAACTCCGCATTCAAACTACTATACGTATGCAATTCTAAACAAGCCACCAAAGTACGTTCCGGATATTGTTCCTTAACAGCCTTGGTCGTTGCGGATACTTTGCTAGGTGAATGAGCAAAATCTTTATAAGCTACTTTATTTTTACCTTCAGCTATTTTTTCTAATCGTTTTGAAGCGCCTTTAAAACTAGCAATTGCCTCATAGAAATCAGCTTCGTCTACTCCCATGTTTTGGCAAACCCATTTTGCACCAGCCAAATTATTTAAATTATGTGCGCCAAAAACTTCTATTGGCATGTCGCCTTCAGGAGTTTCAAGCAAGGTAATACCATTACTAACGGAGTATTTTGGGGTATTGTACGCTAATTTACGAATTGGATTTGTAGCGGCTTCAGCTACTCGTTTTACCTCTGAATCATCTTCATTATAAACTAAGATTCCACCGTTTGTAATTTTATCAATAAAAATTTCAAACTGTTCAACGTAGTTTTCATATGTTGGAAAAACATTAATATGATCCCAAGCAATTCCTGAAATCAATGCTATATTAGGTTGATACAAATGAAATTTTGGACGTCTATCAATAGGTGATGATAAATATTCATCGCCTTCTAAAACCATAAAATCATTCTCTTCGGTTAGATGAACCATGGTATCAAAACCTTCCAATTGTGCACCTACCATATAATCTACTTCAATATTATGATAATGCATCACATGAAGAATCATTGATGTAATAGTTGTTTTTCCGTGTGAACCACCTATAACTACTCGCGTTTTGTTTTTGGATTGTTCATATAGAAACTCTGGATAGGAATAGATTTTCAATCCTAATTCCTGCGCTTTTAACAACTCTGGGTTATCAGCTTTGGCGTGCATTCCTAGAATTACAGCTTCCATATCAGCGGTAATTTTCTCAGGAAACCAACCTAATTCAGCTGGCAAAATTCCCTTTTTATCTAATCTTGATTTTGATGGCTCAAAAATAGCATCGTCACTTCCTGTAACCTGATATCCTTTATTATGTAATGCTAATGCTAAATTATGCATAGCGCTTCCGCCAATAGCGATGAAATGTGTTTTCATTATATTTATGCTTTTATTATTTTGAATCAGAAATCTAAATTTAAAGATTCTCCGACAGTTCTTTTTTTCTTAACTCCTCTAAAACATTTTTAGCTTTCTCTGGCTCCTTCATTTTATTCTTATACAAATTAGCTAATAATTGATAGCACATTTTAGATCCCGCTACTGAAATTGCTTTTTTATATTGTAGTTCGGATGCTTTATACCTTTTGAAATGTTCCTCTATTCTTCCTCTGGACAAATATCCATCAACGAGAGATAATTTTAAAAGTTCATTCGAATATTTTATAGCCTCAGATTCACTTCCGCCAACTATAGCTGGAAGTTGCAAATTCAATTCTATCAAGGCCCACCTTGCGTCGATATGACCAGAATTTAAAACAATAGCTTTTTCAAAACTCTCTCTGACTTCATCAATCATTCCAAGAGCTCGAAACTTATTCACTTCCTTTGCTTTCATACCCATTGCGCCACCATATTTGTAGAAATAATCCGCTTCGTTAGGTTTTAATTGTTTTAGCTTTTTATAATAAAAAATAGCCTTATCCCATGATTTTTCTATTCCTGCTATATCGCCCAAATATTCAATTGTTTTGAAATCAGCTGGATTATTTTTTAAAATAGATTCGAAGATTGGCTTAGCCTGATTGAATTTCTCTTCTTTGAAAAACTTTTCAGCTTTTTCGAAATTGGTTTGGGACCAAATCAAAAGAGGAAATAATAAAAAAGAAATTACTAATTGTTTCATTCTTCAAAAATAGGAAAATTTATAATTCTATGCCGCCAAGGATTAGGAAAGGTTTACCTGTTTTACAAAAAAAATCTCGTAATACTTACGAGATTTTTTTATAATTTAAGAAAACACAAAATTAATCATTTAACATTTTCCACAATTTATCTTTTAATTCTGTCAACCCTTGTTGTGCAACAGACGAAATAAACATGTAAGGAACATCTTTAAAAGAAACGTCTAATTCTGTTTTCAATTCTGCTTTTAGCTCATCATCAAGCATATCACATTTTGAAATCACCAATAAACGCTCTTTATCAAGCATTTCTGGATTGTATTTTGTCAATTCATTTACTAAAATATCATACTCTGCTTTGATATCTGGAGTATCCACAGGAACTAAAAACAATAAAGTTGAGTTTCGTTCAATATGACGCAAGAAATAGTGACCAAGTCCTTTTCCTTCTGCTGCTCCTTCAATAATCCCAGGAATATCCGCAATTACAAAAGATTGAAAATCTCTGTAAGCTACAATTCCAAGATTAGGTTTCAATGTTGTAAACGGATAATCTGCAATTTTTGGTTTTGCAGAAGTAAGCACCGATAATAAGGTTGATTTACCCGCATTAGGAAAACCTACTAAACCTACATCAGCCAACACTTTCAATTCTAAAATCACATCCATTTCTACTCCTGGCAAACCTGGCTGAGAGTATCTTGGTGTTTGATTGGTTGAACTTCTAAAATGCCAGTTTCCTAGTCCGCCTTTACCTCCACGAGAAAGTATTTGCTTTTCTCCATCTTCAGTAATTTCAAATAAAACCTCGCCCGTTTCTTTATCTTTTACTACAGTCCCTAACGGAACTTCAATAAATTTATCTTCTCCATCTGCACCTGTACTTCTATCTCCTCCCCCGTCACCACCATGACCTGCTTTTATATGACGGGCAAATTTCAGGTGAAACAAGGTCCAAAGTCCTCTGTTTCCAACTAAATAAACATGTCCTCCACGACCACCATCACCTCCATCTGGCCCTCCTTTTTCAATAAATTTTTCTCTATGTAAATGCGTAGATCCTTTCCCTCCTTTTCCGGAAGAAACATAAATTTTTACGTAGTCTACAAAATTCCCTTCTGTCATTTTTTTTAGTATTCAGTGGTCAGTATTCAGCTATTAGTGGTCAGTGTGCTTACTGAATACTAAAACCTGAATACTTAACACTATTATTTTAAGGCTTTCACCATCACTTTATCAATTTTCACGCCATCCATATCAATGACTTCTAATTCGAACTTTTGCCAAATCAATTTTTCTCCTTGTTTTGGAATATGCGAAAGCTCAGTCATAATCAACCCACTTACCGTAGTTACTTCATAATCATTTGTCAATTCATCTAACTCAAAGTAAGTCAAAAAGTCATGTAATGAATAATGTCCGTCAACTAACCAAGTTCCATCTTCGCGCTCTATTAATTGAAAATCATCTTTATAGAAATCAGAAGCATTTCCAACTAAAGCTTCCAAAATATCATTCAACGTAATCACACCTTGAAAAACGCCATATTCATCCGAAACAAAAGCGTAATGTATTCCTGTTTTTTTAAATTCTTCTAACGCTTTATAAGCTGTAGTTTGCTCCATCATAAATGGCGCCTCCGTCATAATATCTGCTAAATTAAAATTCCCATTTTCAAAATGAGCAAATATATTTTTCAGATTGACAACCCCAACAATATCATCATAATTTTCTCCAAAAACAGGATAAATCGAATGTAATTCTTTGAGCATAAACTCCTTTACTTGTTCTTTATTAGAATGCAAAGGCAAAAACACAACTGATTTTCTATGAGTCATCAAAGAGTTCACTTTTCTGTCTCCAATATGAAAAACACGCTCTACAATATCTTGCTCAATCTCCTGAACTTCACCTACTTCTGTACCTTCTTTAATAATCGCTTTTATTTCTTCTTCGGTAACTTTCCCGTCGGCGGTTGGCTTAATCTGAAGAATATCTAACAAAAACTCTGTTGATGTGGTTAACAACCATATAAAAGGAGCTGTAATTACAGATATTATTTTCATTGGGAACGCAACTGCTTTTGCAATTGATTCTGGATGATTTAATCCAATTCTTTTGGGCAATAATTCGCCTAAAACTAAAGAAAAAAAGGTTAAAATCATTACTACAATCCCAACAGAAAACGAATGTGCAAAAGGTTTTATCACTTCATATGAACTGACAAAAACCTCAACATCTTTGGTAATTTTATCACCACTATAAATACCGGTTAAAATCCCTATAAGTGTAATTCCGATTTGAACCGTAGACAAAAATTTATTTGGAGAATTAGCTAAATCCAATGCGGTTTGAGCGTTCTTATTTCCTTTTTTTGCTGCGGTTTCTAATCTATTTTTCCTTGCCGAAATCAGAGCGATTTCTGACATTGAGAAAACCCCATTTAACAGTATTAGAAAAAATATTATTAGTATTTCCAATTTTTAGTTTATTCGTTAAATCTCTTTGCAATTTGCAATCTGATTTTTAGCTCCGTTGACTGTAACCGAAATCTAGAAAACTAGCTTTTCAAATAAAAAACATCCGAAGACATTCCACTATTTTGAAAAAAAATTAAGTAAGGTTCTGAACGTACAGCTGGATAACTACTTCAAATTATCAATTACATTACTAACTCTTTCGGTAATTTCAGCAATTGAACCTATTCCGTTCACTGCATAAAACTTACCTTGTCCTTTATAATAATCCATTAAAGGAGCTGTTTTTTCATTATATTCTTGGTAACGATTTCTGATTTTATCTTCATCTTGATCGTCAATTCTTCCACTTGTTTTTCCTCTTTCTAACAATCTTGCAATTAAGATTTCATCATCCGCTTCAAGTGCAATTGTTCCTGCTACATTTGATCCAATTGATTCTAAAAAAGCATCTAAAGCTTCTGCTTGTGAAATAGTCCTAGGATATCCATCAAACAAAATTCCGTTTGTATCTGGATGTTTATTCACCTCATCAATAAGCATTTTGGTTGTCAATTCATCAGGAACTAAATCTCCAGCGTCCATAAAAACTCTAGCTTGTTTTCCTAATTCAGTGTCGTTTTTTAAGTTATAACGAAAAACGTCACCTGTTGAAATATGTGTTAATTTGTATTTTTCTTTTAAAAACTCAGCTTGAGTTCCTTTTCCTGCTCCTGGTTTCCCAAATAAAACAATGTTAGTCATAGTTATAATATAGTTATTCTTTTAATTGATATACTTCTGGCAAATTTCGACCTAGACCATCATAGTCTAAACCATAACCTACAATAAATTTATTAGGGATTCTAATTCCCACATAATCTATTTTAACCTCTTTTTTATATGCTTCAGGTTTAAAAAACAAAGTGGCAATTTTGAAACGCTTCACATTTTGTTTTTTAAACAATTCTTTTAGTTCTACTAATGTGTTTCCTGTATCAACAATATCTTCAATTACAACAACAGTACGTCCAGATAAATCTTGATTTAAACCGATTAACTGTTTTACATCATTTGTTGTTGAAGTTCCTTCGTAGGAAGCCATTTTTATAAAACTTAATTCACATGGCTTTTTATATTTCTTCATAAAATCCGAAACAACCATAAAAGATCCATTCAAAACCCCAATAAAAACTGGTGTTTCATCCGCAAAATCATCTTCGATAAGCGCAACCATTTTTGCAATAGCAAAGTCTATTTCTTTAGCAGAAATAAACGGAACAAATTGTTTATCGTGAAGTTGTATCATTATTTTTGCTTTTAAAATAATGTACAAAGATACAGAATTCGTATTTGACAAACGGTAATTGCTCATTAATTTGTATTTTTAAATGAAATTTCGAAAAAATGCTTTCGATATTACATAAAATTCAAAATAAGTAGATTGTTATAACGAAAAAGTTAAAATCAGGATATTTCGAAGAATATAAAATAGCATTTTTCAATTCAATCATTATAAAGTATCTTTGCGAACAACAAACACTATCATAATGAATTATTTTTCTTCCGATTTTAAATTAGGAATTCTCGGCGGCGGACAATTGGGCAAAATGCTCCTGTTTGACACTAGAAAATTTGACATTCAAACCTATATTCTTGATCCAAGTGATGAAGCACCTTGCAAAATTGCCTGTAATAAGTTCTTCAAAGGTGATTTAATGGATTTTGAAACCGTTTATAATTTCGGAAAACAAGTGGATGTTTTAACCTTCGAAATTGAATTGGTTAATTTAGAGGCGTTAGTAAAACTTGAAGAAGAAGGTCTAAAAGTATATCCTTCGCCAAAAACACTAAAACTGATTCAAAACAAAGGAATTCAGAAAGATTTTTATGCTGAAAATAATATTCCAACTGCTGATTACAAAAGATTTGAAAATCCTTTAAATCTAAAAAAAGCCGTTGAGAACAATGAAATAAAAATTCCTTTCATCTGGAAATGTACTGAATTTGGTTACGATGGAAACGGCGTAAAAGTCATTCGACAAATAACTGATTTAGATACTTTACCAAATGTAGAATGCATTGCGGAAAAAATGATTCCGTTCAAAAACGAATTAGCCGTTATTGTATGTCGCAATCCATCTGGAGAAATAAAAACTTATCCTGTGGTAGAAATGGAATTTCATCCAGAAGCAAACCAAGTAGAATATGTTATTTGTCCGGCACGAATTGATAACAAAATAGCTGATAAAGCGAGAGCTATTGCTTTGAATGTTTCAGAAAAATTCAATCATGTTGGTCTTTTGGCAGTTGAAATGTTTCAAACTAATGAGGACGAAATACTCGTGAATGAAGTTGCGCCTCGCCCACACAATTCCGGTCATTATTCTATCGAGGCGAGTTACACTTCCCAATTCGAAAACCATTTACGTGCTATCCTAGATTTACCATTAGGAAATACAGATAGTAAAGTAGCTGGAATTATGGTAAATTTAGTTGGCGAAGAAGGTTTTTCTGGAAATGTAGTTTATCAAAATATCGAAAAAATATTAGGTTGGAATGGTGTTACACCACACATTTACGGAAAGAAACAAACTCGCCCTTTCCGAAAAATGGGACATGTAACCATTACAAACCAAGACATCAAAGAAGCTCGAAAAATAGCTGAAGATGTCAAAAACACAATACGAGTAATAAGTGAAAATTAAAAAATTCAATGATTTAAAAATTCGAAAATTATTGCATAAATAATTCAATCTTTAAATTTTTCAATCTTTAAATAAAAACAAATGAGCAAAGTAGCCGTAATAATGGGAAGCATCTCTGACATGCCAGTAATGCAAGACGCCATAGACATTTTACAAGGATTTGATATAGAAATAGAAGTTGATATTGTATCGGCACACAGAACTCCCGAAAAACTTTTTGATTTCAGCAAAAACGCACATACACGCGGTATTTCCGTAATTATTGCTGGAGCTGGTGGCGCTGCACACTTACCCGGAATGGTTGCTTCTATGTCGCCGCTTCCTGTAATTGGAGTTCCTGTAAAATCGAGCAATTCTATTGATGGTTGGGACAGCGTTTTGTCAATTTTACAAATGCCAGGTGGAGTTCCTGTTGCAACTGTTGCGCTAAATGGTTCTAAAAACGCCGGAATTCTAGCTGCTCAAATCATCGGAAGCCACGACAAATGTGTTTTAGACAAGATAATCTTATACAAAGAAGGCTTGAAAGATGCTGTTAACAAAGCAGCCGAAGGTTTAAAAAAATAACACCAAACCCTTCCTGATTTTTTTCAGGAGCCATTTCCCGCTGTACGTTATATCTTTTTTTCGGTAAAAACCTCAAAAAAGGATGCCACTCCCATCGGGGCTAAAAAAAACACCATGAGCATTCTAACACAACATTTCAATACAAAATACGATACTGCTCCATTTTCACAAATAAAATTGGAGGATTACGAACCCGCTTTCATTGAAAACATAGCTACTGCCAGAGCAGAAATTGATGCTATTATCAAAAACACAGAAGCACCAACTTTTGAAAACACAATTGTTGCTTTAGATTTCTCAGGAAATCTTTTAGAGCGATTATCGTCTATTTTCTTCAACCTGAATTCAGCCGAAACTTGTGACGAAATGCAAAAAATTGCACAAAAAGTATCGCCACTTTTAACTGAATTTAGCAATGACATTACTTTAAACGAAGATTTATTCAAAAAAGTAAAAACTGTTTACGAACAAAAAGACAGTTTGAATCTAACTGCAGAACAAGCTACTTTATTAGATAAAAAATTCAAAAATTTCTCTAGAAACGGCGCCATATTAGCTGAGGATAAAAAATCAAAACTAAGAGAAATAGACACCGAATTAGCCAAATTAAAATTGACTTTTGGTGAAAATGTTTTAGCAGAAACTAATAATTACCAATTACACATCACAAACGAAAGTGACCTAAAAGGTTTGCCAGAAGGCACAATTGAAGCGGCAAAATCATTAGCCAAATCAAAAGAATTAGACGGTTGGATTTTCACTTTAGATTTTCCGAGTTACATTCCGTTTGTAACTTATGCTGATAATCGCGAATTACGAAAAGAAATTGCAATTGCTGCTGGTAAAAAAGCATTTCAAGGAAATGAATTTGACAACAAAGAAATTACCTTAAAAATCGCCAAGTTACGTTACGAAAGAGCTAATTTATTAGGATATGAAACGCATGCTCATTTTGTTTTAGAAGAGCGCATGGCTCAAAATCCAGATAAAGTTAAGTCGTTTTTGAATGATTTATTAGATAAAGCTAAACCTGCAGCTGAACGAGAATTTGCAGAGCTAACTGCTTTTGCTAAAGAATTAGACGAAATTGACCACTTAGAAAAATGGGATGGCGCTTATTATTCAGAAAAATTAAAACAAAAGTTATTCAACTTAGACGATGAAAAACTGAAACCATACTTTCAGTTAGAAAACGTTCTGAATGGAGCTTTTACCATTGCCGGAAAACTTTACGGATTATCATTCACAGAGATTTTTGATATTGATAAATACCATGAAGAAGTTACTACTTATGAGGTAAAAGATGAGAAAAACGACTTAGTTGCTATTTTTTACGCTGATTTTTTCCCAAGAAAAGGAAAACGAAATGGCGCTTGGATGACAAGCTACAAGTCACAATTTATAAAAGACGGAATCAACGAAAGACCACACATATCAAATGTTTGTAATTTCACAAAACCAACCGAAACAAAACCATCTTTGTTGACATTTAATGAAGTAACTACTTTGTTTCACGAATTTGGACACGGATTACACGGTATGTTAGCTAATACAACCTACCCAAGTTTATCAGGAACTTCGGTATATTGGGATTTTGTTGAATTACCAAGTCAAATCATGGAAAACTGGTGTTATGAGCCTGAAGCCTTAGCTTTATTTGCTAAACATTACCAAACTGGAGAAGTTATTCCTCAAGAATATGTAGAAAAAATAAAAGAAAGTGCTTCTTTTCAAGAAGGAATGGCAACCTTGAGACAAATCAGTTTTGGATTATTAGACATGGCTTTCCATAGTAACAATCCATCTGCCATTACAGATATTAAAGCTTTTGAAAAAGCCGCTTTTAAAAAAACGAATCTATACCCAGATGTGGCCGAAAACTGTATGAGCGTTTCCTTTTCACACATCTTTCAAGGAGGCTATTCTTCTGGATATTACAGCTATAAATGGGCTGAAGTGTTAGACGCTGATGCTTTTGCTTATTTTCAAGAAAAAGGCATTTTCAATAAAGAAGTGGCTACAAAATTTAAGGAAAACATACTTTCTAAAGGAGGTACGGAGCAACCAATGATTTTGTACAAACGATTTAGAGGTCAAGAACCAAAACCAGATGCATTATTAAAACGTGCGGGATTGATATAATTTTAGATTTTAAATAACTATTATGAGCCAAAGCATGTCTGCTTTGGCTTTTTTATTGCAGTGAAATCAAAAATAACCACCAAAAAATCGGTATACTTTCGACCCAAAAAGAAGTATAATATTTAGACCGATTTTCATTGGCAAAAGCCAAAAACAAAGCAACAACAATTGCAACAACAAAAATCAATACCAATTGTAAGGGCACGGATTGAAAATTGCCATTTATATGACTATTTAAAAATTCTAATCCACAAAAAATAATTAATAAAATATATCCTAGCATTTTAGTGTTTTTCACCCCTATTTGTTGCGGAACAGTTTGCAAATGAGGATCGTCATTTTTTAAATCAATAATTTCAAACACAAGTACCAAGACGAATATTAAGATAAATCGCTGGACACATTTAAAATAGAAATCAGAACCAACTGAAACATTTGCGTTCAACAAAGGCAGTATTATAGTGACTCCAACCCAACACAAAGCCACAATGTAAATTTTTACACCAGCCCAGTTTCTTGCATTTTTCTTATTTGGAAAAAAAGGAAGTGTATACAATAAAAGTATTCCCAAAAAGGCAACCGATATTACTTGTACAATTCTTTGAAGTTGAAAAAAATAATAACCAACCAAAAGAAAAGAACAAAAACTAAATAAAATAATCAACTTCAACTCTTTCCTAAGTTCTAATTTATGAGTTCTTGTCAACGCATCATATTTCACAAAATTATATCCTAAAATAGTTCCAAAAAAAGCAAAATTTGCCACCGATTCATCTGAAGGAATGTGGAACATGTATTGTGTCATCCGCACTAAGGCATAGCACGATAATCCCACGTGAATACTGCTATTGATATAAAAATTCAATATTTGTTTGAAAATTCTCATTAGACAAAATTAATCATTTATGAACAAAACCATCGTTTAGTTGAAAAGTTCATAAAAAATGAGGGGATAAATACCTTTTAGATTATTAATAATACTTAATTTTGCACCACAAAAAAACAACACTTTTATTTCTATATGAAAACAGATGCTTTTGCTTTAAGACACATTGGCCCAAGAGAGAATGACCTTCAACATATGTTGAAAACAATTGGAGTTGAATCTATTGAACAACTTGTAAACGAAACTATTCCAAATGACATTCGTTTAAAAACCCCTCTCAATTTAGACCCGGCCATGACCGAGTATGAATTTTCCAATCACATCCAGCAATTAGGCAATAAAAATAAAATGTTTCAATCGTACATTGGTTTGGGGTACAACCAAGCTATTGTTCCTGCTGTAATCCAAAGAAATATCTTTGAAAACCCAGGATGGTACACCGCTTACACACCTTATCAAGCTGAAATTGCTCAAGGCAGATTAGAAGCAATATTGAATTTCCAAACAATGGTTATTGAATTAACAGGGATGGAAATTGCAAATGCTTCTTTATTAGATGAAGGAACTGCGGCTGCTGAAGCGATGGCATTATTATTTGATGTAAGATCACGAGACCAAAAGAAAAACAACGTTAATAAATTCTTCGTTTCTGAAGAAATACTACCACAAACATTATCTGTTTTACTTACACGTTCTACACCAATTGGAGTAGAATTAGTCGTAGGAAACCATGAAACTTTTGATTTTTCAAATGAGTTTTTTGGAGCTATACTTCAATATCCTGGAAAATATGGACAAGTTCATGATTACGCTAGCTTTATTGCTACCGCTGCAGCTAAAGAAATAAAAGTAGCAGTTGCTGCTGATATTTTAAGTTTGGCAAAACTGACTCCTCCAGGCGAAATGGGAGCTGATGTTGTCTTTGGAACTACACAACGTTTTGGAATTCCATTAGGTTACGGTGGACCACACGCAGCTTATTTTGCTACTAAAGACGAGTACAAAAGAAGTATGCCAGGAAGAATTATCGGTGTTACTGTAGATACAAATGGAAACCGTGCCTTGCGTATGGCTTTGCAAACACGTGAACAACATATCAAACGTGATAAAGCAACTTCAAACATTTGTACAGCACAAGTTTTATTATCCGTTATGGCTGGAATGTATGCGGTATATCACGGTCCAAAAGGCTTAAAATATATTGCCGACAAGGTTCACGCATCAGCAGCTACTTTAGCAAATGAATTAGGTAAATTAGGTTTTGAACAAAACAACACCGCTTTTTTCGACACTATCGTTGTAAAAGCAGAGGCTAAAAAAGTAGCTCCAATAGCTTTACAAAACGAAATTAACTTTCACTATATCGACGAAAATACGGTTTCAATTTCTTTAAACGAAACAACTAGTATTTCTGATTTAAATAAAATTATTGGTGTTTTTGCTTCCGCAAAAGGGACAAAGGCAGCAACAATTGAAGAACTAACAGCAACAAATCATTTTTCTGAAAATCTAAACAGAACATCATTGTTTTTACAACATGATGTATTCAACAAATACCATTCTGAGTCCGCAATGATGCGTTACATCAAAATGTTAGAGCGTAAAGATTTATCATTGAATCACTCTATGATTTCATTAGGTTCTTGCACAATGAAATTGAATGCGGCTTCAGAAATGCTACCATTAAGTATGCCACAATGGAACAATATTCATCCATTTGTACCACTTGACCAAGCACAAGGTTATCAAGAAATGCTAACCAAACTAGAACAACAATTAAATGTTATTACTGGTTTTGCAGGAACAACTTTACAGCCTAATTCAGGCGCACAAGGAGAATACGCAGGACTTATGGTTATTCGTGCGTACCACCAATCAAGAGGAGATCACCATAGAAACATTGCTTTAATACCATCATCAGCTCACGGAACAAATCCAGCATCAGCAGCTATGGCCGGAATGAAAGTAATTGTTACAAAAACTCTTGAAAACGGGAATATAGATATTGAAGACTTACGTGAAAAAGCAATTCTTCACAAAGACAATTTATCTTGTTTGATGGTAACTTACCCTTCGACTCATGGCGTTTTTGAAAGTGCAATTAAAGAAATTACGCAGTTAATCCACGATAATGGTGGCCAAGTATATATGGATGGTGCAAATATGAACGCACAAGTAGGATTAACAAATCCTGCAACTATTGGCGCTGATGTTTGTCACTTAAACTTACACAAAACATTTGCAATTCCTCACGGTGGTGGTGGACCTGGAGTTGGCCCTATTTGTGTAGCACCACAATTAGTACCATTTTTACCAACAAATCCTGTAATACCAACAGGAGGTTCAAATGCTATTACAGCAATTTCATCTGCTCCATGGGGATCAGCTTTGGTTTGCTTAATTTCTTATGGTTACATTTCAATGTTAGGTGCCGAAGGTTTAAAAGAAGCAACTGAACATGCCATTTTAAATGCAAACTATATCAAAGAAAAACTAAACGGACATTACGACACACTATATTCTGGAGAAATGGGACGTGCTGCTCACGAAATGATTTTAGAATGTCGCCCTTTTAAACAAAAAGGAATTGAAGTTACAGATATTGCTAAACGTTTGATGGATTATGGTTTTCATGCACCAACCGTTTCATTTCCTGTAGCAGGAACATTGATGATTGAACCTACTGAAAGTGAAAACTTAGAAGAACTTGATCGTTTTTGCGATGCAATGATTTCAATCAGAAAAGAAATAGAAGCTTCAACATTAGAAGATAAAAATAATGTTTTGAAAAATTCTCCTCATACATTAACGATGTTAACTGCTGACTCTTGGGATTTCCCATATACAAGAGAACAAGCTGCTTTTCCATTAGATTATATTGCCGAAAACAAATTCTGGCCTACTGTTCGTAGAGCGGATGATGCTTATGGCGATCGTAATTTAGTTTGCTCTTGCGCTCCGATAGAAGCCTATATGGAAAGCTAATATTTTTACTAAAAAATGTCTCGAGAAATCGGGACATTTTTTTTGTCAATTTCAAATTCTGATTACCTTTACTTTAATGTAAAAAAACACACGCATTAACAATCATACAATTAGAAAAGCAAGATTTTTTGTTAAAAAATAATCATTTTTACAAATAAAAGTGATTATCTAACAATATATGCACGCATAACAAGTTTTGTTACTGTTATTATTTTTTAATGCGTAAATTAGCTTAAAATTTTGGAAAACTGCTCGATGAAAATAAAAATAACCGGAATAGGAAGTTATATTCCCGAAGTAAAAGTAAGCAATACTGATTTTGACAAACATGTATTTCTAAATGAAGATGGAACCCCTTTTGGCTACCCAAATGAAGTTGTAATAAACAAGTTTAAAGGCATCACCGGAATTGAACATAGGCGATATGCAGAAGACCATCTGAATTCATCAGACTTAGCTTTTTTCGCTTCACAAAAAGCAATAAAAAATGCCAATATAGATCCTGAAACTATTGATTACATTATTTTCGCTCATAATTTTGGAGATGTAAAACACGGTACAATTCAATCGGATATGCTGCCAAGTTTAGCTACACGTGTTAAAAACAAACTACAAATAAAAAATCCAAAATGCGTTGCTTTTGATATTCTTTTCGGATGCCCAGGATGGATTGAAGGTGTACTTCAAGCGAATGCCTACATAAAATCAGGAATGGCAAAAACATGCTTGGTAATAGGTTCAGAAACCTTGTCTAGAGTTACAGATCCGCATGACAGAGATTCTATGATTTATTCTGATGGGGCTGGCGCTTCAATCATTCAAGCTTCTGATGATGAATCGGGGATGTTATCTTACGAAAACGCCACCTTTGCAATTGACGAAGCGCATTATTTGTTTTTTGGAAAATCATACAATCCTGATTTAGATTCAGATGTACGTTATATAAAAATGTATGGTCGTAAAATTTACGAGTTTGCATTAAGCCAAGTTCCCGCTGCAATGAAAAGCTGTCTAGACAAAAGCGGAATCGCTATTGAGGATGTCAAAAAAATTCTGATTCATCAAGCTAATGAAAAAATGGATGAAGCCATTATTCATCGTTTTTATAAATTATATGGTAAAACACCTCCAAAAGATGTAATGCCAATGAGCATCCACGAATTAGGAAATAGTAGTGTAGCTACTGTACCAACACTTTTTGACTTATTAATTCAAGGAAAAATCGAAAATCAAGAACTACATAAAGGAGATGTTCTTATCTTTGCATCCGTTGGCGCAGGAATGAATGTCAACGCCTTTGTTTATAGATATTAAATAAAAAGTTTAAAGTTTAAAGTTTAAAGTTCCTTGACAGAATACAAAACCTCAAACTTTAAGCTTTAAACAATAAAATAATGTACGAAAAAACGTTTCCGAATAAAAGATTCAAACATACTTTAGAATTTTTAAAAAAACACATCTCAACTTCTGAGACTATTTTAGATTTAGGTGTTGAAAATCCTTTTTCTAAAATAATGAAAGCCGAAGGTTTTTCAGTAAAAAACACAACTGGCGAAGATTTGGATTTGAATCAAACAGGGCTTTCAACAGACAATCAAGACGTAGTTACTGCTTTTGAAATCTTTGAACATTTATTGAATCCTTTCACCATTTTGAAGGAAATAAAATCAGATAAACTTTTTATATCAATCCCTTTACGCCTATGGTTTTCTTCTGCTTACAGAAGCAAAACGGACATGTGGGATAGGCATTATCATGAATTTGAAGATTGGCAATTAGACTGGCTTTTAGAAAAAACTGGCTGGAAAATTATCGATAGTAAAAAATTTACGCATCCTGTAAAAAAAATCGGATTTCGCCCATTATTGAGATACTTAACTCCAAGATATTACATAGTTTACGCTGAAAGAATCAAATAATGAACTACTACATTATTATACCTGCATACAATGAAGAAGCCTTTATTGGTTTAACATTGCAATCCTTAGTTTCACAAACCGTTTTACCTAAAAAAGTTGTAGTCGTTAATGACAATTCAACAGATAATACGGCCCAAATTGTGTTAGATTACGCTAAGGATAATCCATTTATCACTCTAGTAAACAAATCTTCTAGTGCTGTTCATTTACCTGGAAGCAAAGTAATTCAGGCCTTTCATAAAGGTTTCGAAACTATTGACGATCAGTACGATATTATAGTGAAATTAGACGGAGATTTAATTTTACCAAATAATTACTTTGAAACTATTCTAGACATTTTCAAAAAAGATTCTCAAATAGGAATGGCTGGTGGTTTCGCTTATGTAGAAAAAAACGGAGAATGGATTTTAGAGAATCTTACCGATAAAGATCATATTCGCGGAGCATTCAAAGCATATCGAAAAGAATGTTTTTTGCAAATTGGCAATTTAAAACCTGCGATGGGTTGGGATACTGTAGATGAATTACTGTCTAAATTTTACGGATGGAAAGTAGTGACTGATGCATCACTTATAGTGAAACACTTAAAACCTACTGGCGCTAATTACAATAAAGCGGCACGTTACAAACAAGGAGAATCTTTTTACACCTTAGGATACGGTTTTCTGATAACAACCATTTCATCTGCTAAATTAGCAATGATGAAAAAGAAACCTCTACTGTTTTTAGATTATATCAAAGGATTCTGGAAAGCAAAATCAGCAAACACACCTTTGTTAGTAACAAAAGAGCAAGCAAAATTCATTAGAAATTATCGCTTACAAAAAATGAAAGAGAAAATTTTTTAGTTTCTTCTTTTAAAAAACTACAAACTGCAAACTAATCCTTAATTTAGCCCTTATTTGTAAAAATTATGATGCTCATTCGCTATACAACGCAGATAGGAAGATATTTCTTGATGCTAAAGGAAATTTTCAGCAAACAAACAAAATGGTCCGTAATGAGAAAGCTCATCTTCAAAGAAATTGATGATTTAATCATTGATTCCCTTGGGATTGTTTGTTTCATTTCATTCTTCGTAGGAGGAGTTGTAGCAATCCAAACCGCATTAAACTTAACAAATCCACTCATTCCTAAATACCTTATTGGTTTTGCAACCAGACAATCCGTAATATTAGAGTTTGCTCCTACTTTTGTATCCATAATTATGGCAGGAAAAATAGGTTCTTATATCACATCAAGCATCGGAACTATGAGAGTTACCGAGCAAATTGACGCCTTAGAAGTAATGGGAGTAAATGCATTAAACTACTTAGTTTTTCCTAAAATTATTGCTTTATTGCTTTACCCTTTTGTAATTGGAATTAGTATGTTTCTAGGCGTATTTGGTGGATGGATGGCAGCGGTTTATGGCGGATTTACTTCAAGTGATCAATTTATAAATGGAGCACAGTTAGAATTCATTCCTTTCCACATAACGTATGCTTTTATAAAAACATTAATATTTGCATTTTTATTAGCTACAATTCCATCGTTTCATGGATATTATATGAAAGGTGGCGCACTTGAAGTAGGAAAAGCAAGTACAGTGTCATTTGTTTGGACATCAGTTTCTATAATTCTTTTCAATTATATATTAACACAATTGTTATTAGGCTCATGATAGAAATAAAAAACATAGAAAAATCATTTGGCGATAGCAAAGTACTTAAAGGTATATCTGCTGTTTTTGAAGCTGGAAAAACAAACTTAATCATTGGGCAAAGTGGTTCTGGAAAAACGGTTTTACTAAAAAGTCTTTTAGGAATATACTCACCTGATCTTGGAACAATCTCATTTGATGGAAGAATTTACTCCGAACTAGATGCAGAAGAAAAACGAGAATTACGTACTGAAATCGGAATGGTTTTTCAAGGAAGCGCCTTATTCGATTCTATGACCGTGGAGGAAAATGTTGGATTTCCATTACAAATGTTCACACACGAAAGCAAAGCTAAAATTAAAGAACGAGTTGATTTTGTTTTAGAAAGAGTCAATTTAGTAAATGCGCATAAAAAATTACCTTCACAAATTTCTGGAGGAATGCAAAAACGTGTTGCTATAGCACGTGCTATTGTAAACAACCCAAAATACTTATTTTGCGATGAGCCGAATTCAGGTTTAGATCCAAATACGGCTATTTTGATTGATAATCTTATCCAAGAAATCACCGAAGAATATAATATCACTACGGTTATCAACACACATGATATGAACTCCGTTATGGAAATTGGGGATAAAATTTTGTTTCTTAAAAACGGCGTAAAAGCTTGGGAAGGAACAAAAGAAGAAATTTTCAGAACTAATAATGAGGCTGTTGTTGACTTTGTTTATTCTTCTGAATTATTCAAAAAAGTAAGAGAAGCCTATTTAAAAGGTTAAAACAACTGAGAGTTTAACAACTCAACTTCTGCATTTGGATTAAAAAGATACGTCTTACCCGAATTTAATTCCATGCATTCAAAACGTTTTGTCCTAACGGCAATCTTCTTGAAAATCTTACCATTTTGAATTCTAAAAACACTTCCATAAGGAATTTCAAAAATATAATTTTTATCATTCTGCTGATCAAACTGCTTTAGTGCCAAAGATAAAGTTGTATCAGTATCGCTACTTGCCGTTGGATTTTTGAAATGCCTAGCTAATAACGGCAACAAATGATTGGGGAAAATTTCAGGTCTAATAAACGGAATCATTAAACGCTGAAAAGAATATTTCCATTCATCTCCATGAGGTTTGATGTTTCGACCAAATTTTTCAAATGCAACCAAATGAGAAATCTCATGAATCAAAGTTATTAAAAACTTATATTTATTTAAACTTGAATTAACCGTGATTTCGTGTTTACCATTCAGCCCTTTTCGGTAATCTCCATGACGAGTTACGCGCTCATTCACAATTTTGAGATGCACTTGATTCACCACTATAAGCTCAAAGACTGGCTTTACAGCATGTTCAGGCAAATATCTAGCTAAGGTTTCGATCAATTGTTTAGAATTACGAGTTAAGGATTTGTTGAAGAAACTTGCAATACTTTCCCATTGAAATATTTATTTCCTGTTAAAGTAAAATTAAAAATATATGCTGCCATTTCATCTGCCTTAATAGGCGCTTGATAGCCCGGAAAAGCCTCTTCAAGCATTTCGGTTTGTACAGCCCCAAGAGCCAGAACATTGAAAGCGATTCCTTGCTCTTTGTATTCTTCAGCTAATAATTCAGATAGCGTAATAACAGCTCCTTTACTAGAACTGTAGGCTGCAAGTCCAGCAAATTTAAGACTTCCCTGAATTCCTCCCATAGAACTTATTGTCACAACATGACTCCCTTTTTGCAAATAAGGCACACAAATTCGAGTTAAATTAGCGACACCAAAAACATTGACTTTATAGATGTTTTCAAAATCTTCTTGAGTAGTTTCTACAAATGGCTTCAATAATAAACTACCAGCATTATGGACAATCGCATCAATATGTTTCCAAGACGCAGAAAGAAAATCTTCTACTTTTTGCGATTCAGATTCTTTAGATAAATCAACAGAAAGACAGGTAATATTTTCATTTCCCAGTAAAGCTTGTGGAATTTTTCTAGAAAGAGCTAATACTTGATGCCCTGCATTAGCAAATTGCAAAACCAATTCTAATCCTATTCCCCTACTAGTTCCTGTGACAATAATATTTTTCATGAAACAAAAATAAGCAAAAGCGCTAAAAAAACAGCAAATATAATTTATGATTATACAATCAATTCAAACAAATTTGTTTCCCGAAACATCATTTAAACACTCGTTTTTTGAAAACTTTATACACTTGGATACAAGTCAAAGCAACAAAAATTAATGGGGCTATCACAGGTATTATGTAACTCGAAAAGTACATGCCGCTTTGAGATAAAGAGCCTAAAAACAAAACAAATAAAAACATCCCGAAAAAGGTTCCAATTGAAGTTCCAATAATAAAAAAGTATTTGTATTTATTTTCGACTGAAATATAATTCCCATTTATCAAGTACAAATTCCAACCTGACCAAAATGGCAGTTGCATAAAGTTTATACAATTTAAAAACACTCCAATTAGAAAAGGAGAATACATACTGTATAGCTCTAAATAATTAGTGTCTCCAGCCTTAGGAGTAGAATAAGAATGAAAAAAATAGGCTAAAAACAAAAGGAACGCAATAGTAAAAATTTCGATTACTCGCATCAATTTATCATTACGAACCAATTGATTTACAAATTTAAGCGTAAAAAAAACTATAAAAATTTCAACAAAAACAACCCCAAGCAAATAAAAAATAAAACTACTTTGGTTTAATTTATAATAGATTTCAAAACCAATAATATTTAAATATCCCAAAGGAATTGAGCCCAAAAAGCTTACCACAAAACCTACCAGAATATTTTTTACTATTTTCATTTTGTTAGAAATTCACGATTTTTTTACTTTGGTCTAAATGCAGTTTATATTCTCTAATTCCTTCTTTATATCCTAAATATGGGAATCCTTTTTTATGATTT
Organism: uncultured Flavobacterium sp.; assembly: GCA_963512955.1. Classification (GTDB taxonomy): domain Bacteria; phylum Bacteroidota; class Bacteroidia; order Flavobacteriales; family Flavobacteriaceae; genus Flavobacterium. The sequence goes on along the minus strand of CAUPOP010000028.1, from coordinate 13,126 downwards.
TCAACACTTATTTCATACATATAAGTAATATGTCTTGCCAGTTCTTTCCAAGCAAACCAAATCGAATGCTTGGGATCATAAATGTGTGTAGGCTCGCTAGCAGCACCATTTAATTCTACTACCGAAAAATTAATTCCACGTTTTAACGCTTCAAAAGTATGATACATGATATCTAATCTTCCAAAATAGAAACCTGAAATTTGAACACACATTTCATCTATCGCTGCTGATAATTCCGTCGTTACCCAATGACTTACATCTATAAACTTTGCCCCTCTGGCATGATTCCCATACGGCACAAGATTTCGTTTTTCTCCTTTTGGCAAAACAGCTAATAATTGCTTACCATATTCTTTTTGCAACGATTTTAATTGCAATTCATACCTTGGGTTCTTATTAATCAGCGTTTCAATGCTAGAAACTCCATCACCTGTAACAATCATAAATTCTTTTGAAACTATTCCTGTGATTCTTCCTTTCTTTTCATTTGGATATCGAACATAAAAAATACCAACCTCATTTTCGTATGGAATTAGATTTTGTACTATATAATCAAAATCCGCTTTTTGTGAATATAACAGCAATTCATCCTGAGAATTAATTTTTTTCACTCCTGAACCCCGCAAACCTATATCTGGCTTTGCAATAAAAGGATAGCTGATATTAGAATCTTCAATAGTTTTAAGCACAATTTCGAATGAAGTCGCTTCTTTTATCAAAATCGTTTTTGGATAATACTGCTGCGGAATCAAATCATAAATCTTCTTTTTTGATTCCATCATAAAACCACCATTCTTAATCGACGGATTTGAAGCATTAAAGAAAAAAATTGATTTTGCTTTCAACGAATAGTATGCCCAGAGAAAATAAATCGGGATGTAGACAATCTGGAAAGGCCAATATTCCCAATGTGTAAGCTTATGAAAAAAAAGTCTCATTTTAATTTTTTAAACGGTGATAAATGAAGTATTAAAATCTTCCTTGGCAATTAAATCGCTATGCAAGATAACTACTTTATTATTTTCAATAGCACATTGCGTTATACTTAAGGTTTTCATAGCTTCCTGTCGGTTAATAACCAATCCGTTTTCTTGATTTCCTTCTTCTGTGTATCTATGAAAATTAAGCAATTCCGTTTCTGAAATAGCAGAATTTTGATCCAAAAAAGTATAAAACCAATCCGAACGTTTCGCTCTAATTTCCTTTGGGTATAAAGTTGCCGAAGACCAAATATGCTTTTTATTTAAAGGCAATGAAATACTTTCTTTTTGATTTCCATTCCATCTCAATTGAAAAAGTTGGTTATTTTGGTATAAAACAAGAGTAAAAGGCTCTATGTTTTCTAAATCAATTTGGTTCCAAAAATCCTTGGGTGATTCACTTGAAATAATATCCAAAACAATCAATCCCCGACTTTTTCGATACGAAAGTTTTACTTCGTGTTTTTCTTCAGCACCATTTAGCAATACTAAAACAGTCCCGTAAACATCTACGGCGAACCAAGTTCCTCCTGCTTTTGGATCTTTTGGAAAAAAAATAGATTTTCCGTTTATCGTATGCTTTTTGGGAGGAATTGCGTTTGGTCTGATTACTTTTTCGTCCCGATTTGAAGTAATGATAATCTTATCTTGAGAATAAACAAAACTTACTGTACACATCTTTTTCTATATTCAATTGTAGAACGAGCAACTCCAAAATTTTCATCAACAAAAACAGCAGAACATTTCAAAACTGCCACTTTAATAAGCGCTTGATGATGAATACAATGTTCTAAATTATACAAGAGTTCTCTCAGATAATTACTTTGAATTCTGATTTCCTCTCCATCAATAATTTGTTGCAATATGAGGTTTTTATTTTCTTTTTCGAGATTGTTTTGAATGGATACAATTTGATTCTGAGCAAAATTAGTGTTTGTTTGAATCAATACATTTCGTTCTCTTTTATCATAATTTATAATTCCCGAATCGTATTGATTTTCTAAACATTGAAACATTTCAATAATATGTCTTGTATGCTCTCCGATACTAGCACCGCTCAATTCAGCACAAGATTCAGCGTAATCCTCATTTGACAATTGACCCAGCAAATGAATCAATTCGTTCAGACTTTTATTTATAGAAGGGATTAACATAGTATACATTTAGACTTTAACAAATTCAGGATCTTAATTTATAATCATAAAAACCAAAATTACGTAAAAAAGAAAATCAATTTTATGAATCCATAAAATATTGAATAAATTTAAAAAGTCCAATCTAAAAAATAATTAGACTGGACTTTTTGGGGGGCAATAAATCTTTTAAATTATGAAATCAAAGTTCTCGATATAACAATTCTTTGAATCTCAGATGTTCCTTCATAAATCTGTGTGATTTTAGCATCTCGCATCATTCGTTCTACATGATATTCAGCCACATATCCATTTCCACCATGTATTTGTACCGCTTCAATAGTGGTATCCATAGCCGTTTGCGAAGCAAATAATTTAGCCATTGCACCAGATTGTGAAATATCTTTTCCTTCATCTTTTTCTGAAGCTGCTTTTAAACATAGCATTTTAGCAGCCATAATTTGAGTAGCCATATCCGCTAGCTTAAAAGCAATTGCTTGATGTTTGAAAATTTCTTTACCAAAAGCTTTACGCTCCTGCGAATATTTCAATGCTAATTCATATGCTCCAGTTGCAATTCCTAAAGCCTGAGAGGCAATTCCTATTCTACCACCGTTTAATACTGCCATTGCAAAATTAAATCCAAATCCATCAGCTCCAATTCTATTTTCCTTTGGAACCTTTACATCAGTAAACATCAAAGAATGTGTATCTGAGCCACGAATTCCCATTTTTTTCTCTTTTGGACCAATATCAAAACCAGCCCAAGCTTTCTCGACTATAAAAGCATTGATTCCTTTATGTCCTTTTTCAACATCAGTTTGAGCAATAACAATATAAGTAGATGCTGACGAACCATTAGTAATCCAGTTTTTTGTTCCGTTCAACAAATAATAATCGCCTTTATCAATCGCAGTTGTTTTTTGCGAAGTAGCATCAGATCCGGCTTCTGGTTCTGATAAACAAAAAGCACCTATAACGTCCCCTTTCGCCAAAGGCGTTAAATACTTTATCTTTTGCTCTTCATTGCAATATTTTTCTAATCCAGCACAAACTAAAGAGTTATTGACCGACATAATTACAGCCGCAGAAGCATCAACTTTAGCAATTTCAGTCATCGCTAAAACATAGGACACGCTATCTAGACCTGACCCTCCATATTTGGGATCAACCATCATTCCTAAAAACCCAAGTTCTGCCATTTTTTTCACTTGCTCTGTTGGAAATTTTGAATATTCATCCCTTTCAATTACTCCTGGCAACAATTCGATTTGAGCAAAATCTCTAGCAGCTTGTTGAATCATTAAATGCTCTTCTGTTAGATTAAAATCCATAATGGTCTGTTTTTTAGTATTAAAATTCCAACTCTACAAATAAAAGTAAAATTCCTCAATTACAATTCTTAAATTTACAACTTAAAAAGTTTATTTTAAACTTTTTAAGATTACCTTAAAATTGAATATTATATTGTTTTAAACCGATTAAATGTAATTTTATTTAAAAAAATCATTCAAAGATACTTTTAAATTACGAAATTATCAATTTAGATTTAAATTTTTTATTAATGAAAGAAGATTACTATAACGTTATCGGACTCATGTCAGGAACTTCGCTTGACGGAGTTGATTTAGCGCATATTCAATTTAAAATTAGCAATCATAAATGGACTTTCAAAATTCTTGAAAGCGAAACTATCGGATACCACCCAAATTGGATTACTAAATTAAAACAAGCCGTTGATTTCTCCGAACAAGAACTAAAAAATCTGAACGAAGAATACACGCAATTGCTCGCCAACATAATTTCTGATTTTATCAGAAAACATATAATAGAGAATTTAGATGCCGTTTGCTCACACGGACACACTATTCTTCATCAACCACAAAACGGATTTACATTACAAATTGGGAATTTACCCAAATTAGCTTCTTTAATTCAACAAACCGTTGTTTGTGATTTCAGAGTTCAAGACGTACAAATGGGAGGACAAGGCGCTCCTTTAGTTCCTATTGGCGATAGAATTCTATTTGCAGAATATGATTATTGCATGAATTTAGGTGGTTTCTCAAATGTTTCTTTTGAACAAAACAAAAAACGAATTGCCTTTGATATTTCTCCGGTGAATACCGTTCTGAACTTCTATGCCAACTTATTAGGACTGGATTATGATGACAAGGGAAAAATCTCAAAAACAGGAAAAACTAATATTGAATTATTAAACACATTAAACAGCTTAGATTTTTACAAAAAAACACCTCCTAAATCATTGGGCTTTGAGTTTGTCAAAGAAATCGTTTTGCCACTGATTGAAAATTTCAACATTCCTATTGAAGACAAATTACATACTTTTGCGGAACATGTAGCCATGCAAATTGCTTTGGCTTTGCCCAATAAAAAAGGAAGCTTATTAATAACTGGTGGCGGCGCTTATAATAGTTTCTTATTAGAACGCATTCAATTCTATTTGTCTGAAATTAAAATTATAATTCCTACTAACAAAATTTTGGAATTCAAAGAAGCCTTGATTTTTGCGTTATTAGGTGTTTTAAAACTTCGGGGAGAAATAAATACTTTAAGTAGTGTAACTGGGGCAAAATCAGACCACAGTTCTGGATATATTTACAAACCTTAAAACATTCAGATGAATCGTATTAAGAATATCTATTTATTCCCTTTTCACTATTGACAATTTTTAGTACATTTCAACGTTTTTATAAATACACTTTTTAAAATTTAAAACTACAAATGAGTTTCACCATTTCTTCAGATAAAAAGAAATCATTAGCATTATCGATTCTTCTATATGCTACCCTATTATTGATTCTATTTTTCATCCGATTTTGGCCGCCTTCTAACTTAAACGAGCTAACTGGTGGCGGTGGTGGCGGTGGGGTTACTGTAAATTTTGGCGACAGCGATTTAGGTTCTGGAGCAAATTACAAAAGTGAAGTCTTAGAAGTAAAAAAACAAATCACGCAAGTTACTGCAAAATCAACACCTGACGAAGCTATTTTATCTCAGGAAAACACTACTGAAGAAAGCGTGGTTATTCCACAAAAAGAAAAAACAAAGAAACCAACAGTAGCTATAAAAGAAGAAGTAAAACCTGTTGTTGAAAAACCAAAGGTTTCTAGCAAAACGAATGATGCTTTATCAAGCATTCTAAAAGGTTCTAATAAAGGTGGGGATGGCGATGATAAAACAGCTGGCAATAAAGGAAAAGCAAACGGAAATTTAAATTCTAACGGTTATTATGGCACTGGTGGTTCTGGAGGAGGAACTGGCGGCGGTAACGGAACAGGCAACGGAATAGGAACCGGAAGTGGTTATGGCGCTGGTAGCGGTGGCGGAAGCGGCAATGGAAGTGGTAGCGGATATTCGCTTGGAAACAGAAAAGCACTTTCTAAACCTGCACCAAAATATGTCTGCAATGAAGAAGGAAGAATAGTTGTGGAAGTATCCGTAGATCGAAATGGAAGAACCGTAAATGCAATTCCAGGAGTAAAAGGAACAACTAATACAGCAAAATGTTTATTAGATCAAGCCAAAATAGCAGCAATGAACACTAGATGGGATGCCAGTAGTGATGCCCCTGAAAAACAAGTGGGCAAAATTGTTTATAATTTCAATTTGAATTAAACCCAATTTAAATAAAAAAAATGCCTCGATATTCGAGGCATTTTTTTTATGATTATTCTACTTATTTATTTAGGACTGGTAGCGATAACAAACTTCAAATTATTCCTTACTCCTATTTGCAATACATCAACTAAATCTTGTACTTGTAAGTTAAATGGAATGCGTACAATAACCGTTTGGTCTTTTTCAGTATTCATTTTAGACATTAATGCCGTTTCAAGTTCTTCAAAAGGAACAGCCTGCTTGTCAATATAGAATTTTTTGTCTTCGGTTACGGATAAGCTTATGTATTGCTTATTGGTTTTCTCATTTGATTTTGCTTTTGGCAAAGTCATTTTTATAACATTAGGATTAGCAAGAGTTGATATAATTAAGAAAAACAACAACAAGAAAAACATAATATCACTCAATGACGAAGTTGCTACTTCAGCATGAAATCTTCTTTTTCGTTTAATAGACATAACTATGATCTTTGGATAATATTCACAAACTCTAATATTTGTTTCTGAATTTTTAATGCAAAATTATCAATTTTTCCATTTAATAAATGGTAAGCGCTATAGGCAACAATCCCTACAATTAATCCTGAACCACTACTAATCATTTTTTCATATAAACCTTCAGAAATATTACCAATACTGATGTTTTCAGTAACCGAAATACTATAAAAAATCTTGATTACTCCAGAAATAGTTCCAATAAATCCTAATGTTGGCGCTATACCAGCAATAAGACCTAAATGTCCCAATCTCTTTTCCATTTCTCCAATTTCAATATCTGCAGCGCGATCCATATTAGATTCAATTTCCGCTATTGGTCTACCTATAACCAAAATTCCTTCTTTGATAATATTTCCCGAAGCAGAATTACTTCTTTCTGCAATAGCACGAGCCAAATCTAAATTACCCGAATGAAGATTATCTCTTACATCAACCATCAAATGATTATCAATTTTTGATGCTTTATTAATGTATAAATAACGTTCGATAATTATATAAAAAGTGTAAAATAACAAGATAGAAATTGGAATTAAGAAAACTCCTCCTTTAAAAATAAACTCCAAAACAGAAATTTCGGTATTGGGAGCAATTTTTTCGATAACCACGTTTGAAGCAGCATTGGCAATTGTGTCGGCTTGTAATTGTATAAAACTAAACATATATTATTATTGATTTTAACTCATTAATTCTAAAAAATATTTCAATTTTGCAATAAAGATACTTTTCGCTCCAATATTAAACTAAAAAAATCGAAAAATATTTTAAATACTGACTTTTTTATCAAAAGAAATGAACTATCAAGAAACTATAAACTGGTTATTTAATCAACTTCCAATGTACCAACTTCAGGGTGCTTCGGCTTACAAAAAAGATTTAACTAACACACAACTACTCATAGATTATCTTGATCAACCACAACAAAAATTAAAGTGCGTTCATGTAGCTGGAACGAATGGCAAAGGATCAACTTCTCATATGCTGGCCTCAATACTTCAGGAAGCCGGATACAAAGTAGGCCTTTATACTTCGCCGCATTTAAAAGATTTCAGAGAACGTATCAAAATCAATGGGACAGAAATTTCAGAACATTTTGTATGTGATTTTGTTAGCAAACACAAACCTTTTTTTGAAGCAAATGACTTGAGTTTTTTCGAAATGACCGTTGGACTAGCCTTCGATTATTTTGCAAAAGAAAAAGTAGATATTTCCATCATAGAAGTTGGAATGGGGGGACGACTTGATGCTACTAACATCATTACACCATTAGTATCTGTAATCACAAATATAGGTTTAGACCACACGCAATTTCTAGGCAATACATTAACTAAAGTAGCATATGAAAAAGCAGGAATTATAAAACCAGGAATTCCTGTAGTAATTGGAGAATATACTGCTGAAACGAAAGCTGTTTTTTTGGCTAAAGCCAAAGAATGTAATTCGGATATCTATTTTGCTTCCGATTTGCCTCAAGAAACTTATGCTTCCGATTTAATTGGTGATTATCAAATCCACAACAAAAAAACGGTGATTCAAACTATAACCGTATTAAATTCACAAAAAGAATTTAAGATTTTCCATGAAGACATCAAATCAGGTTTGTTACAAGTCGTAAAAAACACGGGGCTTCTAGGCAGATGGCAACAATTAGGTGAATTTCCAAAAATTATTTGCGACACCGCACACAACAAAAACGGACTAGAAATTGTCATTTCACAAATCAAAAAAGAAACCTTCAATACACTTCATTTTGTATTGGGCGTAGTAAATGATAAAGATTTAGAGGAAATCTTACCATTATTTCCTAAAAATGCTATTTATTATTTTTGCAAACCAAATATTCCTCGAGGTTTAGATGCTACAATTCTACAAAAACAAGCTTTAGAATTTGACCTAACAGGAAACACATACGACTCTGTATCAGAAGCTTATGACGAATCTAGGAATAACGCCACGAAAAATGATTTCATTTTTGTAGGCGGCAGCACTTTTGTTGTTGCTGAATTACCCTTAAACAAAGGGTTGTAGAAAAAATTGCATTTTTTTCAAAAAAAATATTTTTATTTATTCTAATTGATTGATAATAAATAAGTTAAATTTAACATTCGTTTTTATTAATTAATCATTAAATTCTTAAACTATTATGAAAAAGAAAAGCAATTTAGTGTACGGATTGTTAATTTTAACATTCCTATTGAGCGGTATTTCATATGCTCAGGAAGATCCAAAACCTGTATTTATTACAGTTACCACCTTACATCGAAATTTAGATTCAGATGGAAAAGATTGGAAAAAAACCGAACAGGAATATTTTGACAAGGTCACGAGCAAGAATGATTTGATAATAGGATCGGAAATTCTAAATCATTATTACACCGAAAATAGTTCCGAAATACTCCATGTTTCCGCTTACAAAACATGGGAAGATATAGAAAAATCAAACGATGTTACATCGGAATTAATTAAAAAAGGATGGCCTGATGAAAAAGCCAGAAATGCTTTTTTTGAAAAATACAACAGCTATTATTCTCCAATGCATTCAGATGAAATTTACACTTCTGTTTTAAGTGCAAAAGAATTTAAACCAGATTCCAAAGAACCTATGATTGTCTATGTCCGAAAATCTCAAATGTCATTAAATGGGAAAGGAAAAGGCATGAAAGAGTTTATCGAAAAAATAACCATGAACAATCCATACATAAAAGGGTATTACCCACACCGCCATGCATGGGGTGCTGACAGTAGAGATTTCTTGGAAGCATATTACTTCAACTCTTTATCTGATTTAGAAAAATCTCAAGATAAAGACGACGAATTAATAAAAGCAGCTTGGCCAAAAGAGGAAGATCGAAAAGCATTCTTTGACGGACTAAACAATGCTTTCACAGGAATACATGGCGATTTTATTTATCATAATGTACCTTCCCTATCAAAATAAATTTCAAATCATCAAATCAACCCTGCCATTAATACAATAGCAGGGTTAATTTGACAGAAATCGATTTTGCTAATAAATTAGCCTCCAACTAAATATAAATTAATTAAAAAAAATATTGAAATTTTTATCAAAATATTTTGCATAAGCGAAAAACTAGCCTATATTTGCACTCGCAATAAGGGCGATTAGCTCAGCTGGTTCAGAGCACCTCGTTTACACCGAGGGGGTCGGGGGTTCGAACCCCTCATCGCCCACAAAAAACTCCATTAGAAATAATGGAGTTTTTTTATGCTTTATATTTAGATTTAAAGAGTTACTACTAATACGAAAAACACACTTTGTATCTTTATATTTTCATCTCAGTGAAATTTTAAATGTTTCTTGTTAAACTAAATCAACTCTCACCATTACTATATTTTAGATCTTACGAAATGAAAAGTCTTAAGTGATTTTCCATTTTTAAAAAAGAACTCTTCATTTCCTATAAGCGCTAATTCCATTTCAGTTGCTTTACTTATCAGCATTTCTGGATTTATGAGCTGAAAAATATCTCCAACCTTTTTTACACTTTCAATACCTGTTTGACTAACCGATTGCACACCATTATTTGACTGTATAGATACTATAAAGTGCCCATCAGCTTCTAGGTTCTTTATTGCAAATTCTAAAGATTTTTCAACACCAGTATATTCCAATACTAAAGCCGCCCATACAAAATCAGCATTGCAAAAGACTTCGCTGCTTTTGGAAATATCAAATTCCACAAGTTTTAAAGACAAAATCTTATCTTCATATCTTTTGCGTGTTGCATTAAGATAATCTTGATTTATGTCTATCCCAATTACCTCTTTCGTAATAGTATTGTCAATATGCTCTAATCCATTTCCCCCAGAAATCCCTAAAAAAAGACAAACCTCAGGTTCTATACTATTTAAATATTTTTTTGTCAATGAATTTAAAACTTCTAATTGCCCAACTAAACTATGAGACATATGATCTTCATAATCCTCTAAAGGTATTTCAATCCAAGGGTTAGTATGTTTTATCATTCATAAAATAATTAAATCAATCATTTAATCGTAAGCCATAATACATCGTAAGCGCTAATAAAGTTCTTTTCGTTGATTTCAATATAACTATCTGTAATCAAATTATATATTTTAGAATCGTTCAATCCTACAAATAAACTGTTTTCAAAAACGGTATCAAATTCAGAGAAATTTGCAATCACATAAATTTTATTCCCTTCATTATCTGTTTTTGTAAAGACTAACAAATGCGTATTTACATAATCAACATATTCTAAATCATTATTATCTGCAAAAGCTGGTGTTTGTTTACGCACTGCAATCAAATTTTTTAATTGCTGATATACTTGCGCTTGTGCCGAAACTGAAGTGTCTATATTTGCAACTAAATCCCAATTCATTTTAGAACGATGCAACCAACGATTATCATACTTTTTACTTTCATCATTTAAGTATTCATAATTGTTTGGCAAAGCCACCTCATCACCACTATAAATCATTGGCAAACCTCCTAAAGATAAAATAACAGCATGTTGTAAATTAATACGTTTAATTGCTAATTTAATTTCTCTTTCATTGTTTTCGTTTAATGCTTTTTCAAGTCCACATAAAGCTGCCATTGATCCTGAAATACGAGCCTTCCCGGTTTCAGGTTCAGTCATAAAACGTTGTCCAAGAGCAAAACTTCCTTGAAAACCATCACAATAATGTTTCAATAAGTACAATCGATGTTGCAAACTATCTAAACCAAGTTCTGTTACCAAGTTATCATCAAAACCCAAACCGATATCATCATGACAACGTGCATAGTTTATCCAAGTAGTATTTCGAGGTTTTGTAGGCACAGCACGCATAGATTTTTTCAATAAATCTGTATTTCTAGTCGCCATTGATTCCCAACTCAATGCCATAAAATTAGCATTATAAGCAATATCACATTCATCTCCTTGCGACAAACCTTCGCCAAAATATTTTATGATTTCAACCGGAGCCACAATAGCCTCCGCAATATAAGCTACACCAGGAGCTACAATTTGCCCACACAATTTGAATAGTTGTAACAAGACATGAACTTCTGGTAGATTTTGATTAAATTTCCCTATTTCTTTCCACATAAATGCCACAGCATCAAAGCGGAAAATATCAATTCCTTTATTAGACCAGAACAACATTGTATCAATCATTTCAACCAGAACCATCGGATTTCTATAATTCAAATCCCACTGGTAACCATAAAATAATGTCATAACCCATTGATTGCTTTCTGGCAAAAAAGTAAAATTCCCCGGCGATGTATCCGGAAAAATATCAATCATTGTTTTTTCGTATTCGTTAGGCAAGGTTCTATCTGGGAAAAAGTAGAAGAAATCCTTGTATTTAGGATGTCCTTTACGACCTTGAACCGCCCATTCATGTTGATCCGCACAATGATTAAGGACAAAATCCATAACTAAATTCATATCGTTTTTTTGAAACTCTTTTACCAAAGATTCAAAATCAGCCATTGTACCAAATCTAGCACTTACCTCACGATAATTACGAACCGCATATCCTCCGTCATTTTCAAATTCTGGAACATCTAAAAAAGGCATCAAATGCACTGTGTTAATTCCTAAATCTTTGAAATAAGGAATCTTTTCTTTCAGCCCATTGAAATCAACATTGAAGAGATCCACATACAGCATCATCCCAACAATTTCTTCGCTAGAATACCAATTTGGATTAGACATACGCAACAAATCACGCTTCTTTTGTAAAGCCGAACGCTCCTCAAAATTCTTAACCAATGAGCTCATTAGCAACTCAAAAGCTTCCTCTTCATAAGAAGTTCCACCGTATATTTTTTTAAACAAATCGCTGATGATTGGGAAATTAGCCCCTAATCGTAAGTGAAAATCTTTGTCTTTTACTTTTAGATTTTCCAAGAAAATTTTCAATCTTGATAACTTTTCAGCCTGTTGCATATGTAGTAATTTTTACTTGTTTGTACTTTAAAAAACGATAAATAGTATTTTGGAATTTCTCCAAGCATAAAATATTTTGAAATATAATAAAAAAATGTTTTCCAGAAAAATATTAATTTAAAACATAAAGACTGCCTGTAGAGGGCAGTCTTTATGTTTTAAATCTAAAAGTAGTTTCTTGTTACTGGACTTTATATAATCGAATGTAATCAATCATAGCACGATTAACATCTACATTCATATTATTATTCCATACTCCCATAACCAACTCCAATTGGTTTTTACCTTTTACCAAATTAATTTTATGAGAATTAGAAAAACCCCAATCTGACCATTCATTTGTTCCTCGTTGCGGCAAAACCATAACACCTATATAATCTTGATTAAGGTATAAAGAGCGAATCGCACATTTGTTATCTGTATTCCAAGGACCGCTTCCGTTTGAATATTTTATATCAATGAAGTATTCTCCACTTTCAGCAACAACTATAGGAAGACTCACTTTTGTATTCTTTTCAGTTGAAACTTCGACAAAACCTTTACCAGAATGATTTACATAATTCAAATCAGATTTAGCTACAAAATCTTCCGGTTCAATAACAATCGGTTGTCCTTTACTATATATCAAAGGCTCACTCATAAAAGACTCCTGCCCTAACACATCAATTGCACTTACAGCATATTCCGCATAGTTATCCTCTGAAATTTGATAGTTTGCAGCGGTAATTTTATCTAAAAGCTTCCCGTTTTTATAGACATTATACGCTACTGCTTCTGGATTGTTTTTCCAAATCAAGGTATTGCCGTTAAGTGTCGTATTTGGGTTAGCCAAAGTGAATTTATTTTCCACTAAATTAATTGCATCACTTGAAAAATCATTATTACTCATTATAATTTTCACTGTATGATTCCCAGTAAATGTTGCTGGAATAATTGCTTTATCTGCT
>CAUPOP010000027.1:0-46524 GCA_963512955.1 uncultured Flavobacterium sp. | reverse complement strand
TCAGATGCTGCTCAAACACCTATTTCTGACGAAGTTTATTACATTGTACCTGGAAAATGTACAGAATGTAAAGGATTTCATGATGAACCACAATGTGCTGCTGTTTGTCCTGTTGACTGTTGTATTCCTGATGAAAATCATGTGGAATCAGAAGAAACGTTATTAAACAGACAAGCTTTTTTACACAACGAATAGATTTAAAAAAAAATATTTAACATAAAAAAATCCTGAGCGTTAGCTCAGGATTTTTTTGTTTTATAATTACTAGGATTTAGAAGTTAAATCCTAATCTAGCATAGTAATAAGCTCCATTGAATCCCATTTGAACGGCATCCCAGTATCCACCAGCTTCAACCCAGTCATCTTGTTGATCAGGGTAAATGTTGAATAAGTTATTTGCTCCAATGCTTAATTTAGTAGCTTTAGAAAGTTTAAAGCCTAAAGTTAAATCGGTTACGATTTTAGCCCCATAGGTGTCTGTTGCTGCTTTTATCTGATCTGCAAAAGTACCGTAGTCTTCAACACTTTCATACATTTGATAATCTAATAATTTTACTTCGCTAAAGCGAGTGAAAGCCAAACCTGCATTAAACCATTTTTGTTCGAAATTTAAATTTAAACCAAATTTGTTTTCTGGCGCAGAAGCTAATAAAAACGCTTTTTCTCTTTCTCCAAAGAAAATTTCTTTGTCCAAAGCCCCATTTTTAACCTTGTCAATTTTCATGTTGTTAATGTTTCCTACTAATGTAGCTCCAAAAGAACTCTCTCCAAATTTCTTTTTCCAAGCAAGTACAACATCAAGACCTGCTGTTTTAGTGTCCACACCGTTTACAAAAAATTGAGCTTCATCTACACCAATATTGAATGTCGATGCATCAAAATATCCTGTCAATACAATTCTGTCTTTTACATTTATCATATATCCGTCAATAGTAGCAGTAAAATCTCCAAAATTTGCTGTCACACCTAAGGAACCGTTAATTGCTTTTTCTTCATTTAATTTATCTATTCCAAAAGCCTTAGTTACTGGACTATTGTTTGGCGAAAGCAAAATTTCAGATGCTCCGCTAGAAGAGAAATTGGTAAATCTTAAATTATAATAGATTTGTGCTAATGAAGGTGCTCTAAAACCAGTGCTCAATGAACCTCTGAAATTAATGTTTTTCGAAGCTTTCAATCTAGCGGCAATTTTTCCGTTAAGTGTACTTCCAAAATCACTATAATTTTCATAACGAACGGCAGTGCTTATCAAGAAATTCTCTGATAAGTCAAACTCGGCATCGGTATATAAAGATAAGTTTGTACGACTTTGATCAACTGCGTTTGCTGGACTGTATCCAGGGAAACCTTGTGAGCCTCCTGGTCTTGCTTCTTCGGAAATAGGGTCGATAGGCGCAGATTGTGTCGCAGGATTAGTAATTGGTAATCCATTTGTGTCGTATGTAGCGTAAGAACCTTGTTCTCCTGCAAAAATGTTGAATTTTTCAGTACGGAATTCTGCTCCAAAAGCGATATTCATTCCGTTTAAAACAGAACTATAATTTTTTGAAAAATCAAAATTCATTGTGTTTTGACTCAAGCTATGTCCACCAGCATCAAATTCTGTTGGTGAAGCTTCTTCCAAAGAGGCGTTGATTGTTCCTTTAATAAAGTAATGAAAAAGGTTTTTTCCATACGTATTACTAATATCAATTTTCCAACCACTTGCAGTTTCGGTTCTGAAACCTGCTGCAAAGGAGTTGTCAAGAATATTAGAAGTGATTCGTGGTGTGTAACCTCCAGAATAAATAGTTTCTACAACTCTTTTTCCGTCATTTCTGGTAAAAGCATATGCATCCGTATCTCTGTAGTTTCTTCCACCAAAAGCATAAAATTCTGTTTTGTCAGACACAGGAATTGCCATGTTTCCAAAAAAGTTAAAACCTTTTATTTCAGCTTCGCCAAATCCTTTTCTGAAATCAAATCCTGGGCGTAAGGTTTTATTTTTACTTAAATATTCTGTTGTGAAATTAGCAAAACCACCTTTTTCACCAAGAGCAACTCCATAATTTGCGGCTACTTTTACAGAACCACCGTCAAAAGCTTTGTCTTTTCCAAAACTATTTCCATTACCGTTTTGATCTAAACGGTTGCCATCTGTATTAGCTGTTCCTTCAGGAAAATCTCCTTTGGCATTCGTGTTGAAAGCACCATAAGTTACACTACCTGTTAATTCGTCAACATTGTCATTCAACACGATATTGATAACTCCCGAAATGGCATCAGAACCGTATTGTGCTGCTGCACCATCTCTTAAAATTTCAATTCTTTTAATAGAAGAAGCAGGTATTGCATTTAAATCTGTTCCTGTATTCCCTCTTCCACGAGTTCCAAAAAGGTTTATAAGTGATGATTGGTGTCTTCTTTTTCCGTTTATCAAAACAAGTGTTTGGTCAGGTCCCATACCTCTTAATGAAGCTGGGTCAACGTGATCCGCACCATCAGATCCAGATTGTTTATTAGCGTTGAATGAAGGAGCAACATATTGCAATAATTCATTAATTTCTAATTTTCCACTTTGCGTAGTAACATCTTTAACGCTTATTATATCGATAGGAACGGCTGAGTTCACAACGGTTCTTTTAGTGTTTCTAGAACCTACAATTTGAACTTCTTTTAATTCTTGTTCTCCACCTTCAGTAGATAGAATAATGTTAATTGTGACATCATTCGCTACTTTTGAAATGGATTTGTATCCAACATAGCTAAATACTAAAGTAGCTCCGTCAGCCACTTTGATTTTGTAAGCTCCGTCAATATCAGTTGAAACTCCATTTTTTGTTCCTTTTTCGATGATATTTACCCCTGGTAAAGTAGCGCCGGAATTATCTTTTACTACTCCAGATATTTCTTTTTGTGCAAAAAGAAAACTGATGTTTAGTAAAAAAAACAGTACTGTGATTTTTTTCATAATCGTTAGATTTTGGGTTTGGTTTGGTTTAATTTCAGTGCAAGATATATTTTTTTTAACAAAATATTGGCAAATGCTTTGTTTTTTTTGTAAATATTAGGGATAAATTAAAATTAATAATAGAATTTATGTAGTACATAAATTCATCGGATAATTACTATTGAATTGATAATGCTAAAAACAGATATTCGTAACAGAAATATAGTCATTATGCTATCTAGCATTTTTTTAATCTTATATTTGCAAAATTTTAAAGTAAGTACTAAAACTTTTAGCAGGAAACTGTTGTTTGTAAACTAAATATCATGAAAGCAGGAATTGTAGGATTACCAAATGTTGGAAAATCAACATTATTTAATTGTTTGTCTAATGCAAAAGCGCAAAGTGCCAACTTTCCTTTTTGTACTATTGAGCCTAATATAGGTGTGGTAAATGTACCAGATTCTAGGATGGCTAAATTAGAAGAATTAGTTAAGCCAGAACGTGTTCAAATGGCAACTGTTGATATTGTTGATATTGCAGGTCTAGTAAAAGGAGCAAGTAAAGGGGAGGGATTAGGGAATCAATTCCTTGGAAACATTAGAGAATGTAATGCAATTATTCATGTTTTACGTTGTTTTGATAATGACAATATTGTACACGTTGATGGAAACGTAAATCCAATTCGTGATAAAGAAACAATTGATATTGAGTTGCAATTGAAAGATCTTGAAAACGTAGAAAAACGTTTAGAAAAAGTAAATCGTGCTGCTAAAACTGGAAATAAAGAAGCGCAAACTGAAAAAGCACTTTTAGACAGAATAAGAGAAACGCTTTTACAAGCAAAATCTGCTAGAACTGTAATTCCTCAAAGTAATGACGAGGAAGTATTGATGGAAGGATTTCAATTGATTACGGCAAAACCAGTATTGTATGTTTGTAATGTAGATGAAAATTCAGCGGTTAACGGAAATAAATATGTAGATGAGGTTCGTGAATTGGTAAAAGATGAAGATGCAGAAGTTATTATACTTTCGGTAGGAGCAGAAGCTGATATTACAGAATTAGAGAGTTATGAAGAGCGTCAAGTATTTTTAGAAGATATGGGATTGACTGAGCCAGGAGCATCTGTTTTGATTCGTGCGGCTTATAAACTATTGAAACAACAAACTTATTTTACCGCAGGTGTGAAGGAAGTACGTGCTTGGACTATTAATATTGGAGCAACTGCGCCACAAGCTGCCGGAGTTATTCATACTGATTTTGAAAAAGGATTTATTCGTGCTGAAGTAATTTCGTATGAAGATTTTATTCATTATGGTTCTGAAGCTAAATGTAAAGAAGCTGGAAAGTTTAAAGTAGAAGGAAAAGAATATGTGGTTAAAGATGGTGATGTAATGCATTTCCGTTTTAATGTATAACTAACATAAATCTATATGAAAAACCTGCAAGAGAAATTTTGCAGGTTTTTTTATGCAATTTTTTTTGCGTTTCATTTTTTAGTACTTTTAGTTTAAAGAAAACCATAAAATGAAAAAATATTTTATAGCGTTAGGATTATTTGCTTTTCTTTCTTGTAAAAAAGTTGAAGCGGTGCCTAGTGGACTCAATTTTTATTTCGAAAATCTTCAGCCCATAAATGATTCTGAATTGTCTAAAATCCCAAATAAATTCCAGGGATTGTTTATGAATAAAGACTCGGTCTATATAGATGTTCAAGAAAATTTAATTTTAAAGGAGTATTGTGACAAATTTAGATTTCATAAAAAAGATTTTGATTCTATAAAACTAAATTTTAGTAAGGTAGGGGATAAATATATTTCTAAATTTAACAGAGATGTTTTTGACTTTAAATACTTTAAAGATTCAGTTGAATTTTCAAATAAACAAATTGATACTTTTTTTATTTTTTCAAATACTCAAAAAGTAAAGCGATTTAATGGTCAATTGGTTCTTAATTACAAGGATTCCATTTTTTGGAAAATAAATGCAATTCGTTTAGTGAATAATGTTCTTAAAATCAAATATATATGTTCTGAAGAAGATTTGAAAAGAATTGATTCATTGACAAAAGTAAAGTCAACAATGATTGATTCTTCTTCTTTTATTGTTAAACCTTCCAGAAATGAATTTAAACGTATTTTAAATTTGAAAAAGCTAGGGGAAGAATTAGAATATAAGAAAGTGCGAAATAATTAATCTTACTAAAACAAATTGTCATGAAAATTATAGCTTTTGGCGCAAGCCCTAGTAAAAACTCCATCAATAAAAAATTAGCTACTTATGCAGCCAGCCTTTTTGAAAATGCAGAAGTGGAAGTCTTGGATTTGAACGATTTTCAAATGCCAATTTTTAGTGTTGATATTGAAGCGACTATTGGTCAACATCCATTAGCGAAAGCTTTTTTGGATAAAATAGCAAGCGCAGATATTCTTGTGGTTTCCATGGCTGAAAATAATGCAAATTATTCTGCGGCTTTCAAAAATGTTTTCGACTGGTGTTCTAGAATTGGCGCAAAAGTGTTTCAGGATAAACCCATGTTTCTTATGGCTACTTCGCCAGGCGCAAGAGGAGGAGCATCGGTTCTTGAAATTGCTAAAAATGCATTCCCTCGTTATGGCGCAATCATAAAAGCAACGTTTTCTTTGCCTAGTTTCAATGATAATTTTGATGTTGAGAAAGGTAGAATTTCTAATCCAGATTTAGATAAACAGCTGAAAGATAGTATACACAATTTTTAGTTTTTAGACAGATGTGATTTTTCAATCTTTCAATTAAAAAATGTCAATATCATTCTTAATAACTTTGATTTCACCTGCTTCATAATTTTATCAAATTGCACTATATTAGCACACCCGAGGTTAATGCAAAAAGCAAAGACCGAACTGAACGTAGTCAAATTCGATAAAATTTAAAATGTCCGATCAAAATCAATACAACGAAGATAATATTCGTTCGCTCGACTGGAAAGAACACATCCGTATGCGTCCCGGAATGTATATTGGGAAACTTGGAGATGGATCTTCACCAGATGATGGTATTTATATTCTGTTAAAAGAGGTACTCGATAACTGTATAGATGAGTTTGTTATGGGTGCGGGTAAAACCATCGAAGTAACAATCAAAGATAAAACAGTTTCAGTTCGCGATTACGGTCGTGGAATTCCCCTTGGAAAAGTAATTGATGTGGTTTCTAAAATGAATACGGGAGGGAAATATGACTCTCTTGCATTTAAGAAATCAGTTGGTTTGAATGGAGTGGGGACAAAGGCAGTAAATGCGTTGTCTAACTATTTCCGTGTGGAATCTGTTCGTGATGATAAACAAAAAGCAGCTGAGTTTTCGGGAGGAAATCTAGTTCTTGATGAAGAAATTATTGATACAACCAAAAGAAAAGGAACGAAAGTAACTTTTATCCCAGACGAAGCTATTTTTAAAAATTATAAATTCAGAAATGAATATATAATCAAAATGCTTAAAAATTATTGTTACCTAAATACGGGTTTGTCAATAATTTATAATGGCGAAAAATACTATTCAGACAATGGTTTGAAAGATTTATTGGATGAAAACATTTCTCAAGAAGACATGATTTACCCTATTATTCATCTAAAAGGAGATGATATTGAGGTAGCCATGACACACAGTAAATCCCAATATAGCGAAGAGTATCACTCTTTTGTAAATGGTCAAAATACTACCCAAGGAGGAACGCATTTAGTTGCTTTTCGGGAAGCAGTTGTGAAAACTATTCGGGAATTTTACAATAAAGGTTTTGAACCTTCGGATATCCGAAAATCAATTGTAAGTGCGGTTAGTATTAAAGTAATGGAACCTGTTTTTGAATCACAAACAAAAACTAAATTAGGTTCGACTGATATGGGTTCAGAGCCAGGAATGCAATCAGTGCGTACTTTTGTAAATGATTTTGTCAAAAATAATTTGGACAATTATTTGCATAAAAACCCAGAAACAGCTGATTTGCTTTTGCGAAAAATACTGCAAGCGGAGCGTGAAAGAAAAGAACTTTCAGGTATTCGAAAATTAGCTACAGATCGTGCCAAAAAAGCCAATTTGCACAATAAGAAATTGAGAGATTGTCGCGCACATTTACCAGATATTAAAAATCCTAGAAATTTAGAGAGTACTCTTTTTATTACCGAGGGAGATTCCGCTTCGGGTTCCATAACAAAATCGCGTGATGTTAATACACAAGCGGTTTTCAGTTTGAGAGGGAAACCTTTGAACTCTTTCGGGATGAGTAAAAAGATTGTGTACGAAAATGAAGAATTCAATTTGTTGCAAGCTGCTTTGGATATTGAAGACGGTTTAGAAAAATTACGCTACAACAATATTGTTATTGCAACGGATGCCGATGTTGATGGAATGCACATCCGATTGTTATTGATAACATTTTTTCTTCAGTTTTTTCCAGAACTAATCAAAGAAGGGCATTTGTATATTTTGCAAACACCACTTTTTAGGGTTAGAAACAAGAAGGAAACCATTTATTGTTATTCCGATGAAGAACGAAAAGACGCAATTGAAAAACTAAAACCTAAACCTGAAATTACACGATTTAAAGGATTAGGGGAAATTTCGCCAAATGAGTTCCAGTTTTTTATTGGTGAAGACATTCGCTTAGATCCTATTATGATGGACAAAAATACATCAGTTGAACAATTGCTGTCTTTTTATATGGGTAAAAATACACCTGACCGACAAGATTTTATCATTAAGAATCTGAAGGTTGAAGCAGACGTAATTGAAAAAGTTTAAAAGCATATAAATAAAATCGAATTTTAATTTCGAATTAGAATAAATGAAAGACGAGGAAGACGATATCACAAACGCAGAAGGCCAAGAAGACGATCATACTTTTGATGAAAATCAAAATGAAGGAAAATCTTTTGAAGGACAGCATTTTTACGATAACGAAGACGAGGACAGCCAGGATACGATTACTAAAGTTACTGGTATGTATAAAGATTGGTTTTTGGATTATGCCTCTTATGTAATTCTAGAACGTGCAGTTCCCGCTATTGAGGACGGATTCAAACCGGTGCAACGCCGAATTATGCATTCTCTAAAAGAGTTAGATGACGGTCGATACAATAAAGTAGCCAATGTTGTAGGGCATACCATGCAATACCATCCTCATGGGGATCAGAGTATTGGAGATGCTATGGTGCAAATAGGTCAAAAAGAATTACTTATAGATTGTCAAGGGAACTGGGGAAATATTCTAACAGGAGATGGCGCAGCTGCCTCACGTTATATTGAAGCACGTTTGTCAAAATTTGCTTTAGAAGTTTTATATAGCCCAAAAATTACGGATTGGGGCGTTTCATACGATGGAAGAAGAGCAGAGCCAAATAATCTTCCGGTGAAATTTCCATTGCTTTTAGCACAAGGTGCAGAAGGTATTGCGGTTGGTCTTTCGACAAAAGTTTTACCGCATAATTTTAATGAGTTAATTGATTCTTCTATAAAAATATTAAAAGGGAAGCCATTTACTTTATATCCAGATTTTATGACTGCCGGTATTGCGGATGTGTCAAATTATAATGATGGAATGCGTGGAGGTCGTGTACGTGTGCGTGCGAAAATTTCTCAAATAGATAAAAATACCTTAGCGATTACCCAAATCCCATTTTCAACAAATACATCTAGTTTGATTGATAGTATTTTGAAAGCAAATGATAAAGGGAAAATAAAAATTAAAAAGATTGAAGACAATACAGCTGCCGATGTTGAGATTTTAATTCATCTTTTTCCAGGTGTTTCTCCAGATAAAACCATTGATGCATTATTCGCTTTTACTGCCTGCGAGACTTCTGTGGCGCCCTTAGGTTGTGTTATTGAGGATAACAAACCCCTTTTTATTGGTGTTTCTGAAATGTTGAAAATTTCAACTGACAGAACCGTTAGTTTGCTGAAAAGTGAATTAGAAATACAGTTAGCCGAATTAGAAGAACAATGGCATTTTGCTTCTTTGGAGCGTATTTTTATTGAGAAAAAAGTGTATCGTTTAATCGAGGAAGAAACTACGAAAGAAGGCGTTTATTTGGCCGTTGACGAAGGATTGAAACCGCATATTAAACATTTGAAACGCGAAGTTACACAAGATGATATTACTCGTTTATTGGAAATTCGAATCATGCGTATTTCTAGATTTGACAGTAATAAAGCGCAAGATAAAATAGAAGCACTTGAAGGTGATATCGAACAAGTAAAATATGATTTAGAACATTTAGTTGACTTTGCAATCGCTTATTTTACACGATTAAAAGAGAAATACGGAAAAGGACGTGAGCGACAAACGGAACTCCGAATTTTTGATGATATTGAAGCTACAAAAGTAGTTTTAAGAAACACCAAATTATATGTAAACAGAGAAGAAGGCTTTGTAGGAACAAGCTTGAAAAAAGATGAATATGTTACGGATTGTTCAGATATTGACGATGTTATTGTTTTTATGCGTGATGGGAAAATGATGATTACAAAAGTTGATGCCAAGACTTTTGTTGGTAAAGATATTATCCATGTAGCTATTTTTGACAAAAGTGATAAGCGCACCATTTATAACATGATTTATCGCGATGGTAAATCAGGGCCATCTTATATAAAACGTTTCAATGTTTCTGGTGTAACTCGTGATAAAGCCTATGATTTAACAAATGAAACAGCAGGATCACAAGTGTTATATTTCTCTTGTAATCCAAATGGCGAAGCTGAGGTAATCACGATTTTATTGCGTCAGGTAGGAAGCGTTAAGAAACTTAAATTTGATATTGATTTTGCTAATTTAGCTATTAAAGGTCGTGCCTCTAAAGGAAATTTGGTTACTAAATATCCAATCAAGAAAATTGAATTGAAAGAGAAAGGAATTTCTACTTTGTTGCCAAGAAAAATTTGGTATGATGATACGGTGCAACGATTAAATGTTGATGCAAGAGGTGAATTATTAGGTGAATTTAGGCCAAATGATAAAATTCTAGTAGTTTCTCAATCGGGGAAACTAAAAGTAATAACACCAGAATTATCTACTCATTTTGATGAAGATATGGTTGTGTTAGAAAAATGGATTCCTAAGAAACCTATTTCAGCGATTTATTTTGATGGCGAAAAAGAGCGCTATTATATCAAACGCTTTTTGGTGGAAACCGAAAATAAAGAAGAAAGTTTTATCACTGAAAATCCAAATTCACAACTCGAAATAGTTTCTACGGATTATCGTCCAGTTGCAGAATTAGTTTTTACCAAAATAAAAGGAGTTCAAAAAGAAAATATGGTTGTTGATATTGAGTCTTTTATCGCTGTAAAAGGATTTAAAGCACTTGGTAATCAATTAACAACTGATAAATTGAAACAGGTTAATTTGTTAGATCCATTACCATATGAAGCTCCCGAAGAAGTTATTCCAGAAGACTTAGAAGTTCAAGCGGAAACGGATGTTGATGATTCTGATATTCAACTTGATGATGATGGTCAGATAACATTAACTTTAGAATAATAAAAAAGCTCCTGAAAAGGAGCTTTTTTTATAGTATTATTTGAATAATTGAACTAATGTAATTTCTTTTTTTTCGCTTAATTTGTTTAGAATCTTCAAGAAAGCAATAGCCGTAATATACGCATCACCCATAGCGGTATGGCGGTCTTTTTTAGAAATATCAAATTTGTCCGCCAGATCATCTAAACTATAATTGTCTTTTCGTTCTAATAAATAGGAGGATAATAAAGTTCTTTTATAAAGTATGGCAGTATCCAAAGTTTTGTTTTTCAACAATGGTAATCCGTTTCGCTCTAAGGCTTTATTAATCATAGTGATGTCAAATATAGTATGATGTGCAATAATAATGGAATCGCCTAGATATTCTAAAAACTGCTGTAAAGCCTCTAATTCAGTAGGTCTTGTTGCAATACAATCTTTTAATATTCCGTGAATTTGTGCTGTAGTTTGGTTATAATGTTCTTGTTCTATAAAAATTTCAAAACTATCTCCAACAGAAATTACACTGTTTTGTAAAGTTAACGCTCCAATACAAAGAATTCGGTCGTTTGTATAATCAAAACCAGTTGTTTCTGTATCCAAAACAACAAAGCGTGTCGATTCAATAGATTGAAGTAATTGTTCGTCAATTGGTTCTTTATTTTTACCAAAAAGTGCTGCTATAAACTGTTTCGTTTTGTCAAAAAAGTGTGCCATTATAATAGGTTAGAAGCATTAAATCGGATAGTAATAAGTTCCTGCAATTCTTTGATTGTTTTGAAAGTGCGCTTTAGTTTTATTTTATCTAATTTAGAAAGAGTATCAAGAGCAATATATTGACCAGAATCATGATGTTGAAGTCCTTGTTTTGTTCTGAATTTTAGTAATGCTTTGTACGAATAGGAACAAGCTAAATATAACTCTCTGTTGCTAGGTTCTAAATCTGCTAATTTTTCAAAACGCTCTGGTGTATTACTAATTGATTTCACTGAATGTGACAGAATTAATACTCTGGCAGCATCTGTAAGTGGCATTAAAGCTCTTCTTTTTATATCAAAAAAATCTTTATGAGCGCCGTCCTGTTCTAATAAAAACTGTCTGAAGAATCCAGTAGGAGATGGGCTTTGCAATGCGCCACTTACTAAGTGAATATAAAATACAGGATTTGCTTTTACATTTTCAAAAATAAAATCAGATAATTTGTTTACAAGTTCACTATCTCCATAAGATAGGCTATAATCAAAAAATATAAAAGACAATAAAACTTCGTTCTTGCCAGGGTTTGTAATCCAATGGTAAACTAAATCTTGCCATTCACTTAGGCTTAAACACCATTTCGGATTAGAAGCCATCATTTCTGCAGGGCAATAATCATATCCAATTTCAAAAAGCCCTTTATTGACATGAGCTGCCAATTTTAAAAAATATTCTTTGGTTTCTGCTTTTAGTTCTTCGGCAACATCTTCGTATACTAAGGCATTGTCTTGATCAGTATGCAATAACTGCTCGCTTCTGCCTTGACTTCCTAATGCTAACCATCCAAATTTTACTGGCGGTGGTGTTTTCATTTTAAGAAGTGCTATTTCTATAACTTGCTTGATACAGGCATCATTTAGTTCTGTAATTATTTTAGAAGTTAATGTAATAGGGATATTTTGATCTAAATATCCTTGTAGCAAGTGCATTATGCTTGCACGAATTGGTTTTATATTTTTGAATTTTTTCGCTCTTTTTATAGCTTTTATCAATACCGCTGGATTGTTTCCTAGCGAGACCATTACATCATGCTTTGATAATATTCCTACTGCTTTAGAATTTGTTGTACCATCTTTTGTAAGACACAAATGACTGATATTGCTTTTCATCATGGCCATTTGAGCCTGAGTAACAGTCATTTTTTTAGGATAAGTAATTACAGGAGCTGTCATTACTGTTGCGGCAGTTGTTGTAATTAGAAATTTACCAGTTACGACTTTGTTTCTTAAATCTTTGTCTGTTATGATCCCTATGGGAAGCGTGTCTTCAACAACAAGAATTGCTCCTACATTTTTTTTGGTCATAATTTCGGCAACCTCTTTTACAGTAGTTGAAGAAGAACAAGTAATTAATTTTTTCGAATATTTTACAGGTTGTAAATCCAATAATTTGGTATCATTATCCAAAGTTTCGTTTCCAATGGTATCGCCATATAGCTTTCCTCTGTGGCTTTTAGAATATGGATTGCGTGTATTTGAAGCAAAACTTTCTATCAAAAAATTACCTACTGCTTTATTCTCAAGTGCATAGGGTTTAAAAATTGCTATTGGAATAGCATAAAGAATACTTTCTTCATAAGTTATGGCTTCCATTTTATAGTTTTCATTCGCTATAAGTGGTCTCAGCCCAAAAATATCTCCTTCGTCACATATATCCAAAACATCATGATTAGGTCCTTTTCTAAGCGCTACTGCACCTTTGTGAACCACATAAAAAGACGTATGAGTTTCTTCATTTTCAGCAAAGATTAAACAATCCTTTTCTTTGTAAATAATTGATATTTGTTCAGAAAGACTTTCAATATCTTTTTGATGTAAAAAGTTGAAAGGAGGAAAGTTTTTTAAAAAGTCAGCAACTCTATGGGAAATAGTATTTTTCATGGGTATTATTTGCGACTAGATTAATTTGTAAAATAGGATATAAAAATAAAAAACTCCCGTAAAGGAGCTTTTTATAGTATAAAAATTATTTGTTTTTCTTTACTTTCATATTTAAGACCTCTACTAATAAAGAGAAAGAGATGGCGAAATATAAATAGCCTTTTGGGACTGGCGTTACATGGTTTCCAAAGATTAAAGCATTTGACAAATGCGCACTTTCAGTAAGTAACATAAACCCAATAAGGATTAAAAATGATAATCCAAGAATTTGAATCGATGGGTGTTTGTTAACAAAATTCCCTACAGGAACCGCAAATTGCATCATGATCAATACTGATACAACCACAGCAGTAATCATAATATATATAGCTCCGGGAACTCCGTTAGTCATCCCAACTGCAGTAAGAATACTATCAAAAGAGAAAACCAAATCAATCATGATAATCTGTAAAAGTACATTTTGAAATGATTTTGTAGCAGCATTACTGATTTCTTGTTCTTCGTGTCCTTTTTCGTCCACTTTTTCATGGATTTCTTTGGTACTCTTATAAATTAGGAACAATCCTCCAAGGAGTAGAATTATACTTTGTCCCGTAATTCCAGCTGATAACCAACTCAAATCAATTGTAAACCAAGGTTTCTTCATTTGAATTAACAAATTGATTCCAAATAACAACGCAATTCTCATGAACATAGCTAGGAACATTCCTATTTTGGTAGCTTTTTTACGTTTTTCAGCAGGCAGTTTTCCTGTAGCAATTGATATAAAAATGATGTTGTCAATTCCTAATACAATTTCTAGAAAAGTCAATGTTAATAGGGCTATCCATGCATCGGGATTCAAAAATACTTCCATGTTATTTAGTTATGGGTTAATCAATTTTTTAATTATCAGAAATTTTGGTAACAGTTCCTCTTTGTTTTGCATCGTCGCCTACCATACCAAATTCAAAGGTATAAGAATTTTTTGATGTTGTCAAAATTTTCATACCAATTGGTTTTTCCTCAACCATGTTTTTTGGATGTAATTTTCGCAAAACATACTCGCAATCATTTAACCATCTCACAGATGCCGTGTCTGTTTTGCCATCAAAAGTTTCAATTTCTAAACTATCATTACGAACAAAAAAAGTCGTTTTTTTGACACCGTTTACTTCATACTCAAATTTAAATTTCCCAGTTTTGAAATCTTTGCAATTAAGTTCCGCATTATAACAGGACATTAGTAGCAGTAGTGGGAGAATAAGAAAGGCAATTTTTTTCATAGTTTTTAGGAGCTATTTCCCGCTTTTCGCTGTATCTTTTATAGTCTAAAAAGCCTATAAAAGGATGTCGCTACAATCAGGGCTAGGGGTTATCTGCACAAATGGCTTTTTGTTCTTTAATTAATTATTCGATTTTTATATCATATTTGTCCAAAAGACCCGCAATCCCTTGAGTAGAAAACTTAGCTTTCTTCATCGGGTTGAATTCGGGATCAATTTTATAATTGTATGCTGTCACAAAATTTACTCCAGCAAGTTGTGTCTCGTTAAAAATAGCATTGTCTAGATTGCAATTTTCAAAAACCGAATTCATTAAATTCGTCCCAATAAAACTAACTTCTTTCAAGGAACAAGAATTAAATTTGGTTTTCGGCATTTTCTTATTGGCAAAAGAGCTATAATCCAACACACATTCTTGAAATGAAACGGCAAACATAAAATCAGCACACGTATTAAACTGAATGCCTAATAATTTGCAATTTCTAAAATGCACCGTTTTTAAACTCGTACTGGATAATTCAGTCATTGATAAATTACAATCAATGAACTCACAATCCATAAAGGTGTTATTAGAAAAATTGCTATTCGAAAAATCACAGTTTTTGAAAACACAATCTTCAAATTCCCGATTGCTTATTTTCTTATCGATATAATTGACTTTTTCAAAAGTTTTTTGAACGTGTAGTAAACTTTCCATTAGTCGTTAAATAAGCTTTTCATAATTGTTTTTAATCCTAAATACATAAAATAAACAGCTGCAATACACGCTAGGATTCCTATTCCTAATACCAAATAATGCCATACGTTTTGTTTATTCATAAATGCGTTATGAATTATTGCTGGACCAATAAATAGTAATGGTAATGCACCAGATAAATATTTCACGCCTTTGGCTAATAGTTCTTTATTTGTTGCCATATTTTAATATTTAAAATTCATAATCCACACAATATCTCAACTCTCTAATTTTACCAATCCATTCCGCAACAACATTATGTATCGGATGATTTTGATATTTTTCTAATGCTTCAAACGAGTTGAAGTACGAATGTAGCACTGCATCAAAGTTTGAATATTCACTTTCAATATTTATTCCTACGCGGATTTCAACTATCTCGGGAATATCTTTTTTTAAACCTTCAAGTCTTTCTTTTAGAATAATTGCATTTTCGGCTTTGCTTTTGCCTTCTGCAACATCCTTTAATTTCCACATTACTATATGATGAATCATCGTTGTTTAGCTTTTAAAATTATCAACAGCTTTTCTGACGCTACCGTATTTTTTTAATAAATCAGAAGCTTCATCATAAGAAACGGGAATTTCTCCCATAATCATTTTTACTCCACGATCTACAAGTTTGCTGTTGCTTAACTGCATGTCAACCATTTTGTTTCCTTTGACTTTTCCAAGTTGAATCATGGTAGCAGTTGAAATCATATTAAGAACTAATTTTTGCGCAGTTCCAGCTTTCATTCGGGAACTTCCTGTAACAAATTCAGGACCAACCACAACATCTATTGGGAATTTTGCTGTTTTAGAAATAGGACTTCCTGCATTACAAGAAATACTTCCTGTGGTAATATTATTTTCGTTGCAAGCTTCTAAGCCACCTATTACATAAGGTGTTGTTCCTGATGCGGCAATTCCTATGACTACATCATTTTCAGCAATACCATGTTCTTGTAAATCAATCCAAGCTTGTGTTCTGTTATCTTCTGCATTTTCTACAGCTCTACGAATCGCTTTGTCGCCACCAGCTATGATTCCGTTTACTAAATCAAAGGGAACACCAAAAGTAGGAGGACATTCTGAAGCATCAACAACACCTAAACGTCCCGAAGTTCCTGCTCCAATATAAAATAAACGTCCACCCAATTTCATTTTTGCAACAACAGCATCAACTAGAGATTCTATTTCTGGCAAAGCTTTTTCTACGGCAAGTGGCACGGTTTTGTCTTCTTGATTGATATTAGAAAGCAATTCCTGAACGGACATTTTTTCTAAATGTTCATATTTTGAGGATTGTTCGGTAGTTTTAGTAAAAGTCATTTTTTTTATTTTTTAATGAACAGAAAACAGTTGCGGTTTTAAATAAAATAAGCCAAAGCAATTCCAAAAATAATCATAGAAACTTTAGCGATATTGAATTTATGTCCTTCGGTGGTTTCAAAAATAATAGTGGATGAAATGTGGAATAATATTCCAATTACTATGGCTGTGATTTCAGGATAATAGTCATTCAATATGGGCAAATAATTAGAAGCGATAGTTCCAAGTGGCGTCATTAAAGCAAAGGTTGCCATGAACAAAAATATCGCTTTTTTATTGAGCGTTGCATTCACAAAAAAAGTAGTCAGAATGATGGCAATAGGAAAATGATGAATGGCAATCCCAATGGCTAAATCATGATGGTGACTTACAGGAAACCCTTCTAAAAAGGCATGAATGCAAAGACTTATGAATAAAAGCCAAGGAATATGAAGCATTTTTTTCTGACCGTGTACATGACCATGTTCCGCTCCTTTTGAGAAAAATTCTAAGATGATTTGGAATAAAATACCAAACATAATAAATATTCCTATACTGTGGTTACTCGTTTCGTATACTTCAGGTAATAAGTGAATTACAGTTATGGATAGTAAAAAAGAACCACTAAACGCTAGTAATAATTTAAGGTTAGTTTTGTCTTTTGGTTTGATAACCAAAGCAAAAATATAGCCTATAATTACGGAAAGTAAAGGTAAAAGGTAATTCATTATTTGAAAATCATTATTAATCGTTCGCTATCAGTTTTATGGAATTTTTTCAATTTATAATCACCAAAAACATCTAGTAAGAAAATCCTAGCTTCTTCCATCATTAGTTCAAAGTCTTTGAGCGTTAAGGCTTTTACTTTTTCAGTGAAATGAAATTTGTGTCCTTTGTCTTCAAAGTCGATTTCTTTATAAATATGACTGTCTTCAACATAACGCTTGATATGAAAGTCAATTCCATCAACCGTTTTGATTTCTTCAGGGACTAAAGTGTCAATAACTTGATTGACATTCATAAAGTCAATTACTGCAAATCCATATTCAGTTAAGCTTTCTTTGATGGCTTTTAGAGTAGTCAAGTTATCTTCGTCATTTTCAAAATAACCAAAACTGGTGAACAAATTAAAAATAGCATCAAATTTATCTTCAAAAGTCTCCCGCATATCGTGAACCTGAAAATGAAGTGTTTCGTTACTGTTTTTACTGGCTTCGGCTATGCTATTTTCGGATAAATCAGCACCAATTACATTAAATCCTAATTGATTTAAATAGATGGAATGACGCCCTTTTCCGCAAGCTAAATCAAGTACTTTTGCTTTTTCAGGAAGATTCAGATAATGGGTAAGATTGTCCATAAAAATCTGGGCTTCTCTGTAGTTTCGCTCTTTATATAGAATGTGGTAATACGGTGTATCGAACCATGAGGCAAACCAATTTTCAGTTGATTCTTGTTGGTTTAGGGTTACTGGATTTTGTTCTTCAGACATTTATTCGTTTTCAATTAATTCAAGTACCGCAAATTTAGTGTATTTTTGCAACGAATACTTGATTTTACAATGGAAAATAATTATAAAATGATTGCCAAAACCTTTTTTGGTTTTGAAGAAATACTAGCAAAAGAATTACAAATTTTAGGCGCACAAGAGGTAGAGCAAGGCGTTAGAATGGTTAGTTTTAAAGGAGATAAAGGTTTTATGTACAAAGCAAATTTAGCTTTGCGAACTGCTTTAAAAATTCTGAAACCGATTTATTCTTTTAGAGCAAATAATGAACAAGCGCTGTATAAAGGAATTTCAGGAGTAAATTGGTCTAAATATATTAATTCCAACCAGACTTTTGTGATTGATGCTACGGTTCATTCGGAGCATTTTAATCATTCGGAATTTGTTTCACAAAAATGTAAAGATGCTATTGTCGATCAGTTTAGAGAACGAACTGGGCAGCGACCAAGTATTGATAAAGCACATCCTGATTTAAGAATCAACATTCATATTGACAAAGATCAAGTTTCGGTAGCCTTAGATACATCGGGAAATTCATTGCATCAGCGTGGGTACAGAACAGCAACTAATATTGCTCCAATAAACGAGGTTTTAGCAGCTGGAATTTTAATCCTTTCAGGTTGGGAAGGTCAAGGTGATTTTTTGGATCCTATGTGTGGTTCAGGAACTTTTCTTGCTGAAGCAGCGATGATTGCTTGTAATATTCCAGCAAATATCAACCGAAAAGAATTTGCTTTCGAAAAATGGAACGATTGGGATAATGATTTATTTGACCAGATTGTGACTAGTTTATTGAAAAAAGTAAAAGAGTTTCATTACACAATAAAAGGATTTGATAAAGCACCAAGTGCGGTTCAAAAAGCTAAGGATAATGTGCGAAATGCAAATCTTGATGAATATATTTCGATTGAAGAAAAGAACTTTTTTGATACTGAAAAAACATCTCAAGGAAAACTACACATGGTTTTTAATCCACCGTATGATGAACGTTTGGATATTCATATGGAAGAATTCTACAAGAATATTGGCGATACGTTAAAGAAAAATTATCCAGGAACTAATGCTTGGTTTATTACTGCAAATCTTGAAGCATTGAAATTTGTAGGATTGAAACCTTCTCGTAAAATAAAACTTTTTAATGCTAGTTTAGAAGCTAGATTAGTTAAGTATGAAATGTATGAAGGTAGCAAGAGAACTAAGTTCCAAATAGCATCGGATACTGATAAAGAATAATTGTATACTTTTTAAAACCTTAAATTTTAAACCAGAAAATGACTAAATTACAAGTACGAGCATTTCTATACCAATTGGGTTGTTTTGCTATTTTATTCACTTCTTTTAGATATTTAGTAGCTGTTTATACTCCTTTAACTGGATTTTATATTTCATTAGCTGCTTTTATAATCGGAACTCTTTTGTCTCCAAAATTTCAAGCTGTTAAAACCAGAGATGGTGAAAAACTATTTATGAAATGGATTTTTATAAAAGGAATTAAAGAAATAGGATAGTTATTTAAAAAGAAAAAAGTGCCCATTTAAAACTAAATAGGCACTTTTTTTATGCAGTAATTCTTAATATTAATTTGCTTCTGGAGTTTTTAGAATTGGAGTTTCTGAAACCACTTTTTTCTTGTAAATAGGAATTAAATAGGAAACAGAATAATTGAATCCTACACCAAAATCACCATTATAGGTTCGGTTAAAGCCAGGGATATAAAGATTTTCAAAGTTGTCAGGTTGTTTATTCGAAATCAACATTTTCATTTGAAGACTAAAACCCACAAATACATTATTAATAACCTTCGCTTTTACTCCAGCCACTACTTCTAACCAACTTGCCGTTAAACCATTAAATTTATCTCCAGCAGAAATTAGAGGAACTTCCCCCCAATATGGATTTGGATTGTAAATTTTATAGCTGTTTAATTGCTGGCTAAAGGTACTTGCGCCATAACGCATTCCAATAGAAATGATGTTTTCCATATCCAACCAGTTTTCATAGGCATTGTAATCAAAACCAGCTTTTATGTAGGTTCCTTTGGCTGTGGAGTTCAATCGAACATCTTCGGTGGTTTTGTTTTCGTTTCCTATTTCGGCGGCCAAATAGTATTTTTTTGTGATTCGATAATCACCTGTAAATTCAACTCCTTTGTAATTTGGATCATAAAAAGCACGTGTTAATTTGAATAAATCAACACCAACTCGTAACCCATATCGGTAAGTTTTTGGAGGAATACTGTCTTTTTTCTTCTCAGTAGGAAGTACTTTTGTTACTTTCTTTGGAGGTTCAGGCAGTAATTCTTCTGTTCGAGTTATTGGAGTTGTCTCAGGTTTAGTTTTGGTTGTTTCTTGTGCATTAACTAAACACATCGTTGACAAGAGAAAAAAACTAAAAGAATATTTTAAGGTGTGTTTCATTTTCATTTTCTATGTTAGTTTTTTCAACCGAAATATATCGCATCCATGTGTCTGAAGAACTAGGTACAGCAGTATGAATTATAGCATTGCTAGGACTTAAAGTAAAAACAGTTTTATAACCACAAGCTCTTGAGACATAAATAGTATTGCGAGAGTAATTAATAGTTACTGTATCCACAAATACTAATGCTGGATTCGCGTTCCCATAATTATAGGTAAAACTATAGGTTGTTGTGTCGGCATCTGTTTTTAAAGGAATAGAAATAGTATTTGCACTAGTCAAATATTTTGAATCACCTGTAGCAGTAGCATTGAAAACTATACCTTCTGTCATTCCTTCGCCAACGACTTTTAACTTGGTCACACTTTTCAAAACACTTGGATTGTTGATGTCATAAAATGTTAAGACCAATCTAGGTGTAGTAGAAGTATTGGCATCGCAAATATCATCCTTTTCACAACCCGAAAAAGAAAACAAAGCGATCAATAACAATAAGGTTATTTTTTTCATGTACTATTTATTTTTTATCATCAAATGTGACTAATAATCTTATCTTCTTTCTAAAAGTACTACATTTTCAACATGATGTGTCTGCGGAAACATGTCTACAGGCCGCACTCTGCTTACTTTGTATTTTTCGTCCATTAAAGCTAAATCTCTTGCTTGTGTAGCGGAGTTGCAGCTTACATAAACCACTTTTGAAGGCTCTATTTTTAAGATTTGGTCAATCACATCTTTGTGCATTCCGTCTCTTGGTGGATCAGTTATGATAACATCAGGTTTTCCATGTTGCGCAATGAAACTTTCGTTGAAAACAACTTTCATATCTCCAACATAAAACTCACAATTGGTAATATTATTTCGTTCTGCATTTGCTTTAGCATCAATAATTGCTTCAGGAACGCTTTCTACACCAATTACTTTTTTTGCATTTTTAGATACAAATTGTGCAATAGTTCCAGTTCCAGTATATAAATCATAAACAGTTTCATTGCCTGTTAATCCTGCAAAATCACGTGTTATTTTATACAATTCATAAGCTTGATCCGAATTTGTCTGGTAAAATGATTTAGCATTAATGCTGAATTTTAAACCTTCCATTTCTTCTAATATATAATCACGTCCTTTATATAATTTAATATTGGTATCATATAAAGTGTCATTTGCCTTATTATTCACCACATATTGTAAGGAAGTGATTTGTGGAAATGTAGCATAAACATGATCTAAAAGTAATTCTCTATTTGCTTTGTCATTTTCAAAGAATTGTACTAAAACCATGATTTCTCCTGTTGAAGCAGTACGAATCATCAATGTTCTAAGCAAACCTTCATGTGCTCTAGGATTAAAGAAAGTTAAATTATTTGCGTTTGCAAAAGCTTTAATTTCGTTTCTAATCGCATTAGATGGATCTTCCTGTAAATGACATTTGCTGATGTCTAGGATTTTGTCCCACATTTTTGGAATATGAAAACCTAATGCATTTTTGTTTCCTAAATCTTCAGTGCTATTGATTTCATCTTCGGTTAACCAACGGCTGTTTGAAAATGAGAATTCCATTTTATTTCTATAAAAGAACTGTTTCTCTGAGCCTAAAATAGGTTCAAATTCAGGAAGGTCTATTTTTCCAATGCGTTGCAAATGATTTTTTACTTCATTTTGTTTGTAGAACAATTGTTGGCTATATTTCATATTCTGCCATTTACAACCTCCGCAAACACCAAAATGCTCGCAAATAGGCTCAATTCTATGTTCTGAAAACTCATGGAATTTCACTGCTTTTCCTTCATAATACGCTTTGCGTTTTTTGAAAGTTTGCACATCAACTACATCACCAGGAACCACGTTCGGGATAAACACTACTTTTCCGTCTGGAGCTTTCGCTACGGATACGCCTTTTGCACCAGCATCAAGGACTTTTATTTGATGAAAGACAACTTTGTCTGTATTTTTCTTTGCCATAGCGCAAAAATAAGGGTTTGAATGGTTTTATAAATTCAAATTGGGAAATATTTTTGATAAGAGGTGTTTTTTATTAAAACCAAATCTTAATTTTCATTTCAAATGCTGTTTTAGGAGTACTACTTTAGAAGTTTATAAAAGGAGATTTTGAGAATATTGGTGCTATTTTCGTTTAAATTTTTGTTAAAATAACTTGTTATAAAAGAGGATTTTATTTAAAAGAATTAAATTTGAGTAAACTATAAATCAGTTAGTTATGAAACGACATGCCACTGCAGTTTGGAACGGTTCGCTTAAAGCAGGAACTGGAAAATTAACGACACAAAGTAAAGCGTTAGCAAATACGCAATATTCTTTCAAATCCCGTTTTGATGAGGGGATTGGAACTAATCCAGAAGAACTTGTGGCTGCTGCACATTCGGGTTGCTTCAGTATGCAACTTTCTGCTTTTGTTGGAGAAGCTGGTTTTGAAGTAGAAAGTATTGAAACAGAATGTGTTATTGAACTTGTGGAAGGAACTATCAAAAGTTCTAAGTTGACAGTGAATGCTAAAATAAAAGAAATTTCAAATGAGGTTTTTCAGGAATTGGTTACCAAAGCAGAAAAAAACTGCCCGGTTTCTAAATTATTAAATGCAGAAATTTCATCAACGGCTACTTTAGTTTAAAGAAACTTTAAAAGCCAAATAAAAATGCAACTACCGAATGAGATAGTTGCATTTTTATTTTTATAAAAGTAACGATGCTATTGTCTTTTTTTAATCAGTTCATAATTAACGATTGCCAGAAAATAGAAAAAGGAATCTGCGGTTATTTTGCCGAGTAGCATTCCTGCAAAATAATTCCCGCTAAGTATTGGCATCCAATACATACAAAAAGGACGAATGATGAAAAAATCTAAAATAGCTGGATAGCCAAATTCTAAGATTAAATTCCGAATTAAAAGTGCTAGTTCTTTAAAAGTGGTTGGCTTATTTAACTGCTTGTTGTTCTCGGCTATCTTTTTATAAGCGATGAATAAAATGATGCCATAAAAGGCGAGATATTCAGTAAATGTTATTAAGTATGCTGTGGTTAAACCATCAAATATTCTACTAAATTGGGAACTTGTCAATGCGGCTGTTGTAGCAGACAATTCCGCATATTTATACCTATCAAACCATTCTTTGAAATTAGATTTGTTGAACATTATTATTTTGAAAAGATTTAGATATTTTTATAAATAAAAAGTGACTCGGTTAGTATTTTACCAAAGTTGATGCACTTCAGGTTTAATATAATGGTTGTAAATTTCATTCATAGCTGCAATTTTTTCAGGGGTAAGTTCAGGCAAATCATACACGGATAGATTTGATAGTACATGACTTTCTTTTGAAGCACCTGGAATTACACAACTGATTTCATCAAAACTCAAAATCCATTGCAAAGCAATAGGAGCTAAATTTGATGCTTCTTGAAATAAGGCTTTCAAGGCTTCAACAGCTTTTAAACCGAGTTCATAATTGATTCCTGAAAAAGTTTCTCCTTTGTCAAAAGCGGCACCATTTCGATTAAAATTTCGATGGTCTTGACTTTCAAAAGTAGTTTTTGAATTAAACAATCCCGTAAGAAGGCCACTAGCCAAAGGTACTCTTGCAATAATACCGATATCACGTTTTTTTGCTTCTTTAAAAAATAATTCAGCTGGACGTTGACGAAAAAGATTAAAAATAATTTGGACCGTAGTAACATTCGGATATTCGATAGCTTTCAAAGCTTCTTCTACTTTTTCTACGCTTACTCCTAAATTCAGGATTTTTCCTTGCTCTTTCAATCGGTCAAATAATTCGAAAATTTCAGGACGATAAAACACTTCGTTAGGAGGGCAATGTAGTTGTATTAAATCCAAAGCTTCTAAACCAGTTCTTTTTAAACTGTCTTCAACGAATTTTTGTAGAACTTTAGGTTGGTATCCTTCATTTACATGCGGATTAATATGGCGGCCACATTTAGTAGCCACATATATGCGTTCTGAACGGGAGCGGACTACACGACCTACAGCAGTTTCACTTAATCCATTTTCATAAACATCAGCAGTATCAATAAAATTAGCTCCGTTATCAATAGCTGTATTGATTAATCCATCAGCTGTTTTATCATTGAAAGGTGAACCCCATTTTCCGCCTACTTGCCAAGTACCAAGCGCTATTTCGGAAATATTAAAATTAGTCTTACCTAGTTTACGATAGTTCATTATTTTTAGTTTTATGGGGATAATTTATTATTTAGAAAGTGCTTTAGCTATTGCCTTTTCAACAAGAGGTTCCATTATTTGATATCCAAGTTTATTAGGATGAACTCCGTCACCAGAATGAATTGGTTTTAATCCTTTTCTATCATCAACTAGAGCAGAATAATAATCTAAATATATGATGTTGTGAGCTTCAGCATATTCTTTTATCATTTTATTGAGTGCAATTACTTTCTCAGCCGGATTTTGGTTAGGTTTCCAAGGGAAATCATATGCTGGTAATACGGAGCAAAGAATGATTTTGATGTTGTTTGCTTTTGCAAGTTCAGCCATCGAAAAAATATTATCACTAATCATTTCTATAGTCGAAGGACCTGTGTTTCCTGCAATATCGTTTATACCAGCCAATAGAACTATAACGGCTGGCTGTAATGCAATGGCGTCAGCTCTAAAACGAACTAATATTTGTGGTGTGGTTTGTCCTCCGATGCCTCTGTTTATATATGGTTTGCCAGAAAAAAAAGAAGGGTTTGTAGTAGACCACATTTCAGTAATGGAATCACCAATAAATAGAATTCTTTTTTTACCAGGCTCTGGAGGAGCAAGTTTTGTGTTTTCGTTTTGGTATTTATTTAAATTAGGCCAGTCTTGAGCTTTTACTTTTCCTCCCATAATGATTGTTAAAAATAGAATGCAATAAACTAATTTTTTGTTTTTCATATTTTACAAATTATATGTTACTGATTTATTGCCGCTCAATGCTTCAGAATTCTGTTAATTTCTGAGCTGTTTAATCGAATAAATCCGAAGATAAATAACGATCTCCACGGTCACAAATAATGGCGACAATTACTCCAGATTCCATTTTTTCGGCAATCTTTATAGCTGCAGCAACTGAACCTCCGCTGCTCATTCCTGCAAAAACGCCTTCTTCAAGGGCTAATCTTTTGGTCATGATACGTGCTTCTTGTTCGCTTACTTCAATTACGGTGTCTACTTTTGAAGCATCAAAAATTTTAGGCAAATATTCTTGAGGCCATTTTCGGATTCCAGGTATTTGTGAACCTTCACTTGGTTGAGCGCCAATAATTTGGATATTAGGATTTTGTTCTTTCAAATAAGTCGAAGTTCCAATGATAGTTCCAGTTGTTCCCATAGCAGAAACAAAGTGCGTTACAGTTCCTTCAGTATCATTCCAGATTTCTGGGCCAGTTGTTTTGTAATGAGCTTTCCAGTTGTCATCATTTGCAAATTGATTGAGCATGATGTATCCACCTTCTGCAACTTTTTTATCTGCATAATCTCTTGAACCTATGATTCCACTACTAGCAGGAGTTAGTATTACAGTTGCGCCATAAGCACGCATGGTTTGAGTACGCTCTATGGTTGAGTCCTCAGGAAGAACTAATTCAATTTCTATATTAAATAATTGCGCTATCATAGCTAAAGCAATCCCAGTGTTTCCGCTAGTTGCTTCAATTAATTTATCCCCTTTTTTAATCTCACCTCTTTCTAATGCACCAGCAATCATATAATAAGCCGCACGATCTTTTACGCTGCCTCCTGGATTATTTCCTTCGAGCTTAAGTAATAGTTTTACGTTTGGATTTTTAATTAAATTCCTGCTCTCCACCAAAGGAGTATTCCCTATTAATTCTAATAATTTTCTGGGTTTCATGCTAATGTTTCTCTTTTACTTTTACTTCTGTGGTAGTGGTGTTTGTCACAATTGAATTTACAGGAATGGATTTAGTAACCCATGAATTCCCACCTATAATACTATTTTTTCCAATGGTGGTCGTTCCTCCTAAAATGGTTGCATTGGCATAAATACATACATTTTTTTCTACTGTAGGGTGTCTTTTGGAGTTTTTCATTTCTTTAGTAATGCTTAATGCTCCTAAAGTTACTCCTTGATAGATTTTTACATGTTTTTCAATCACAGTAGTTTCACCAATTACAATACCTGTTGCATGATCAATAAAGAAAGGCGACGCAATTGTAGCGCCTGCATGAATATCTGTACCTGTAATACGGTGTGCGTATTCACTCATTAATCTTGAAAACAGCAATAAATCAAGTAAATATAATTCATGACTTAGCCTATAAATAGCGATGGCATAAAATCCAGGATAAGCAAGATAAACCTCTTCAATACTATTTGAAGCAGGATCGTTTTCTAGAATGTAAGCGGCGTCTTCATTCAGTTTTTCAAGAACAGAAGGTAGTTTTTCAACATATTTATTCCAGCTTGAATCACACAATGCGTTTGTCTTTTTACAAGCGATTGCTGAGATTTCTTTAAAAAGCGTTTCAAGCTCATTAATACTTTCATCTAACTGAGCATTAGCATCAAACAGGGTATAGAAAAGTTTTTCAGTAAAAGCCTCTGTCTTGGTTTTAATGCTGTAATTGATAGAAAAATGACTCTTTAAAGAATCAATATCTTGGATAATCTGATTTTTTGTCACGATTATAAAGTTGAATTAGTAAATCAAAGCAGTAAAAGTAAGGTGTTTTTAGAGAAAGTTGAAATAAATTTTAAAGTAATGTTTTATTAAGGATGAGAAAATTGTTTTTGGAGAGGATTATTTTTTCTTCTTCTTAGTTATTTGCTAGTTATTGAACCAAATTTAGAATGCTTTTGCTGTAATTGCAATTGGTTTAAATGTTTTATATGGATGATTTTCTCATTTGGTGTTTTTGCAAAAAAAATGATTTTAAATCCGTAAATTAGCAAGAGAAACACTGTTAGTAATTGAATGTAAGACTGTTTTCTAATTTTGAATCACAAAATATTTTTAGGATGAACAACAGACAAAAAATCACAAATAAGCTGAAACGTTTTTGGAAAATACTTGGACCAGGGCTAATCACAGGTGCTAGTGATGATGATCCGTCAGGTATTGCCACTTACTCGCAAGCAGGTGCGGCTTATGGGCTTTCAACTTTGTGGACAGGGATAATAGCATTTCCGTTAATGGCTTCTATTCAGCAAATGTGTGCTAAAATTGGTTTAGTTACTTCGCTAGGTTTGACTGGCGCTTTGAAGAAAAACTATCCTAGACCTGTTTTATATCTGATGTTATTGTTTAGTTTTCCAGCTATTGTTATGAATATTGGAGCAGATATAGCGGGAATGGGAGCCGTTGGTAATTTATTATTTCCTTCTATCGAAGCTACTTATTTTAGTGTTGTTTTTACTATAATTCTTTTAGGATTAATTATTTATTTGCCTTATCAAAAAATTGCAGCTACTTTAAAATATTTGTGTATCGTGCTTTTGGTTTATTTGATAGTGCCTTTTTTATACAAACAAGATTGGTTGGCAGTTGCAAAAGCTACTTTTATTCCAACTATTGCGTTTAACAAAGAATTTATCAGCATAATCGTTGGGATTTTAGGAACGACTATTTCGCCATATCTTTTCTTTTGGCAAGCTACAATGGAAGTCGAAGAAATGAATCATAAGAAAAAACATTTGATGGTCGATAAGAAGATCATTCACGAAATGAAGCAGGATGTTGATTTTGGAATGTCTTTTTCAGGATTAGTAATGTATTTTATTATTCTAACCACAGGAACTGTTTTGTTTAACGGTGGAATTCATCAGATAGATACTGTTGAGCAAGCCGCTATGGCATTGAAGCCTTTGGCAGGTGATTTAGCATATTTGCTTTTTGCTATCGGAGTTATTGGAACGGGACTTTTGGCAATTCCAGTGCTTAGTGGTTCGCTTTCTTATATTATCACAGAAACTTTTGGATGGGAACAAGGCTTAGATAAAAAGTTTCATGAAGCAAAAGCGTTTTATGCCGTTATTGCAATTTCTTTGGTTCTAGGATTGTCTTTAAATTACATTGGTATTTCGCCAATAAAAGCATTGATTTATACTGCGATTTTATATGGCATGACCGCTCCCGTATTAATTGCTATTATTCTTCATATTTGTAATAACAAAAAAGTAATGGGTGATTTTACGAATAGTAAGAAATCAAATATTCTTGGTTTTTCCGCCTTAATTATTATGACGGTTTCCGCTTTAGTTTTGATTTACTTTCAGCTTTCAGGAGATTGATTGGTTGTAATTAAAAGTGTTTATAGTAATAACCGATGATCATAAAAAGTCCATTTATGATTCCTAATACAAGAAGTGTTTTTTTGTAATTTCTGCTAGTTTCTAAAAAACTAAACCCTAAAAATCCTAAAAAAATAAGGCTACTATAAATGGCTGGATACATCTGAAAAGCCATTGAAAATTCACCTTTAAAAAGTAGGAGTAAAGCACGTTGAAAACCACATCCTAAACACTCTATTCCGAAGAGCGTTTTACTCAAACAGGGTATCATATATTTTTCTAAATCCAATGGTTTTTCTTTCTACAATTTTACGAAAAAAAAAGAAACGATTGAAATAATAAAGAGGGCTATTTTAAATTCATTACTTTTGAATTCTGAAATTTAGAAAGATGAAAAAGTTTATAATTCCAATGATGTTTGTTGCTATAATAATTGCTTTTTATGAGCAAAGTACGAATGATAAAAACGTCTATGTTATGGTAATTGCCATTGCTGTTTTTATGTACGGAATGATGCAATTAAGTGCTAAGACACCAAGTAAAAATCAAGATAAAGAAGAAGATAATGTTTAGTAAAGGAGATAAAGTTTCAGTGCTTGATGAAGCAGTTGATGGAGTTGTTTTATCTGTCAATGATAAGCAGATAACCATCGAAACTGAGGATGGATTTTTGATGACATTTTTTGTCAATGAATTGATTAAAGTAAACGATTCCAGTAATTTAATGGATTCTATTAGAAGAATTGATACAAGTGAATTGAATAAGATGAAAGAGAGTCCTAAACCTAGAAGTTTTGTTAAAGAACGAAAAGATAAGAACGAAATTTCGGCTCCAGAATTCGATTTGCATATCGAAAAATTAGTTCCTAATAAACGAGGAATGTCTAAT
The DNA here is from genome assembly GCA_963512955.1 of uncultured Flavobacterium sp. Classification (GTDB taxonomy): domain Bacteria; phylum Bacteroidota; class Bacteroidia; order Flavobacteriales; family Flavobacteriaceae; genus Flavobacterium. The sequence continues at coordinate 17,087 of CAUPOP010000027.1, read as the reverse complement.
TATGATATTCTAACATTACAATCTGAAACAGCAAAACGTCACATTGAATTTGCTATTAAAAATCGCATTCCAAAGATTGTTTTTATCCATGGTGTTGGTGAAGGAATCTTAAAAGCGGAGCTTGATTTTTTATTAGGGCGTTATGATAATATTGCTTTTCAAGATGCCAATTATCAAAAATATGGACTTGGAGCAACAGAAGTTTTTATAAAACAAAATAGTAAATAATTCTATTTTTTGAGGATTAAAATCAATAAAAAAACGTCAGTATAATTTCTATATACTGACGTTTTTTTATGTTATAAAAGGGTTGTTTTAATCTGTTTTTTAGACTTAAAAAAATGCCTAATTTGTAGTTATTAATTCACCATAAGTATAGCTATTTCCAAGAGTAAAATCACTGTTACCTTTTGTAAAAATTACCTTCTTAAGAACTATTGTGTGAACATAAGTTTCAAGAACTTTTGATGTAGTTACTTCCACTATACCACTTACGTTTGTCACACCAGATTCTGCAATCCATTCTTGACTTATTGAAGGAAGAATTGGTAGAGTAGTGTTGCAAAAGTAATCCGGTGTCAATACTCCATTTGAATACAAGCGGTACACAAGCTTGTTTAAAGAAGTACCAATTACTCCTGTTCTAGGAGAATTTAAAGGAGTGATTTCATTTTTAATCAAATCAGGATCGATGTCCAATGTCAAAGCTTCACTACTAGTGTAATTATATATTTGTTTTGAACTGCTGCATTGTTCTAATGTTTCATCAAAACCAAAAGGTAGTGTAGTAGCGGTTGTTACATAATCACCAAAAGGGAATGTTTCATACACCTGTGTTCCATTGTTTTTAGCGAATGTAATGTTCTTAAATACAACGTTATGGTTGTAACCAGTGATTGTTGTTCTACCTGTTACGGCATCCGTTTTTTTTACAGCTGATGTGATTATTTGTATGGTACCATCAGTTACATTCCATTGGTCGGTAACTATTGGTGTAGCTGGAGGAATAGTTTCACAAATGTTATTTGCAGAGACAGCGCCATTATAAAAGCGGTAAACAACACGATTTGTGCTGCTAATATTTATTATTCTTGGAGAACCTTCTAAAGTTGGCTCATTTATAAAAGAGCTTTCAGGAATTTCAAGTATTAAAGCTTCTTTGTCTTTCAGTTTGTAAATGATGTTGTTTGTACTACAACTTTGTGTTGCTGTATTTTCAAAAGTAATATCTTCTTGAACCAAATTACCGTCATCACAGCTATTCAAAACAAATAAAAAAAACAACAGGCCTACAACTTTTTTCATTTTTATAAATTTGGAACAAAAATAGAATTTTTAATTCGTTTGATTTACATTCCTAATTCAAAATCATTGAATTTAACATCGAATTTAGCTTTTTCACCTTCATTCGCGTTAATGGATTTCTAAATGAATCGCCAAGCCAGAAGGAGTTTATTTCAAAGCCAGTAGAAATCATTATCTTTGTGCTAATTTATACCGAATATGAGACTAAATAAATACTATTTCTCCGCATTTCTAGCTTTCTTTATCTGGGGATTTTTTAGTCTAGCATTAAAGCCCTTACATAATTATCCTTCCTTAGATATCTTGTTTTATCGGGTCTTTTTCAGTGTGATTTTAATGTTTTTTATTAACGTTACTTTCCGCCGAAATCTACTAAAAAAAAACTGGAATCATTTTAAAGAACTGACGCAAACCCAAAAAAGAAGTACAATTAATTTGACTTTGGGCGGAGGTGTTTTTCTTGCTTTAAACTGGTTTGTTTTTATCTATATAATGAATCATGTTAGCGTAAAAGCAGCTTCTTTGGCTTATTTAATTTGTCCTATTTTGACAACTGTTTTAGCTTTTTTTATCTTAAAAGAGAAACTAAGTAAATGGCAATGGATAGCGGTTTTAATTAGCACTTTTAGTTGTATTCTACTTTCGTTTAATCATTTTCAGGATATTCTTTATAGTTTAATCACAGCGGCAACCTATTCATTGTATTTAATAAGCCAGCGAAAAAATACGGAAATCGATAAGTTTTTGATTCTTAGTATTCAATTGCTTTTTACGGCAATAATTTTACTTCCTTTTTACCCAAATTATAGCGGAGCAGTTCCTGTAGATCCTTTGTTTTATAGCTGTCTTTTAGTTATTGTAGTGTTATTTACGATAATTCCGTTGTTTTTAAATTTGTTTGCATTAAATGGAATTAATTCCTCGGCTGTAGGAATTATGATTTATATCAATCCAATAATTACTTTTTTACTTGCCATTTTATATTACAAAGAAAAAGTAAACATAATTCAATTGATTGCTTATTTTTTAATTTTGGTTTCAATACTTATTTTTAATGAGAAATTAATTTTCTCCAGAAAAACAAAAACAATAGTGTCTGAAATAGCCGATTCTAAATAATTTTATTAATGAAAAAAGTATATCTCGATAACGCTTCAACTACAGCCATTCGTGCTGAGGTTATTCATGAAATGACTAAAGTTATGTCTGATGACTACGGAAATCCATCATCAACACATAGTTTTGGACGAAATGCCAAAAGTATTTTGGAGTTATCCCGAAAGTCAATTGCGAAGCATTTTAATGCCTCGGCTCAAGAGTTTATTTTTACGTCATGTGGAACCGAAGCAAATAACTGGATACTTCGTTCTGCGGTTAAAGATTTGAAAGTTAAACGAATTATTACCAGCAAGATTGAACACCATGCCGTTTTATATACGGTTATGGCTTTGCAAGAAGAATTTGGTATTCAAGTTGATTATGTTGCGGTTAAACCAAATGGAGCTATCGATACTACTAATTTAGTAGAATTACTTTCTCAGGAAACTAAAACTTTGGTTAGTTTGATACATGTTAATAATGAAACGGGAACCGTTCTAGATATAGAACGAATTGGACTTATTTGCAAACAGCATAATGCACTTTTTCATTCGGATACAGTTCAGTCTATAGGAAAAGCGAATATTGATTTACAAAAAATCCCTGCTGATTTTATTGTAGCAAGTGCTCATAAATTTCATGGGCCAAAAGGAGTTGGATTTGCTTTTGTACGTAAAAATTCAGGTTTGCAACCTTTATTTTTTGGTGGAGAACAAGAAAAAGGATTGCGAGCAGGAACAGAAGCTCTACATCAAATAGCTGGAATGGCTAAAGCTCTGGAAATTTCGTATGCAAATTTAGAATTAGAAAGCGCACAAATTTCAGCTTTGAGAACGTATTTAATTAGCCAACTTGAACTTGAATTTCCTGCTTTTGAAATAAACGGAACTGCAGCTGGATTTTATACTGTTTTGAATGTGCTTTTGCCTTTCTCCGAAGATAAAACATCGATGATTCTATTTCATTTGGACATGAAAGGAATAGCTGTTTCCCGCGGAAGTGCCTGTCAATCCGGAAGTGTAAAACCCTCACATGTTTTGGCAGAAATGCTTTCAAATGAAGATTTAAGAAAACCGAGTTTGCGAATCTCCTTCAGTCATTATAATACCAAAGAAGATATTGATATATTGATTCAGGCTTTGAAAACAATTTAAGTAAACTTTGACCGATATCCCAATATAGTCTTGGCAATTAATACTTTTTATCGGATTCCTTTTTTTGTTCTTTCAATCTAGCTTTCTCTTGTTTTTTGAAATAACCTCTAAATAAGAAATTGTGTTTTAGGGCTTCTAAATCTTCATTCAAGCGAAAGCTTGCCTGATTGATATTTGTCATAGTAGAATCGATTTTTCGAACTAATTCGGGGTCATTTGCTAAATAGTTCAAACTGCCTTTTCCATCTTTAACATTTAAAATGGTATTGTTTAAATTGTTGACTACTTTATCAATTTGAGAACTTGATTTTTCTAAATTTCGGATAATAGTTTTTACATCATTGGCAACAGCCGAATCTTTTATAACCCCAATTAGGTTGTCTTTTTGATCTAAAGAACCTACTAGATTGTTTAATTTAGTTACTAAATCAGAAGTTCCTTTTCCCGCAGTTTTTATATAACGCATGGTCTCTTTTAAATCTTTTCCTAAAACAGTATCTCGAACTAGTAAGCCTATAGTTCCTTTTCCATTGTTGATGTCATTTGTAATTTTAAGTAAATCAGCAGTAAGATTGGCTGCGTTTTTGTTCGTTACACCAAGTGTATTTAGCATGTCATCCGTGCGAATTCGATTCATAGACTTGATTTTATCTCCTGGTTTAACTTTAAGACCATTGCCTTTTCCGGGAATAATATTGATAACCATATTACCCACAAGTCCGTCTGAACCAATGATGGCAACAGCGTCTTGATTGATATATGAAAAAATAGTTTTGTCAATAATCATATCCACCTGAATAGCGGTATCGTTTATCATTTCGATTCCTCGAACGGTACCTACGTTTATTCCTGAATACCGAACATTATTACCTAATTCTAATCCGTTTACGTTATTAAAAACAGCAGTAAGATGATTTGTTTTTCCAAACATTTTTTGTTTATCACCAATGAAATAGACAGCTATTATAAAAATTAATAACCCTAAGATTACAAAAAGACCGAGTCGTATTTTTTGTGATGTCGTTTTTTCCATTTTTATATTTATTTAAAGAAAGCTTGCACTTTTGGATCGGTTGAAGCAGATAATTCTTCAAAAGTACCTTCGGCATAATTGATGCCATCAACCAATAAAATCATTCTATTTGAAATTACTCTGGCGCAATCTACATCGTGTGTAATTATAATTGCCGAAGTATTGTATTTTTTTTGAATCGAAATCATTAATAACAAAATTTCCTTTGCTGTTATAGGATCCAATCCAGTTGTTGGTTCGTCGTATAGAATTATCTTTGGTTGGAGAATTAATGTTCTGGCCAAAGCAATTCGTCGCTTCATTCCTCCGGAAAGTTCTTCGGGCATCAAATCAACGGTATGTCCTAATCCTACATTTTCCAAGGCTTCCATAACTAATGGAGAGGTGTCTTTTATTACACCAAATTTTTTAGTATGTCGCCGTAAAGGGAACTCTAAATTTTCTCGAACAGTCATTGAATCATAAAGAGCGCTTCCTTGAAATAAGAAACCAACTTCTGTTCTGAGTTCATCTAACTCTTCATGATTAAGCTTGTTAATATCTTGTCCCATTACTTCAATAGTTCCCGAATCTGGTTCTTCTAATCCAATCAAGCATTTTATCATTACGGATTTACCAGAACCTGATTTCCCCATGATAACCAAGTTTTCCCCTTCATTCAAGTTCATATTAAAACCATCAAGCACATGATTGTTCCCGTAACTTTTTTTCAAGTCTTTGATTTCAATGATTATTTTTTGATTTGTTGCTGACATGATTATAATTATTTTATAAATCGTAAAATATATCCGTAACAAAAACGGCAATAAAGTCAATAATAAACAATAACATGGAAGTGTAAACTACAGCAGAATTTGCTGCTAATCCAACACCTGCAGTCCCTTTTTTGCAATAATATCCTTTAAAACAACCTACTAATCCTATGGCAAATCCAAAAAAGAAAGTCTTTATAGTCGCCGGAATTAAGTCGCCAAATTCCAAAGCTTCAAATACCTGATTGTAATACAATAAAAAGGATACATTTCCTTTTACATTTTCGACCATGAATGAACCAAAAAGAGCGATGGCATCTCCAAAAAAAACTAATATTGGAAGCATAAATGTTGTGGCCATAATTCGGGTAACTACAAGATATTTAAATGGATTGGTGCCAGAAACTTCCATGGCATCTATTTGTTCTGTTACTCTCATTGAACCTAGTTCAGCTCCAATTCCAGAACCAATTCTACCAGCACAAATCAAAGCCGTAATGATAGGTCCTATTTCTCGTATAATGGATATGCTTACCATAGAAGGCATCCAGGAAACAGCACCGAATTCTTGTAGGGTAGGACGAGATTGTAAGGTAAAAACTAAACCTATAATATAACCAGTGACTGCAACAAGGAGTAAGGAACGGTTTCCCATATAAAAGCACTGACGAATAAATTCTCTGAATTCAAAAGGTCGTTTGAAAGATTCTTTGAAAAAACGACCAGCAAAAAGGGATAACTCGCCAATTTCAAGTAAAAAAGTATTAAAGAATTCTGTTATTTTAAAAATACTATTCATGAGTAAATGAATTAATTTTTAATAAGAAATAGCTTCTCAAATATACAATTATTATACGTATAATTTGGTATTCGACATGCGTTTTATGTCGTTTTTTTGTCACTTTGTCGAAAGAAAAGTTTCTTTAAGTTCTTTATAAATAGAATATTTAGGAAGTAGATTTTTGATTTTTAGAGAAAGAATTTTTGTGGGAATAAAAAAACAATTTATTTAGGCTGTTTTTTAATCCATTTTTCAATTTCTACAGCCCAAAATACAATACTAGATGCGGCCAGTGTTATCGCTAATTCAAAATAAGTTAGGGGAGATGTTTTGAAAATTTCATTGCAAAACGGCAAGTAGATAATAAGTAATTGTAAGGCAACAGTTATTGATAACGCAACTAACATGGGTTTATTAGAGAATAATCCGATTTTGAAAAAAGACTGCCAGTCCGAACGAATTGCTAAAACATGACCTAATTGACTGAAACAAAGTACGGTGAAAGCCATTGTTTGCCAGTGTGCGCCTTGATTGTGTATTGCCCATGCTTGAATCCCTAAAGTTACGACTCCCATCAAAAAGCCAACCCATAAAATGTGTATTGCCATTCCGCCAGCAAAGATGTTTTTCTTTGGATTTCTAGGGAGTCTTTGCATAATATCTGCTTCTGCGGGCTCGGAGGCCAATGTTAATCCAGGTAATCCATCAGTAACTAAATTAATCCAAAGAATATGAATTGCCAAAAGGGGTATAGGTAAACCAAAAAGAGGAGCTAATAAAATTGCCCAAATTTCTCCTGAATTTCCAGTCATGATGTATTTGATGAATTTTAGAATGTTGTCAAATATTTTTCGTCCATGTTTTAAAGCAACAACAATAGTGGCAAAGTTGTCATCGAGTAAAATCATATGTGCTGCTTCTTTAGAAACTTCCGTGCCATTTATCCCCATAGCAATTCCAATGTCAGCATTTTTAAGCGCTGGAGCATCATTTACGCCATCCCCTGTCATAGCAACAAAATGGTTTTTTGCTTGCAAGGCGGTAATGATTCTTAATTTTTGTTCTGGATTTACTCGTGCATAAACCCGAACATGATCTACGATTTGAGTAAATTCCTTAGGGCTTAATTTTGCTAATTCGGTTCCTGTTACTACTAAATCCGCTTTGGAAGTAATTATTCCTAATTTTTCAGCAATAGCTTTTGCGGTTAATTTGTGATCCCCAGTAATCATGATTGGAATTATTCCCGCTTTTTTGCATTCAGACACCGCTTGTTTGGCTTCAGCTCTTGGCGGGTCAATCATTCCGGCAAAGCCTATTAATGTTAAGTTTGATTCTATTTCATCAGTATTTAGTTCCTCAGGCAAATAAGGGAGTATTCGTATGGCATATCCTAATACTCGGAATCCTCTTTCTGCCATTTCATTTGCTTTTTTTTCGATTTCCGAAATTTTAGTCTGGGATTGATTCGCTAATTTATTAAGTAAAATATCAACAGCACCTTTTGTAATTACTAGTATTCCATCATCGAGTTGATGTAAAGTTGTCATGACTTTTCGATTAGAATCAAAGGGCAGTTCTGCAATTCTAGGATATTTTTCTTCTAAATGTTTTTTTTCTAAATTTTTACTGGAGGCAAATTTTACTAATGCAATTTCTGTTGAACTTCCTAGCCAATTTCCGTTTTTGTCTTTCGAAACATCATTGCTCAACGCCATGGCTTGAAGTAGGGCAGATTCATCTGAGTAATTGAGTTGGTGTTGTTTTTCTGAAGTTTCATAAACTTCTTCCACAGTCATTTTATTCAAGGTGAGTGTACCGGTTTTATCCGTGCAAATGTGTGTTATAGATCCTAATGTTTCTACTGCAGGCAGTTTACGAATCAGTGCATTGCTTTTTACTAATCGCTTTGCGCCAAAAGCTAGCGCTATCGTAATCATGGCAGGAAGTGCTTCGGGAATGGCAGCCACAGCTAAAGAAATTGCGGTGATTAGCATGGTTAAAGCGGATTCTCCACGAAGCCAACCCATTAGGAAAACAATAGCACAAATGACAAGGATGACTACTGATAATCTTTTGCCAAAAGCAGTAAGTCGTTTTTGTAAAGGAGTTGTAACTTCTTCGCTTTGAATCATTTTTGCTATGCGTCCGAGTTCTGTATTCATGCCTGTAGCAACGACATAAGCTAATGCGCGACCTGTGGTTATAAAGGTTCCTTTGAATCCCATATTAGTCAAATCTCCAATGGAATATTCTGTTTCAGGAAGAATGTCAGAATGTTTATAAACATTATTAGATTCTCCCGTAAGGGAAGATTCGTCTACGCCAAGTTGATGAGTTTCAAAAAATCGAACATCAGCAGGGATGCTGTTCCCAACCTCAAGTGCCACAACATCGCCTGGTACAATATTGTAAACAGGAATATCCATCATTTTACCTTGTCGTAAAACTCGGGCGTTATTTGCAATCATTTTTTTTAGTGCTTCCATCGCTTTTTCTGCCCGATATTCCTGTATGAGTCCAACAATAGCATTAATAATTATGATGGCTATAATAATGATTGTATCTGTAAGATCTCCTAGAATCCCCGAAATGATAGCTGCAATAATCAGAATAAGAATCATGAAATCAAAAAACTGATGGAAAAGCATTTGGAGAATGGTTTTCTTTTTCTTGTCCTCGATTTCATTTTTTCCGTGTTGAACAAGGAGTTGCGATGCGGTATCGTGATCAATACCGGAAGGTGTTGAATTTAATAACTGGGCTATTTCCGAAATAGAGATCAAATGCCAGTTCATGCTTAGTTTTTTAGCGTTAGAATTTGTTGATGTCAGCTACTAATCTTCATATAAGTGCAATCTGTTTTTAGTTGCAATTAATTCGGTTTGTAAATCTTCTATTTTTTTCAATAAGTTCATTACCACGTCAATCCCTTCTATATTGATATCTAGTTCTTGATGCATACGTATCATTTTCTCGATTTCATGAATTGTATTAGGATGAATGTATTGGGTTTCTTCAATGATTTCAATTTGTATCAATCCAATTTCGTTTAAATGTCCAAAGAATGGCATTTCAACATTATAATGGTTGCACAATGTAGTTACGGGAATAAGGTTATCTAGGTTCATGAGTTTTTTAGCTTAGCGAGTTCTTCAACTAATTCTTTTTCTTTTTCGGATAGACTCGTAGGAATATTTATATGGTAAGTAATATATAAATCACCAAATTCATCTTCTTTTCTATAAACAGGAAATCCTTTTCCTTTAAGTTTTACTTTAGTGCCATTTTGTGTGCCCGGTTTTACAGTAAGTTTTACTTTTCCATCAAACGTATCTACTTTGACATCTCCACCAAGTATGGCGGTATACAAATCAATCTCAGCTATACTATATAAATTATTTTTATCTCTTTTGAAATGGGTATGATTTGCAATATTAAAAGTGAGGTATAAATCACCTTTTGGTCCTCCATTTATTCCGTCACCGCCTTGACCGCTGATTTTTATTATTTGTCCATTTTCTACTCCTGCAGGAATAGTTAGTCTAATATTTTTTCCATTTACAGTTAGTGTACGCTTGTGCGTTGTGTAAACATCTTTTAGGTCTAGGTGTAATTCGGCATTAAAATCTTCTCCTTTATATTGAGAAGTTCGTCTACTGCCTCCATAAGTTCGCCCTCCAAAAACGGATTCAAAAAAGTCCGAATAATCTCCGCCACCTTCAAAACCGCTTGCTTGATCCGCTCTTTGATATTGCTGTTGTTGTCGGGCTTTTTCATATTGTTCAGCATGTTGCCAGTTTTCACCATACTCATCGTATTTTTTTCGATTTTCGGCATTACTTAATACTTCATTGGCTTCATTGGCTTCCTTGAATTTTTTTTCAGCTTCTTTATCATTGGGGTTGAGGTCAGGATGGTATTTTCTGGCCATTTTTCGATAAGCCTTTTTTATCTCGACTTCCGTTGCAGTTTTACTTACATCTAATATTTTATAATAGTCTATGAAAGCCATTTTTTATCCTTTTTATAATTACTATTTAGATTATAAAATTTAAATTTTTGAAGGCAGAAAAGGTTTTGTAATATGAGCACTTATATAATCAAATTTAAGAAATTTTTCATTAAAATTAGTGTTCAAATGATTTTATTTCAGTAGTTTAAATAAAAATAATGCTCTGATTAAAAGCTTTGTTAAAGGGGAAATTAGTGTGAATTAAGGAACAGTATGTTTGTACTATTAGATTTTACTTAATAATTCAAATTAGTCATAACTAGAAAATGAATAACTATTAATTATTAAATCTTTTATAGGGTAGGTAAGTCATAATAATTTCAATTGCTCTTGTAATATAATAGGACATTCCGTTTGTTAGTTTTGAAATTATACTGTTACTTGATTGTAATGATTCGGGAGTTATTCTTTGACATTGTGAAATAATCTCGTCAAGATGATTTTGAAACATTTTTGAAAAGACGACAGAGTCAATTCCTACATTCATTTCAATACTAGCATAAGAACTTAAATTATTAAGATTAAAGGAACCAATGGTTGTCCAGGATTGATCAATAACTGCTGCTTTGCCATGTAAAATAGATTTATTCCATTCATACAATTCGATGTTATGAGAAAGAAGTTTGGAATAAAAATAATGGGTAGCTCGTCTTGTCATAGGCAGATCTGAAACGCCCGATAAAATCAATTGAATCTTTATGTTGTTTTTTGATGCTTTTTTTAGTGCATTGGCTAGTTTTCGTCCAGGCAGAAAATAACTCCCTACAATGGTTACTTGCTTAGTGGCATTGCTAATCGATTTAACATAGGCATTTGAGATTTCGGTTTTTCGATTTAACCAATCGTTTTGAAGTATGCTAATTCGGGCTTCGTATTTTTCTTGAAAAACAGGTAGTATTTTTTTTCTCTGAAATTTTTGTGTCTTAAAATAAATCGCTTCACAGAGATCTGCTAGTGGTTTTGCAATTTTTCCATTTATTTGAATGGCATAATCTAGCCAGGCAGCTTCAGTTTTTGTGCCATGATATTTATCGGCAATGTTAATTCCACCGATTAATGCCACTTTCTCATCCGCAACGATTACTTTTTGATGCAATCTTCTGCCTAAGTAAAAGGAATTTGCTGAAAATAAAGGGGAAAAATACCTGAAGTTAATTCCTTTTTGTTTTAATTCATTTATTATTTCATTTGGAAAAGTAAGCGAACCAAAGCCATCTAACAAAAGATAGATTTTTACTTGTCGTTCAGCAGCTTTCTTCAAAGCGCTAATAATTCGTTGACCAGTTTCATCGTTTTCAAATAGATAAATCTGAAAGTGTATTTCAAATTGGGAAGCATTGATAATTTTTTCTAAACGTGAAAAATAATCTTCGCCGCTATGAACAAGTGTTATGCTTTCAATTATAGAATTAGTTTTTTCAGAAATTAGCATCGGCTTTTTTAGTTTTAACTTCTTTTATTAGAATAAATTCTAAAATATTTTCAGTATCTAAAGTTCCAATAAATTTTTCATTTTCCGTAACAAGAATCAAATTTAATTTGTTTCCGTAAATCTGTTCAAAGACATTTCCTAGTGGTGTATTCACATCAACAAAAATTAAGTTTTTGTTCATAGCCGAACTAATAGTTTGGTTTTTGCCTTTGTTGGCAAGAGCTATGATAATTTCATCCCGATTCAATGTTCCTACTACATTTTTGTCTTGAGTTACAACAAAACTTTTGTTTTGGCTGTCAAGCAATAAACCAATAGCCGTTTCTATAGTTTGATTCGCATCAATAGTTTGATAATTTGTCATTAGAACATCGCGAACAGTATATTCTTTAAGCATAAATTTTGCTTCTGCTTGTTCTGATTCCATTTGGGCACCAAAGATTACAAATAGACCAATAAATATCAAGAAAGGATTCGAAAAGAAACCTAAAATTATAAATCCAATTGCCAAAAGTTGTCCTACTCGAGCGGCTATTTTGGTGGCTACATGTCTTTTTAATTTGAAAGATAATAGTGCTCGCAAGATTCTTCCACCATCCATTGGGAAAGCAGGAATCAGGTTGAAAAGAGCAAGCCATAAATTGACTATTAAAAAGTTTAGAAAAAAATTATTTGCGTTTACCCCATTTGATAATTGCGATAAAAGTTCTCGGGAAGTTTCAGGAACCTGAATAAACACAGAGGTTATAATTGCTAATGCAATGTTTACCAAAGGTCCTGCAGCAGCTACAAATAATTCTTCTATCGGTTTTTCAGGAAGTCTTTCTAATCGTGCTAAACCGCCAATAGGCAAAAGAGTGATGTCTTTTGTTTCAATATTGTATTTTTTAGCCATCAATGCGTGTCCTAATTCATGTAATAAGACCGTTGCAAAAATAGCCAAGACAAATAGAACAGTCCATCCAGATTGAAGCGCATTGTAACCAGTTTTGTAATTCAAAAATAAGACAAAAGCAATAAATAAGGAAAATGTCCAATGAATGAATATTCCAATTCCTGCAATTTTTCCGAGTTTTAAAGAGCCTTTCATGGTGTTTGTTTTTGATACTTTAGATAATTAATTCCTAATAAATTGTTGTGAAATAAGATTCTATTTAACTAATTTATATGTATTAATACGGATCACTAACTGCCATCATACTGTGTTCTACATATATTTCGGGTTGTAATAGTATTGGAGCTTTTATGGCACTTGAAATGAGACATGATTTTTCGCTCATTTCTAAAATGTGTTTAGCTCTATCTGGTTTTTGCGCATACGGAATGATGATTTTTGGTTTTAAGATGATTTCCGTTATGGTGTATTTGCCGTCAATTAGATCAACATGACAAGTTGATTTACTTTCAAAGCTTACAAATTCTAGTTTAGAATTTTCCGCAATGCTCAAAAAAGTGCTTAAAAGGCAACTGTTTATAGAGGCTATTAGTAAATGTTCTGGTGACCAAATTCCTTCCATTCCCTTAGGGAAATCGGGTGGTGTTGCGACTTCTATGCTTTGAGGTAAAATAGGAGAACTTAGAACTCCTTTTCTTCTTCCGGTCCATTTTAGGTTTACTTCGTACGTTTGCATGATGTATTAGTTTAAGTTAATAAATTATTGTGTTACAAAACCGCCGTCAACTGCCATGGCATGTCCAGTTACAAAAGAAGCTTGGTCAGAGCACAACCAGATAACGGCATTTGCTATTTCTTGTGGTTGACCAAAACGGCCAACGGGTTCTAGACCTACAAATTGTTTTTCGGCCTCTTTATCATTTTGTATCAGTCTATCTATCATAGGAGTGGCAATTACTCCAGGGCAAACAGCATTGATTCGTATGCCCAGTTTTGCATTTTCTAAAGCGGCAGTTTTTGTTAATCCTACAACCGCATGTTTTGATGCTACATAGGCTGGTAATCCTGCAAATCCTACTAAACCTGCAACAGAAGCACAGTTCACAATTGCACCTTTGCCTTGTTTGAGGATTTCTGGAATTTCGTATTTCATGCATAACCAAATCCCTTTTAGGTTGATGCCAATAACTTTATCCCAATTTTCTTCTGTGCAATCCTGTGTAGGCGCTGGTTTTCCTTCAATACCGGCATTGTTGAAAGCATAATCCAATCGGCCGAAGGTTTCAATAGTTTTTTCAACCATTGCTTTTACATCTGATTCTTTGGACACATCACATTTGATGAATAGAAATTTCTCCCCAGTTTTTTTGAGAAGGCTCATTGTTTCGCTATTTTCTATCCAATCAACTACCACAACTTTAGCTCCTTTTTGTGCAAAGCTAAGTGCGGTCGCTTTTCCTATTCCAGAAGAGCCGCCTGTTACAACTACGACTTTGTTTTTGAATGTTGTTTCCATTGTTATTTTTTTACATTAGAATTTTTCTTTTATGTTTTAATTTTTTTTCTGCTTCTAAAATATTTTCAATTCCAGTTATTAGAGCATCAGGATTAAATGAAATGCTGTCAATTCCTTCACCAACTAAAAAATCAGCAAACTCTGGAATGTCACTAGGTGCTTGACCACATAATCCAACTTTTATTTCAAAGTGTTTTGCTACTCGAATGGTTTCTTTTATCAAAGATTTAACCGCAGGGTTTTCTTCACTAAATAAATAACTGACTAATGCGGAGTCTCGATCTAGGCCTAAAGTAAGCTGTGTTAAATCGTTTGACCCAATGGAAAATCCATCAAATAATTTGGCAAATTCATCAGCAAGTAAAACATTACTCGGAATTTCAATCATTACATATACTTCTAATCCATTAATTCCTTGTACTAAACCATTTTTTGCCATCTCGGCAAGTACATTTTTACCTTCTTCAATTGTTCTGCAAAAGGGAATCATAAGTTTTACATTCTGAAATCCCATTTCGTTGCGGACTTTTTTCATTGCTTCGCATTCTAAAGCAAAACCTTTTCGGTAAAAGTTGCTGTAATAACGGGATGCGCCTCGAAAACCAATCATAGGATTTTCTTCTTCTGGTTCATAATATTTTCCTCCAATTAGATTTGCGTATTCGTTGCTTTTAAAATCGCTCATTCGTACAATCACATCTTTAGGATAAAAAGCAGCGGCTACTATAGATACGGCTTCGGCGAGTTTATCAATAAAGTAATTTTCAGGATTGTCATAGCCTTTGGTTAATGTTGCTATTTCGGAAGCAATTTTTGGGTCAATTATTTTTTCGGGTTCGCATAGCGCTAAAGGATGAATTTTTATAGTATTTGAAATTGCAAATTCCATTCGCATTAAGCCAACTCCTTGATTTGGATAATGACTTAATTCAAAAGCTTTTTCGGGATCAGCAAGAATGAGCATTGGTGCTGTTTTTGGCATTTTAAGTTTACTGAAATCTTGTTCGTGAACCTCCCATTTTAGTTTACCTTCATATATATATCCATCTTTTCCTTCGGCACAGGAAACAGTAATTTCCTGTCCGTTTTTAATTTTGGTAGTTGCATCGCCACATCCTACTACGGAAACCGTGCCTAATTCTCTAGCTACAATGGCAGCATGACTAGTACGACCGCCTTTATTGGTGATTATAGCAGAAGCTAGTTTCATTATTGGATCCCAATCTGGGTTTGTCAAATCGGTAACTATAATCTCGCCTTCTTGCAACAGATTCCCTTCCTGAGGATTATTGAGGATACGTGCTTTTCCAGAAGCAATCTTATCACCAAGTGCAATTCCTTGAGTTAAAATTCGGCCTTTCTCTTTCAGACTATATATTTCTCGTACTTTTTTATTTCTTTTTCCGTGAATGGTTTCTGGTCTTGCCTGAACAATATATAGGTTGTTATTAAATCCGTCTTTGGCCCATTCAATGTCCATTGCTTTCTTATAATGTTTTTCAATTTTATAGCACCATTGTGATAAATGAATTATTTCTGCATCACTTAATGTAAACTGATTTCCTTTTTCTTCAGAAGTATTACTATTAATGATTGTGTTTTTTGCAGAAGAGCTTTCGGAATTCTCAGCATAAATCATTGTAAATTCTTTTCTTCCACACTGTCTTTTTAGTATTGGGTTTAATTCAGGATTTTCCAAACTAGGCTTGAATACCATCCATTCATCAGGAGTTATAGTCCCTTGTACTATATTTTCACCAAGGCCCCAACAACCATTAATTATAATTGTGTTTTCAAAACCAGAATCAGGATCGATGGTAAATGCAACTCCAGATGAAGCTTTGTCGCTTCTAACCATTTGTTGAACTCCAACAGAAATAGCTATGTCAAGTTTAGCAAAACCCATATCGTGTCTATATTTTATAGCACGATCAGTATATAAGGATACAAAACAATGATGGACGGCATCTAATAATTGTTCTTTTCCATTGATATTCAAAAAAGATTGCATTTGTCCAGCAAAACTAGCAGTCGGTAAATCTTCAGATGTTGCACTGCTTCTTACAGCAACATCAAGGTTATTTGTACCGCAGAGTTTACTCAAGGCTTCGTATGCCGAGAAAATTTCAGAACTAATAACATCCGGAATAGTAGCGGACAGAATAAGGTTTCTAGCTTTTTCTCCAATTGAAGAAAGATTGGAATATGATTTTGTGTCTAATGAAAGTAATAAATCTTCCAGTTGTTGCTCTAGATTATTCATTTTTCTAAAAACACGATATCCTTCTGCAGTAAGTGCAAATCCATTTGGAATATTTATGCCTATCGGGTTTAACAGATTAAACATTTCACCAAGCGAAGCATTCTTTCCCCCAACTTCACCAATCGAACTAATATCTATTTGGTTAAAAAACAGAATATACTTGTAATTTTCCATGTTGTATATATTTTAATAATAGTATAGACATGCTGTTTTAGCTTATAAAAGGCCAAAAGAGTTTCTTTTAAATGTATTTTCTGGTTTGGGGCTATAAAATGCAAGAGTGGTAGGATACTCTTTTCGCAATGATTTGTACAGTAAATTTAATCAATTATTGCCTTTCTTACTATTTATAAATGGTTTTTTTATACGTAAAATATTGTTTTTTAGTGGTTTACTTGTTTGTTTGATGAGGATAATCAATAATATCAGCAGTCGTTTAACTTTGTTGAATTTTAATAATAAGCTTTTTTGAAGGCTTTCCATTATATATAGGTCTATTTCAGGAATAGAATTAAATATAATCTATCGGTTTTTGCCTGTAGAGTTCTTTATATATAGTATAGGTAATAGGATTTGGAATATTATCATTGATTTTAGAACAAATGAAACGGATCAAGTCCGATACATTATTATAGGGTTATAAAGTGCAAAATAGATATTTGTTTGATTTTGGATACTTAAAACTAAAAAAAGATTGCATTGCAAAAAACGAGTAATCAAGGAGTTAAGTATAAAGGATTAAAAAGGGTAAAAAAAAGGTTTTAAAAAGCTTGTAGAAGTGAATAAGTATTGTACTTTTGCACCCGCAATGACGCAGACGTTCTTCGATAAAGTGACAAGATT
>CAUPOP010000026.1:0-46552 GCA_963512955.1 uncultured Flavobacterium sp. | reverse complement strand
ACATTTTGCTCATATTTGTATTGGTTTTTTAATTATTTATTGGGTTCATAAAGTTCCGTATCATTATTTCAGAGCAATTTCTAAAGTTGGATTGCCGGTAGTTTGGATTTTATTAGCGTATACATTAATCAAAGGAACCGTTATTGCCGGTGCGAATGCCAGTCGTTGGATTCAGGTACCGTTTATTGGAATATCATTTCAAACATCGACTTTGGCTTCGATTGTGTTGTATATTTTTGTAGCACGTTATTTATCGAAAACCAGAGAAGAACCGGATTCTTTTAAGGCTTCTTTGTGGGAACTTTGGACACCGGTTTTTATTACTTTGATGTTTATTTTGCCTGCGAATTTTTCGACTACGGCTTTGATATTTTCTATGATTTTAGTTTTGGTTTTTATTGGTAAATATCCAATGAAATACATAGCTTTTATAGTAGGTTCGGGAATAGTCTTTCTTGCTTTTTTTATTCTGATAGCCAAGGCTTTTCCAGATTCCAGATTTTTTAGTAGAGTTGGGACCTGGGGAAATAGAATTGAAAATTTTACGACAGACAAACCGGATGAGGATAATTACCAAATTGAGAAAGCTAAAATCGCAATCGCATCAGGTCAAATTTATGGTTTAGGGCCAGGTAAAAGTGTACAAAAGAATTTTTTACCTCAATCTTCTTCCGATTTTATTTACGCGATTATCGTTGAAGAATATGGTCTCATGGGAGGTTTGGGAGTACTTAGTTTATACTTATTGCTATTGTTTCGATTTGTTATAGCCTCGCATAAAGCCAATACTTTATTTGGAAAATTAGTAGTTATTGGTTTGGGTTTTCCAATGATTTTTCAAGCCATGATTAATATGGCGGTTGCCGTGGAGCTATTGCCGGTAACCGGTCAAACACTGCCTTTGATAAGTAGTGGAGGAAGTTCGATTTGGATGACCTGTTTTGCACTCGGAATTATTATCAGTGTTACCAAAAAAGAAGAAGAAATTGCCCAAGAATTGAAAGAAAAAGAACAGAGAGACTTAGCACTTCAGAAATTAATTGATAAGCAATTAGAAGAAGAAACGCTTTCTGAAACAGTTCTTGAAGGTCAGTATTCTATTGAAGATAAAACAAAGAATCCTATGAATGCTGTTTTGAATAAGTAATCAGTATTCAGAAATAAGAGTAGTAAATAATACAATTAGTCTAAACATATTATTTAAAAAATGGGAAAATATAAATTCATATTAAGCGGTGGGGGAACAGGCGGACATATTTATCCGGCGATTGCTATTGCCAATGAATTAAAATCTCGTTTCCCAGATTCGGAAATCCTTTTTGTCGGTGCTAAAGATAAAATGGAAATGCAAAAAGTACCTCAGGCCGGATACCCGATAAAAGGGCTTTGGATTGCGGGTTTACAAAGAAGACTAACCATTGACAATGCATTATTTCCTGTAAAATTGGTTGCCAGTTTATGGGAATCCAGAAAAATTATCAAGCAATTTAAACCTGATGTAGTCATTGGAACAGGAGGATTTGCTAGTGGTCCGTTATTGCAGATGGCAAATGCAATGAATATACCTACTGTGATTCAGGAACAAAATTCCTATCCGGGAATTACTAATAAATTATTGAGCAAAAAGGCGAATGCCATTTGTGTAGCTTATGAAAATTTAGAGCGCTTTTTTCCAAAAGAGAAAATAATTTTGACAGGAAATCCGGTGCGCCAAGATTTGATTGCTATTGACAGCAAAAGAGAAGAAGCAATTTCTTATTTTAATTTGGATGCCAATAAAAAAACAGTTTTAGTACTTGGCGGAAGCCTTGGAGCCAGACGTATAAATCAATTAATCGAAAAAGAATTAGATAAAATGCTTTCGCAAAATGTTCAAATTATTTGGCAATGTGGAAAGCTTTATTTCGAAGAATATAAAAAATATAATACAGCTAACGTTCAGGTAATGGCATTTGTGGAACGAATGGATTTAGTGTATGCGGCTGCCGATATTGTTATTTCCCGTGCTGGAGCATCTTCTGTTTCGGAGTTGTGTATTGTGGGAAAACCTGTAATTTTCATTCCGTCGCCAAACGTTGCCGAGGATCATCAAACTAAAAATGCAAAAGCAATTTCGGATAAAAAAGGAGCTATTTTGCTTAGAGAATCGGAACTTGATTCTCAATTTAGTCTTGTTTTTGAAGCTTTGATTAAAGATGAAGGAAAACAAAAGCAGTTAAGTGAAAACATAAAGCAATTGGCCATGCCGGAAGCGACGAATCAAATCGTTGATACCATCGTGAAGTTAATTAGATAAAAAGAATAGATAAAAAGAATAGATAAAAGAGCAAAGTAAAAATGAATTTAAATCAAATACATAACGTCTATTTCGTAGGAATCGGAGGCATCGGAATGAGTGCTTTGGCCCGTTATTTCAAAGCTATTGGAAAACAAGTGTCAGGGTATGATAAAACGCCGTCAATACTTACGAGTGAGTTGATTGAAAGTGGGATTTCTATTCATTTTGAAGATTCCGTAGCTTTAATTCCAAAAGAATATCAGCCAGATAATACTTTAGTGATTATAACGCCGGCCGTTCCTAAATCACATGCAGAATGGAATTATTTTTTAGACCAAAAATACGAAGTTAAAAAAAGAGCCGAAGTACTTGGAATCATTACTAAAGATACGTTTTGTTTTGCTGTTGCAGGAACGCATGGTAAAACAACAACATCAAGTATTTTGGGGCATATTTTATATGAAAGTGGTGCTGATGTTACTGCTTTTATAGGTGGAATTGTAGAAAATTATAACTCAAATCTGATAGGAACCGGTAAAACAATAACGGTTGTTGAAGCAGATGAATTTGACCGCTCTTTCTTGCATTTGCACCCTAATATTGCCTGTATCACTTCAATGGATGCGGATCATTTAGACATTTATGGAACCAGCGAAGCAATAGAAGCTTCGTTTGTGGAATTTGCGGATAAGATTACAGATAAAACCAAACTTTTCATTACCAAAGAGTTGCCTATTGAAGGAGTGACATGTTCAGTGAATGAGGATGCAGTTTTCAAAGCTTTCAATGTAAGAATTGACAACGCAAGCTATGTTTTTGACGTGCAAACGCCAACTGAAATACTAAAAGACTTACGATTTGGATTACCGGGACGACATAATTTAATGAATGCATTAATGGCTATTGCAATGGCAAAAACTTACGGCACCCCGACCGAGGCTATTGCAAAAGCCATTGCTTCATTTAAAGGAATAAGAAGAAGATTTTCGTATCAAATAAAAACGGAAAACTTAGTTTATATAGATGATTATGCACATCATCCTACAGAGATTAATGCAGTGCATCAAGCAGTTCGAGAATTGTATCCAAACCAAAAAGTATTGGCTATTTTTCAACCACATTTATTTAGCAGAACTAAAGATTTTGCAGATGATTTTGCTAAAAGTTTATCTGCTTTTGATGAAGTTCTTTTGTTGGAGATTTATCCCGCACGTGAATTACCGATGGAAGGAGTTACATCACAATGGTTGATGGATAAAATGACGAATAATGATAAGAAATTAGTGGCCAAAGAGGATTTGATTCCGTCAATTTTGGCCAGTGATGCACCAATAATTGTTACCATAGGAGCAGGTGATTTGGGAGAATTAGTACCATCAATTAAAAAAGCGTTAAATGAAACTGTTTAATTGGACAAATATTCGATTAATCCTCATGTTTGGATTAGTAATTTTCCTCTTTTCGTTTACTTCAAATCGAAATGAACATAGGAAATTGACTAAATCTAAGGTCGTTTTTGTTGGGGATAATGCGCCTTTTGTTAAACAGGAAACGGTTAATAAATTGTTAATAGAAAATAAAAGGGATGCATCAAGCATTGAAAAAGTTAAATTAGATTTGAATAAGTTAGAGAAAGCTATAGATGCACATGAGATGATTGAAAAGTCAGACGTTTTTGTGAGTATTGACGGTGTTCTAAAAGCTGTTGTAAAACAAAAAACGCCTATAGCAAGGGTTTTTAACGGTGATAGTTCTTTCTATATTGATTACAAGGGAAATAGTATGCCATTGTCGGCTAATTTTACAGCTAGAGTTCCACTTGTTTCAGGGGTAATAAATAAAAAAAATAACGAAGATTTAGCCAAATTATTTCGTGTTATTCATGACGATGAGTTTTTGAAAAAAAACATCATTGGAATTGAAATTATGCCAAATGGAAGCTTAAAAATGCTTAACAGAAATTTTAATTATCAAATTGATTTTGGTAGAATCATAAATGTGGAGCGTAAATTTAAAAATTATAAAGCTTTTTTTCAGAAAGCCGTTTTAGATAGTTCGTTATATAAATACAATAAAATTGATCTCCGTTTTACGGAACAAGTAGTTTGCACTAAATAATAGATAATGGAAAAAGAGAATATTGCAGTAGGTCTAGATATTGGGACAACCAAAATAGTTGCCATGATAGGCAAAAAAAATGAGTATGGGAAACTAGAGATTTTGGGTGTTGGAAAATCCAAAAGTTTAGGTGTGGCTAGAGGTGTGGTAAATAACATTACTCAAACTATTCAATCGATTCAACAAGCAATACAAGAAGCTGAAAATAATTCAGGTTATAAAATAAAAGATGTTGTTGTGGGTATTGCTGGTCAGCATATTCGTAGTATTCAACATACAGATTACATTAGCAGAAGCAATCCAGAAGAGGTGATTGGAGGAAATGATATTCAGCTTTTGATTGATCAAGTTAATAAATTGGCCATGTTGCCAGGGGAAGAAATAATTCACGTTTTACCACAAGAATTTAAAATTGACGGTCAAACGGAAATTAAAGAACCAATAGGAATGTATGGTGGCAGATTAGAGTCTAGTTTTCATGTAGTTGTAGGTCAGGCTTCTTCTATCAGAAATGTGGGAAGATGTATTCAAAGTTCAGGTATAGAATTGTCTGGATTAACATTGGAGCCTTTAGCGTCATCTGATGCCGTATTGAGTCAGGAAGAAAAAGAAGCAGGAGTTGCGCTTATTGATATAGGAGGAGGAACAACTGATTTAGCGATTTTTAAAGATGGAATAATTCGTCATACAGCGGTTATCCCTTTTGGAGGAAACGTTATTACAGATGATATTAAAGAAGGTTGCTCTATTATTGAAAAACAAGCGGAATTATTGAAAGTGAAATTTGGTTCTGCTTGGCCAGGTGAAAACAAAGACAATGAAATTGTTTCTATTCCAGGTCTTAGAGGAAGAGAACCAAAAGAAATTTCTTTGAAAAATTTGTCAAAAATAATTCATGCACGAGTTGTTGAAATTATTGAGCAAGTTTTTACAGAAATAAAAGCATACGGTCATGAAGATCCGAGAAAAAAATTAATTGCAGGAATCGTTCTTACAGGAGGTGGTGCACAATTGCAACATATCAAACAATTAGTGGAGTACATCACTGGAATGGATACTAGAATAGGATATCCAAACGAACATTTGGCTGGTAATTCTGACGAGGAAATATCAAGTCCTTTATATGCAACAGCGGTAGGTTTAGTAATGAATAGTATCGAGAATCAAACGCAAAGTGCAGTCCGAATGGATGTAATTGAAGCTCCAAAAGCACCAGTTTACAGACAGCCTGTTGTAGCTGTTCAACCTGAAAGTGAAGAAGTGGATACTATAGTTGAACAAGAAGTTAGAGACTTTACTAAAAAAGAAGAGTCAACAGAAAATAAAATTAGGAGATCTTTTTTTGACAGATATGTCGATAAAATCAAAGATTTTTTAGACAACGCAGAATAAGGTTTGCCGACAAAATATAAGAATTAATAATAAATATCAAAAACCAAATAAAATGATGAGCAACTCAGAATTTGGAAGTATTTCATTTGATTTACCAAAGAATCAATCAAATGTAATAAAAGTTATTGGTGTAGGTGGAGGCGGAAGTAATGCTATAAACCACATGTTTAAACAAGGAATCAAAGGGGTAGATTTTATTGTTTGTAATACAGACTCTCAGGCTTTGCAAAACAGTGCTGTGCCAAATAAAATTCAGTTAGGTGTAAACTTAACCGAAGGTCTTGGAGCAGGTGCAAATCCAGATGTAGGACAACAATCAGCTATTGAAAGTATTGCAGACATTGAAAAAATGTTAGACCGTAACACTAAGATGGTATTTATTACTGCTGGTATGGGTGGAGGAACTGGTACAGGTGCTGCTCCAGTAATTGCTCAATTAGCTAAAGAAAGAGAAATTCTTACGGTTGGTATTGTTACAATTCCTTTTCTATTTGAAGGTAAAGTGCGTCAAGAACAAGCTTTATTAGGAATTGAAAAATTACGCAAACAAGTAGATTCTTTGATTGTTATTAATAATAACAAACTTAGAGAAGTATATGGAAATTTAGGTTTTAAAGCTGGGTTTTCAAAAGCGGATGAAGTATTAGCTACAGCCTCAAGAGGAATAGCGGAAGTAATTACACATCACTATACTCAAAACATCGATTTAAGAGATGCTAAAACTGTTTTATCTAATAGTGGAACCGCAATAATGGGTTCTGCAGTTGCTGAAGGAGAAAACAGAGCAAAAGAAGCTATCATTGCTGCTTTAGACTCTCCGTTATTGAATGACAATAAAATTACAGGTGCCAAAAACGTATTGTTGCTTATCGTTTCAGGTTCTAATGAAATTACTTTGGACGAAATAGGTGAAATCAATGACCATATTCAGTCTGAAGCAGGGTATAATGCTAATATTATTATGGGTGTTGGTGAAGACGAAACACTTGGTGAAGCTATTGCAGTTACTATTATCGCTACAGGTTTTGATATTGAACAACAAAACGAAATAGTAAATACAGAGCCTAAAAAAATAATTCACACTTTAGAAGATGAACAAAAAAGTGTTCATAATCTATCAAATAAACCAGTTGCAGCATTTGATTTGAATAATGAAACTCCAGTTTCAAATTCATCTGAGCGTATTGTTTTTGAATTATTAGAAGATACAGTAGTTCCAGAAGCTGTTATTGTTCCGGAAGTAGTTGTAGTTCCTGAGCCAGTTGTAGCTGTAGCTCCTCCTGTAATTAATAATGAAGAGTTGATGGTAATGTCTGAGTTTATTAAAAATTTAGATGTAACCTTTGAAATTGTATCGCCAATAAATGATATCGATTTTACTTTTACAACTCCAGAACAACACGAAATTCAGCAAGTAAAAGCGGCACAACCAAAAGCAGTTGAGAAACAAGAACAAACTTCTTTTTCATTTGATTTACCTCTTTTTAAATCAGAACCAGTAGTAAAACAAGAAGTAGTTGAAGAAAAGAAAGTTTTATTTGAATTAACAAATGAAACACGTGATATCAAAGTTAATGAAGCGGTTCAGTTTGTTCCTGTAACAGAATTAACAGATAAAGGAATCATTAAATATTCTCTAGAAGAATATATGGAAATAGAAAATGATTTCAGTACAGCAAAAGTGGTTGAGAAACCAGTAGAAGTTGTTCCGGCTGAATTGAATATTACAATGAAAAGAGTAGAGGAATCAATTCATTCAACATCTAATTTTGAAGCTATTTCTCCAATGGAAATGACAATTGAAGAAACCTTGAGACTTAGAGCAGATGAAAGAAGAAAGAAACTAAAAGAATTCAATTATAAATTCCATAATAATGTTTCTAAAATTGATGAATACGAAAAAGAACCAGCTTACAAAAGACTAGGAATTGATATTTCGAACAATCAACCGAATAACACAAACTCGAGAATTTCTGTAGGAACAGATAGCAACAATGATCTACAGTTGCGTTCTAACAACTCGTATTTGCATGACAATGTAGATTAACTAACCAAAACCAAACCAAGATAACCCGAAAATATAATTTATTTTCGGGTTATTTTTTTGTAGTAACCGAAGAAGTATCTTTTGTTAATTACAGTAAAATTTTCTAAATTTGCGAGCCTTCATTCAGCTGTCGTCTCAAGCTTTTTATCGGAAATGCTTTTTTCTAAGTCCTAAAAATAGTTTCTAAGAATACATTTTCTCCCAAAAAGGCTATATTCACTATCATCTGGGGTAAATACATCAAGACATTAACGAATAACTATAAAATAATGAGTTTATCAATACAAATCATGGACGAAATCAAAGTAGCCATGAGAGCCAAAGACACTGTTGCTTTAGAAGCTTTAAGAGCTATTAAATCGGAATTATTATTAGCGCAAACTGCTTCAGGTTCAAAAGAAGAAATTAGTGCTGACGATGAAATTAAATTGCTTCAAAGATTAGTAAAAACACGTAAAGAAAGTGCTAGAATTTTCACAGAACAAAACCGTTTGGATTTGGCTGAACCAGAATTAGCTCAAATTGCTGTAATAGAAAAGTTTTTACCAGCACAATTAAGCGAAGCTGAAGTAGAAGCAGTTATTGCAAAAATCATTGCAGATACGGGAGCATCAGGAATTGCTTCTATGGGTAAAGTAATGGGATTAGCAGCTGCACAATTAGGTGGAACTGCTGAAGGAAAAACTATTTCAACAATAGTAAAAAAGCTATTGACTTAAAAGAGATAAGATAAGCAGATTTTTCTGAAATCTGAAATCAATGACTGCGTAGTTCAACTGGATAGAATATCAGATTTCGACTCTGAGGGTTGCAGGTTCGAACCCTGCCGTGGTCACATAAAAAGCGAGCTAATTTAGCTTGCTTTTTTGTTTCAATCAATTTATAATCTTTAAGAATTCGTCTTACTAACATATCAAAATAATCACGAAAACCAACTGATAAACATCATGTTTTTTGATTTTTTTATCCAATAACTTTGAAAATAATTAAAGTTAGAAGTTATGAAAAATAGAGTCCCAGTCTCCGTAATAATGACCAAAAATGTCATAAAATTAAATCTTGCAGATGATTTGACTAAAGCAGAACAACTTTTTAAGCAATATAAAATTAGGCACATTCCGGTAGTAGATGGTAATAAAATAATTGGGATGTTGAGTTATACTGATTTGTTGAGAATCTCCTTTGTGGATGCAGTTGATGACGATGCTGAAATTGTTGACACCACTGTCTATAATATGTTTACGGTAGAACAGGTTATGGCGAAAAAATTAGTCACTATTTCTCCAGAAACAACAATTAAAGAAACGGCAGAAATTTTATCTAAAAAAGAATTTCATGCCTTACCAGTTTGTATGGGAGATTTATTAGTAGGAATCGTCACAACAACTGATTTGATAAAATATTTAATAGATCAGTATAAAAATTAATATAAAAAAAAGTCCCAAATTTGGGACTTTTTTGTTTTAGAAAGAAGTGATTTTTTTCAAGTCTGCAACAGTTGCTGTGGGATCTTCTGCTTTGAATACAAAGCTTCCCGCTACAAGTACATCTGCGCCTGCTTTAACAAGTTGTACAGCGTTTTTGTTAGTTACACCGCCATCAATTTCTATGATAGTTGAAGCACCTTTACGAGTGATTAATGCTTTTAGTTTTTCGATTTTTGAATACGTATTTTCAATAAAAGATTGCCCTCCAAATCCTGGATTAACACTCATAATACAAACTAAATCAATATCATTGATTACATCTTCTAATAACTCAATATTTGTATGAGGATTGATGGCTACTCCAGCTTGCATACCTTCTGCTTTGATAGCTTGAAGGGTTCTGTGTAAGTGTGGACAAGCTTCGTAATGTACCGTTAGAACATTAGCACCTAATTCAGCGAATGTCTTGATGTAATGATCCGGATCTACTATCATTAAGTGGACATCGATTGTTTTTTTTGCGTGTCTTTTAATCGCTTCTAAAACAGGCATTCCAAAAGAGATGTTAGGTACAAAAACACCGTCCATAATATCAATATGAAACCAATCAGCTTGGCTGTTGTTAATCATTTCGATGTCGCGTTGCAGGTTTGCAAAATCGGCAGCAAGAACTGACGGTGCAATAAGTGTATTTTTCATTGTGAGGTTGTGTTGTTTTTTTTGCAAAATTAGTTTATTTCCACGCGATTGCAAAAGTTTTTTTACGGGACGAATAATAGGTTTGTTGTATGCGATTGCGTAAGGGATTGAAGTGGAAATCCTTTTTATTTTTTATAAAAAGATTGTAATGTAAAGCCCGACCCGGAGTTTTTACGGAGGGATACGCCATAATAGTGAAAAGCGAAAAGAATTTAGATTAAAAAATAAAACTTCGGTAATCAGCCGGAGTTTCAATCATCACTCGAAGAGCGAAAGCGACGAACTGGCGAAGCAATCAAAAAAGTGGTTTTTTGATTGATGACAAAAAATAAAACTCCGGTAATCAGCCGGAGTTTCAATCATCAATCAAAAAACGAACAGTTAATCAGACTGTTGTTTATGGTGAATTAAAAGATTTAAATCCCATTTAAATCTTTTAATTGTGGGAGTTTTATAAATTAACCTAAGTAGGTTTTTAGTATTTTACTTCTTGAAGTGTGTTTCAATCTGCGGATTGCTTTTTCTTTGATTTGACGCACACGCTCACGAGTTAGGTCAAAAGTTTCTCCAATTTCTTCTAATGTCATTGGGTGTTGATCTCCAAGACCAAAGTACAAACGAACTACATCAGCTTCTCTAGGAGTTAATGTTTCTAGTGAACGCTCAATTTCGGTACGTAATGATTCGTGAATTAATTCTCTGTCTGGATTTGGTGATTCACCAGAACGCAATACGTCGTAAAGGTTAGAATCTTCACCTTCTACAAGAGGCGCATCCATTGATAGGTGACGACCAGAGTTTTTCATAGACTCTTTTACGTCATTTACGGTCATATCAAGTTCTTTTGCAATTTCCTCAGCAGATGGTGGGCGTTCGTTAGATTGCTCTAATAAAGCGTACATTTTGTTGATTTTATTGATAGAACCAATTTTGTTCAAAGGCAAACGAACGATACGAGATTGTTCTGCCAATGCTTGCAAAATAGATTGACGAATCCACCAAACGGCATACGAAATGAATTTGAAACCACGAGTTTCATCAAAACGTTGTGCTGCTTTTATCAATCCTAAATTTCCTTCATTAATCAAATCGGGAAGTGTCAAACCTTGATTTTGGTATTGTTTAGCTACCGAAACAACGAAACGTAAATTTGCTTTTGTTAATTTCTCCAAGGCTCTTTGATCCCCGGCTTTAATTTTCTGAGCTAATTCTACCTCTTCGTCAGCGGTAATAAGGTCAACTTTTCCAATTTCTTGTAAATATTTGTCTAATGAAGCGGTTTCACGATTGGTAACCTGCTTGGTGATTTTAAGTTGTCTCATGTTTTTGTCTCCTCAATTTTTTAAGTGTACAAGTGATTATACGTATGGGGTTCTTTAAAAGTTACAATTATTTATTAATTATTTTTTATTTAACCAAAAATCCCGTTTCAAATGCATGAAACGGGATTTTCTATAAATAAACCTTTAGTAAACTAAGATCTGATTACTCTTTTTTCTCCTCACGTGGAGGTCTTGGCAAAAGTGCTTTTCTTGACACTTTTTCTTTTCTGGTTTTAGGGTCAACACCAAGATATTTTACTTGGAATACATCTCCCATTTTTACAACGTCAGAAACATTTTCTGTACGTTCCCATGCCAATTCAGATACGTGAAGTAAAACTTCATTTCCAGGAGCAGCTGTATATTCTACAACAGCACCAAAATCAAGCATCTTGATTACTTTAACTTCGTAAGCTTCTCCTAATTGTGGTTTGAAAGTGATTGACTGAATTTTAGCCAATACAGCTTCAATTCCAGCAGGATCTGTACCAAGAATTTCAATAACTCCTTGTTCATCCACTTCGTTGATTACGATAGTTGTTCCAGTTGCTTTTTGTAATTCTTGAATTACTTTTCCACCAGGTCCAATCAAAGCACCAATAAAATTACCAGGAATTGTTCTTGTAATAATTTTTGGAGCATATGCTTTAACATCTGCTTTTGGAGCAGCTAAAGTATCTGTTATTTTTCCAAGGATATGCAAACGTCCATCACGAGCTTGAGCTAATGCTTCTTCCATGATGTTGTATTTTAATCCTTCGATTTTGATATCCATTTGACAAGCAGTGATACCGTCAGCAGTTCCAGTTACTTTAAAGTCCATATCTCCTAAATGATCTTCATCACCTAAGATATCTGACAATACAGCAAAACGATCTCCGTCAGTAATCAATCCCATTGCAATTCCAGAAACTGGTTTAATCATTTGTATACCAGCATCCATAAGTGCTAATGTTCCAGCACATACTGTAGCCATTGAAGAAGAACCGTTAGATTCTAATACTTCAGATACAATACGAATTGTGTAAGGACAATCAGCAGGAATCATGTTTTTTAAAGCACGTTGTGCTAAGTTTCCGTGTCCAACCTCTCTTCTTGAAGTTCCTCTCAGAGGTTTAGCTTCACCAGTTGAGAATGGAGGGAAGTTATAGTGTAAATAGAATTTTTCTTCTCCTTGTTCAGATGGAGAGTCAATTTGGTTTGCTTCTCTAGAAGTTCCTAAAGTTGCTGTAGCCAATGCTTGAGTTTCTCCTCTTGTAAAGATTGAAGATCCATGAACAGATGGTAAATAATCTACTTCAGCCCAGATTGGTCTGATTTCAGTAGTTTTTCTTCCGTCTAGACGTAAACCTAAATCTAAGATTACATTACGAACTGCTTCTTTTTGTGTTTTGTAGAAATATTTACCTACTAAATCACCATTTTCTGCTAATTCTTCTTCTGTAAATAAAGATTTTACTACTTCTTTTACATCAGCAAATTGCGTTGTTCTTTCGTGTTTCGCTGTTCCTTCTTTTGCAATAGCGTAACATAAATCGTAAGCAGCAGTTTTTACTTTAGTATAAATAGCTTCATCTTGTTTCTCTTCTTCGTACGTTCTCATTTCTTTTTTACCAAAAGCAACTTGTAAACGTTCTTGAGCAGCAATTTGAACTTTAATAGCTTCGTGAGCAAACTTAATTGCTTCTACCATTTCTTTTTCTGAAATTTCTTTCATCTCACCTTCTACCATTGCGATAGAATCTTTTGAAGCACCAATCATCATATCAATATCTGATAATTCTAATTGAGCGCGACTTGGATTGATGATGAATTTTCCGTCAATTCGTGCAACACGAACTTCTGAAATTAAAGTTGAAAAAGGTAAGTCAGAAACCGCTAAAGCCGCTGATGCAGCTAAACCAGCTAATGCATCTGGCATAACGTTGTCATCATGAGACATTAATTGAATCATAACTTGTGTTTCTGCGTGGTAATCATCTGGGAAAAGTGGACGTAAAACACGGTCAACTAATCTCATTGTCAAAACTTCGCTATCGCTAGGTCTTGCTTCTCTTTTGAAAAATCCACCAGGAAAACGACCTGCTGCTGCAAATTTTTCACGGTAATCTACCGTTAATGGTAAAAAGTCCACTCCAGGACTTGCTTTTCTGGCAGATACTACTGTTGCAAGCAACATAGAATCTCCCATTTGTACTACTACAGAACCATCAGCTTGTTTTGCTAATTTTCCTGTCTCGATTGAGATGCTTCTGCCATCTCCTAAATCGATAATTTCTCTTGAAACTTTTGGAATCATAAATTTTGATATTGATTATACAATGGGTTTTAGTTGTGTTGTTAGTTGTAGTTGTTGCGTAGTTAATGCCTAAAACCCAATGAAAAACCAAACTTTTTTTGTTGTATTTAAAAACAAAAAGAGGCACTTTCGCACCTCTTTATTATATTGATTATTTTCTAATACCCAATACTTTGATAATCTCACGATATCTGTTGATTTCTTTTTTCTTCAAGTAATCTAACAATGATCTTCTTTTACCAACAAGCAATACTAATGAACGCTCTGTGTTGTAATCGTGACGATTTTTTTTCAAGTGCTCTGTTAAGTGACTAATTCTGTAAGTGAATAGTGCAATTTGAGCTTCTGCAGAACCAGTATTTTCTGCTTTTCCTCCGTGTTTAGCGAAGATTTCTTCTTTAATTTCCTTAGTTAAATACATTCCAATATTTTTTTAATGATTTTTATGTATGTTATATAGCTATTATATAACGGGTGCAAAAGTACTATTTATTTTTTGGAATTTGAAACAAAAACATCTAAAAATAAAAAGATTTGAAAAATCCGAAAACTAAGTAGTAAAAAATTATTAATGCACTCTATTTTTTTAAAATAATTTTGCAATTTCCTGATTTACAAATTCTAAAAAGTTTTCATCCGCTTCAGTAAATGGATTTAGCACATGGCTGTCAATGTCTATTTGGCCAATATTTTCTCCCTTAACAAAAAGTGGAACAACAATTTCAGATTTAACGGTGAAACTGCAAGCAATATAGTTGTCTTGAGCGGCTACATCTGGAACTACAAAATTTTTATTTGATACAGCAACCTGACCGCATATTCCTTTTCCAAACGGGATAATTGTATGGTCTGTTTCGGCTCCAACATAAGGTCCTAAATGCAGTGTTTTAGTTTCATGATTTGCAAAATAGAATCCAACCCAATTATAGTATTCAATATTCTCATTTAATAGTTTGCAAACGTTCAATAATTTTTCATCTCTGGAAAGAGTTGTATTTGAAGTTATTTCTATTATTTTTGGTTGTAATTCTTTAAATGTCATCGTTTTTTTTATACAAAAGTATTTAAAGTCGGTTTTAAAAATTACATAAATTTGTTAAAAAATAGATTTTGAAAAGATATTTTATTGCGTACAAACCCTTTCTGTTATTTCTAGGCACTTTCTTTCTGTCGTATGCAGTACTTATGTTTTTGTATCAGGGCTATCTTAGTAGTTTTGGAGAAAATAAATTTGATTCGATTACAGTATTAGTCGCTCATAATGCGGAACAAGTTTTACAAGTATTTGACGCTAAAGCAAAACTAATTTGGGAGAATGGGAATTTGGTTCTTAAATTCGGTTTGCAACAAAAACATGCCGTTAGAATTATTGAGGGATGTAATGCAATAAGCGTTATTATTTTGTTTATTTCTTTTGTGGTTTCTTTTTCGTCAAAATTAAAACCAACTTTACTTTTTGTTTTAGGCGGAAGTATTTTTATTTATATTTTGAATGTTTTCAGGATTGCTTTTTTATGCGTTTTGTTAAGTCGTTTTCCGGAACAGGAGCATTTTATGCACGGAGTATTATTTCCTTTGCTGATTTATGGTACGGTCTTTATTTTATGGATTGTTTGGGTTAATAGATTTTCAAAATATGCAAAATAAAATTTTCAATACTTTTTATAAAACGGCACTTTTAATAGTGTTTGTTTTTCTTTTGATTTTGGTTCGTGCATTTGAAGACCAATTGTTTTACGACCCTTTTTTGGATTATTTTAAAAATGATTTTAATGCCTTACCATTGCCAAATTATGATTCGGTTTCCTTGTTTTTTGGATTGCTTTTTCGGTATGGTTTAAACACAATTTTATCATTAGGATTGCTTTATGTTTTTTTTAAAGACATTAAAATGATTCAATTTGTTTCTGTTTTGTATGTGTTTTTCTTCTTGATTTTAATTGGATTATTTTTCTCTATACTTTATTTTTATGGAGAGCATAATAATTTGATCTTGTTTTATGTTCGCCGATTTTTGATTCAACCTATTTTTTTAATTCTTTTTATTCCAGCATTTTATTATCAAAAACAAATAAAGTAATGTCTTTTTCGTATCTTTAAAGTACGATTTGATTATCTTAATTATCAAACTTTGAGAGAAATGAAGATAGTAAAGCATTCTGGAGCTATTGTTGATTTTAATCCTGAAAAACTCAAAAATTCACTTTTAAAATCAGGTGCAGATAAAAATGTTGTTGAGGACATCTTGCAGGCTATTAAAACTCAGATTTACGAAGGCATAAGCACCAAGCAAATCTATAAAATGGCTTTTGCGCTATTAAAAAAGAAAGCTAATTTTCATGCAGCACGTTATAATCTAAGGGAAGCGATTCGGTTGTTAGGACCAGCGGGGTTTTTCTTCGAAAAATATATCGCTCGGCTTTTTGATTCAGAGCATTATGAAACAATGACTAATTTGACACTTCAAGGCAAATGTGTAACGCACGAAATTGATGTTTTGATAAGAAAAAACAATCAGATTGCTATGGTGGAATGCAAGTATCATGTAGGTAGAGATGCCGCTTCGGATGTAAAAGTACCTATGTACATTTTGTCTCGTTTTAATGATTTACAAGAAAGACAACATGCTGTTTTTGATGGGAAGAACAAGATATCTAAGTGTTGGATTATTACAAACAATAGGTTCACGGCTGATGCAGTTACTTTTGCAAAATGTTCTGGTTTGAATTTATTGAGTTGGGATTATCCAAGCCCGAATAATCTAAAAACTAAAATTGATAATAGTTATTTATATCCAGTCACTTGTTTGACGACTTTATCTCTTTCTGAAAAAGATAAACTATTGATTTTAGATGTTATTTTGGTTAAGGAATTGATTAATAATTCAGATTCTTTGATAAAGATTGGATTGAGTACAAACCGAGTAAAAAATGTCTTGAAAGAAGCCTCGGATTTATGTAGGTATATTTAAAAACAATAGTTTATAGCTTGTTTAATTTTAAATCTAACAAAATGAAAGTTAAATTTATAGGCGGCGCTGGAACGGTTACAGGTTCTAAAACATTAGTTGAAAGTAATGGGATTCGAATTTTGATAGACTGCGGGCAATTTCAAGGAATTAAATCCTTGCGAGAACTCAATTGGGAACCATTGCCTGTTTTGCCTTCAACAATTGATTTTGTTTTGCTTACTCATGGTCATTTAGATCATTGTGGTTGGCTACCCCGATTAGTAAATCAGGGTTTCAAAGGAAAGATATATTGCTCGGGTCCAACTAAAGAAATCACAAAACTTATTCTCTTAGATAGTGCTAAAATACAAGAAGAAGATGCTCGTCTAGCAAATGAAAAAAAGTTTTCTAAACATGAAGTAGCGGAACCACTTTATACAGTGGAACAAGCAAAACAGGTTTTTCCTCTTTTTAGAGTTGTAAAAACAAACGAATCTGTTCCTTTGGATGCTGAAATTTCAGCTGTTTTTGTTAATGCAGGACATATTTTAGGAGCTTGTAGTATTGAATTGCATCTTGAAAATAAGATTCTTGTTTTTTCTGGAGATATAGGACGTGATAATGATGTTTTGATGTTCCCTCCAACTAAACCCAAAAAAGCAGATTATTTGTTTTTAGAAAGTACTTATGGAAATCGGCTCCATCCAGAAACAGATACAAAGTTTGAATTAGAAACCTATATCAATAATACGGTTGATAAAGGAGGAACAGTTATTGTTCCGAGTTTTGCAGTAGAGCGAGCTCAAACGATTATGTATTTGCTTTGGCAGCTTAAACAAGAAGGAAAAATTCCTAATATTCCCTATATAATTGATACGCCAATGGGAATTAATGCATTGGATATTTTTTCAAATAATAAACAATGGCATAAATTATCTCTTGAAGAATGTCACGCAATGAGTGAAATGTTTACCTTAGTTTCAGATTATCAAGAATCTCTGGATGTGATGTTTGATAAACAACCAAAAGTAGTTATAGCAGCTAGCGGAATGGTAACCGGAGGTAGAGTTTTGAGTTATTTAGAACATTACATAGGTTTACCAGAAACTACGGTTATTATAGTTGGGTATCAAGCCGAAGGAACTCGAGGGCGAAAATTATTAGAAGGAGCAACTGACATTAAAATTCATGGAAAATATTATCCTGTTCTTGCAAATATTCTTGAAATTAAAGGGCTTTCAGCACATGGTGACCAAAAAGATTTGTTGAATTGGCTTTCTGTATTAGAAAACAAACCTAAAAAAGTGTTTTTGGTTCATGGAGAAAATGAGCCAGCGGATGAGCTTCGTATCAAAATAATTGAAAAATACGGTTTTGATTGTAGTGTTGCTATGATGGGACAGGAATTCGAGCTGTAATTTTTAACAGCAATTTAATTTTATCAACTAAAAAAGGAGTAATTTTGTATTATGAATATTAAAAGATGCACAAGTTTATTTTTGGCTTTTCTACTATTGGTTTCCAATGTAGGAATGGCTTTTAATGTGCATTATTGTGGCGGTACAATAGCTTCGGTTTCCTTTAGTTCAGAGAAAGAAATTTTAAAATCAGAAAAAGAATGTTGTGCAAAAATTGTTTCTAAAAAAGACAGTTGTTGTAAAGACAAAGTTTTTCATTTTCAAAAAAAATCGGATAATGCTATCGTCAAAGCATTCTTATTTGAACTTAACACTCCTTTTTTAATTCAAGAATGGCAACCTGTAGTTTTTTCTTTAATTTCAAATTTCAAAGGAACTCAAACAACTACCTATTATTGTGATGCGAATGCGCCTCCGCTTTTTAAGTTGTATAGCCAATATATTTTCTACGCCTGATTTTAATGTTTTAAAAGTCAAATCATTTTTGTGGTTTGAAGTCACTTTTTTATAAACATTAAAATTTTTTATCATGCAAAAATTTATCATGCTTTTTGTTTTGATTTTGGTTTCAGAAGCTATTTTTTCTCAAGAAAAGTTGAATGAGGAAAAACTAAAAGAAGTCAAAGTTGTCAAAAAGCGAAAAGGGATTCAAAAATCCTTTACGTTAACTGGTAATACCACAATAGTAACAAGTAAAGAATTGCTTAAAGCGGCTTGTTGCAATCTGGCGGAGAGTTTTGAAACCAATCCGTCTATCGATGTCAATTTTTCAGATGCTTTAACAGGGACCAAACAAATAAAAATGTTAGGGTTAACAAGCCCTTATTTGATGATTACCGAAGAGAATATTCCTTCTGTTCGAGGTGCTTCGCAAGCATACGGATTGTCATTTACACCCGGAACTTGGGTTGAAAGTATTCAAATTACCAAAGGTGCCGGAAGTGTAGTTAATGGCTACGAAAGCATTTCTGGTCAGATTAATACGGAACTGATTAAGCCAATTAATGATATTCCATTTTTCTTGAATGCATACGGTTCAACAGATTCTCGCTTCGAATTAAATACTCATTTCAATACTAAAATTTCAGATAAATGGAGTAGTAGTTTGTTTTTGCACGGCAATACTCGAGTTGCAAAAACAGATATGAATGACGATGGTTTCCTAGATAATCCTTTGGCGAAGCAAATTAATATTCTTAATAGATATCAATATTATAATGCTGAAAAAGGCTGGGTGAGTTTCATCAATTTTAGGTATATGAATGATGAAAAACAAATGGGAGAATTAGCCTTTGATCCTAAAAGAGATAAAGGCACTACAAATCATTGGGGTTCAGAAATCAATACAGAACGGTTGGATATTTCCACAAAAGTTGGGTATGTTTTTAAAGATATGCCCTATCAAAGTGTTGGTTTTCAGAATGCTTTTAATAGCCATAATCAACAATCTTATTTTGGGTTAAATCAATACAATATCAAGCAAAGTAGTTATTATTCAAATTTGATTTTTAATTCGATTATTGATAATACGATGAACAAATTTGCTACAGGTTTAAATTTCACGTATGATAAATACCAAGAATTTGTAAACGTAAATGACTATAGCCGAATTGATAATTCGGTAGGTGCTTTCTTTGAATATACCTATGATAATAATGATAATTTTAGCGTCATACTTGGCGGAAGAGTTGACAATCACAATCGTTTAGGGACGTTTTTTACGCCAAGATTGCACCTGAGATATAATCCTTGGAAAAATGCAGTCTTAAGATTTTCAGCTGGTAGAGGAAAACGAAGTGCTAATATTTTTGCGGAAAATCAGCCTCTTTTTGCTAGTTCAAGAACTTTAGAAATAGTAAATTCCAATGGAAAAATCTATGGTTTAAATCCTGAAATAGCTTGGAATTATGGATTAAGTTTTTCGCAAAAATTCCTGCTTTTTGGCAAAAGTGCTGATGTTGGTTTTGATTTATACCGAACCGATTTTCAAAACCAAGCTATAGTTGATGTGATGCAAAGTCCACAAGAAGTTCTGTTTTATAATTTGAATGGAAAATCATATGCGAATAGTTTACAGGTTGAATTCAATTATGAAATTATAAATCATTTGAATTTACGCTCAGCTTATAAATTTTATGATATTCAGACGGATTATTTGTCAGGAAAATTTCAAAAAGCATTACAAGCGAAACATCGTTTTTTTGGAAATTTAGAATATGAAACTCCTATTGGTGAAAAAGGACAACAGTGGAAATTTGATTATACTTTTAATTGGATTGGACAACAGCAATTGCCTAATACTTCAACCAATCCTATTGGTGATATGTTGCCTGAGTTTTCATCTGCGTACTCTTTAATGAATATGCAAATAACCAAAATATTTTCGCAAACATTTGAGGTTTATATTGGAGGAGAAAATATTGGAAATTACAAACAAGAAAAAGCCATTCTGGGTTCTGAAAATCCTTTTGGTCCCAATTTTGATGCATCAATTGTATATGCGCCAGTTTTTGGGCAGATGTATTATGCAGGCTTACGTTATAAAATAAAATAAGAATCAATATTAAAAATCAAATAGTATGAAAATCAAAAATATAATTATAGCACTAGTAGTAACCTTAGTTGGATTTTCAGTTCAAGCTCAAGACACGAGTAATAGCGATCTGGTAAAGCAAAAAAAGA
Organism: uncultured Flavobacterium sp.; assembly: GCA_963512955.1. Lineage (GTDB taxonomy): Bacteria > Bacteroidota > Bacteroidia > Flavobacteriales > Flavobacteriaceae > Flavobacterium. The sequence goes on along the minus strand of CAUPOP010000026.1, from coordinate 25,920 downwards.
GTAAAAATGCTAAGTATGTCACTGAAGTAAATGGAGATTGTGAACAGTGTCAAAAACGAATTCAAAAAGCTGCTTATACAGTTGACGGGGTTAAATCAGCTGCATGGGATATTGAAACACATCAATTGAGTTTAATCTTAAATGAGGAAAAAAGTTCTCTTTTGGATGTTAAGAAAGCGGTGGCCAAAGTGGGACATGATACCGATGAAGTGAAATCAGAGGATAAGGATTATGAAAGTTTACCCACATGTTGTCAGTATGAAAGAAAATAAAATGGAAGCCCAAAATATTTATTTTGGGCTTTTTCTTATTCTTTTATGAAGGAGAATATGTTGTGATTAAGCGTTAATAAAACTTTAAAAAATAGCAATAAATTGTGGTTAAGGTAAATTATTCTTACTTTCACAAACTATTAAAATACAACTCTTTTTATGAATAATTTTGATTGGACTCAATTACTTAATCCGGAATTTTATATTACCTTAAATATTGGGGGAATTCAAATAGGTTTATATATCGTTATTTTTATTGTTTTTGCCGAAACAGGTCTTTTTGCAGGTTTTTTTCTTCCTGGAGACAGTTTGCTTTTTCTTGCAGGAATTTACAGTCGTGATTTAGTTCAAAATTTAATCACCATAGAAAGTGATTTTGTAAATGTAGTTTTGTTAGCTGTTCTTATTGCAATTTCAGGTGTTGTTGGGAATATGGTAGGGTACTGGTTTGGAGCTAAAAGTGGATATTATTTATTTAAAAAAGAAGATACTTTTTGGTTCAAGAAAAAATACTTACTACAGTCGAAAGATTTCTTTGAGAAGTATGGTGGGAAAGCGATAATCTTTGCTCGTTTTCTGCCTATTTTTAGAACTTTTGCGCCTATTGTGGCAGGAATTGTATCTATGGATAAAAAGAAATTTATGTTCTTTAATATTTTAAGTTCTTTTTTATGGTCCTTTGTTTTGATCTTTTCAGGCCATTATTTGTATGGAGTTTTTCTAGAATACGGAATTGATTTAAAAGAGCATATTGAGTATATTGTTATCATTATTGTATTGATATCTACTATTCCCGTTTTATTCAAGCTTTTGAAAAAGAATGTACATTTAAAATAAATTTATTCTACATAAATAAAAAAATCCGTTCGATAACCGAACGGATTTTTTTGTTATAAAAATTTTGAATCTGTAAATAAATTACATCATTCCCGGCATACCACCACCCATTGGGCTTCCGCCAGCAACATCTTCTTTAATATCAATTAAAGCACATTCAGTAGTTAATATCATTCCCGCAACAGATGCTGCGTTCTCTAATGCTACACGAGTTACTTTTTTAGGATCGATAATACCAGCTTTCAACATATCAACATATTCGTCAGTTTTAGCATTGTATCCAAAGTCACCAGAACCTTCTGCTACTTTAGCTACAACTACTGAACCTTCAAGACCTGCATTTTCTACAATTGTTCTCAAAGGAGATTCAACTGCGCGAGATACGATTTGTATTCCTGTAGCTTCATCAGCATTGTCTGCAGTTATAGTGCTTAGCGCATTTTTAGCTCTTAAAAGTGCTACACCACCACCAGCTACAATTCCTTCTTCAACTGCAGCACGTGTAGCGTGAAGTGCATCATCTACACGGTCTTTTTTCTCTTTCATTTCTACTTCAGAAGCAGCACCAACATATAGAACAGCAACACCTCCAGCTAATTTAGCCAAACGTTCTTGTAATTTTTCTTTGTCATAATCAGAGGTTGTAGTTTCCATTTGACCTTTGATTTGGTTCACACGATTTTTGATTGTATCTGCATCACCAGCACCGCTAACGATAGTAGTATTATCTTTATCGATAGTTACTCTTTTTGCAGTACCCAACATTTCGATTGTTGTGTTTTCAAGTGTGTATCCTCTTTCTTCAGAGATAACAGTTCCACCTGTTAAGATTGCGATATCTTCTAACATTGCTTTTCTTCTGTCACCAAAACCAGGTGCTTTTACAGCAGCAATTTTTAATGCACCACGTAATTTGTTAACTACCAAAGTAGATAATGCTTCTCCATCAACATCTTCAGCAATAATCAATAAAGGTTTTCCTGATTGAGCAACTGGCTCTAAAACAGGTAATAATTCTTTTAAAGAAGAAACTTTTTTGTCGTATAAAAGGATGTAAGGATTCTCTAATTCTGCTTCCATTTTTTCTGGATTAGTAACAAAATATGGAGAAAGATATCCTCTGTCAAATTGCATACCTTCAACAACATCCACATAAGTTTCAGTTCCTTTAGCTTCTTCAACAGTGATAACACCTTCTTTTCCAACTTTTGCGAAAGCAGCAGCGATAAGTTCACCAATTACTTCGTCATTATTAGCAGAAATAGAAGCAATTTGTTTTATTTTTTCAGAATCACTTCCTACAACTTTTGCTTGCTTAGTAAGGTCATCAACAATAGCTTCAACAGCTTTGTCAATTCCTCTTTTTAGATCCATAGGATTTGCTCCGGCGGCTACGTTTTTCAAACCTTCTTTTACGATTGCTTGCGCTAAAACCGTTGCAGTAGTTGTTCCGTCTCCAGCTAAATCATTTGTTTTTGAAGCTACTTCTTTAACCATTTGAGCTCCCATGTTTTCTAATGGGTCTTTCAATTCGATTTCTTTTGCTACAGTAACACCATCTTTAGTAACGTTTGGTCCACCAAAAGCTTTTCCAATAATTACATTACGACCTTTTGGTCCTAAAGTTACTTTTACAGCATTTGCTAATGCATCAACACCACGTTTTAGTCCGTCACGTGCTTCAATATCAAATTTTATATCTTTTGCCATTTCTTTGTTTTTGTTTAAAGTTTAATTTGTTTAAAGTTTCAAGTTGTCTTGATTCTTAATTTTTCAGACTTAATATATTTAGATGATTGCTAAAATATCGTCTTCTCTCATGATCAAATAATCTTTTCCTTCTAGTTTTAATTCTGTACCAGCATATTTTCCGTAAAGAACCGTATCTCCAATTTTCACAGTCATTGTGTGGTCTTTTGTGCCATTTCCAACAGCGACAACAGTTCCTTTTTGTGGTTTTTCTTTTGCTGTATCTGGAATAAAAATTCCTGAAGCAGTTTTTGTTTCAGCAGCTACTGGTTCTATAAGAACGCGATCTGAAAGAGGTTTAATGTTTAAAGCCATGATTTTATATTTTTTTTATATTTTTAAATGATTGCAAATGCAATTTCAGAAATTATGCCAGCCTATTGGAACTGACAATTTTTCTTAAAAAAAATGCCAGCTTTGACAGGCTGGCATCATTCTATATAAGGATAAATTATTTTGCTGGAGTAGTTGCAGCAGGTGTGTTTTGAGCTGGAGCTACTGGAGCAGTTGTGCTAGGAGCTGCGCTTTCTGTTTTTTCAATAATTTTTGAATCAGTATCGCTTAATGAACCTGTGAAACTTAAACTAGAAAGTAATATAAGAGCAATAAGTATAGTTGCTAATGTCCAAGTACTTTTATCTAAAAAGTCAGTAGTTTTTTGAACTCCACCTAGCATTTGTGAACCTCCAATAGATGAAGATAATCCACCACCTTTAGGGTTTTGAACCATTATTACTACTACCAATAGAAAACAAACTATTGTGATTAAAACTAAAAAAATTGAAAATGTGCTCATTGTTTAATTATTATGATTTTGTTGTAAAATTTTAATATCTGAAATATGGTCTGCAAAGAAACTACTTTTTTCTGGATATTTCAAAATTAATATTTCATAAGCTTGAATTGCTTTTTGATATTTTTTTTGCTCTAAATACACTCTGGCTAATGTTTCGGTCATTAACGAAGAATTATCGTCTTTATTCAGATCAAAAGTAGCATGAGATGTTGTATTGTGCTTAATTGGTGAAATTTTTGGATTTGTCTCAATAAACTTATCAATCAATTCCGATTTTTTCTTTTTGTTTTCGTCTATTGGAACTAATTCTACAGGAGATTTTTGATCGGACTCTCTTGCAATAGGTTGTGTTCGAGATAATTGTAGCCATTCCTGAAACGAGTGTTTTTCGTTCTTAGAAAAATCCAAAGGTTTTCCAATGTCTAGTTTTTCTTCTGCTAATTTAGTGTTATCTGAGATTTCAGATACCGAAGCTTCTTTAATGGAAGTCAGAATAGATGTTTCAAGAGCACCTTTAGGTTCTGTTTTTTCTTCAGAAACAATTAGTTCGCTGTCAATTACTTTAATGTCAAGAAGTTCTAGTACTTTTTTGTCGTAATATCCTTTTTGAATTGCTGTGAAAGTATCTGAAGTAATAAAATCAAACAATACAGTTCTATCGGTTGTATGGGCTGCGGTAACTTTTAATGCATAATTGTACTTAAAACTATTTTGGTTGTATAACCCTTTTAAACGCAAAGCACGGGCACTTTGAAAATATGGGTACTCGGCCAATACATTTCCTAAAGCTTCCGTTTGCTTTTCATTAATAGCATCTGGTTTGTTAATTAAATAAGTATAATCTGTTACATTCATAAAGTTTGTTCATTTACCATTTAGCAAGTGATTCATTGAAGATGTCTTGCGTAATACGTTCAAAAATGACGTCAAGTGATTTACTAAGTTGCGAGCCTACTAATTGTTGATTTGCAGGATAATCATCATAAAACTCAAATGTTTTTTCAAAATTATCTGTTTCTTTATTCTTATTAGTAAAGCGAACATTTACTCTTATTTTTAAACGGTTTTGTGATGCTTGCTGATCTGCTGTAGCAGTCATAGGACTTATACGGTAATCCACGATTTCCCCTTCATAAGTTAAGTCTCCACCGTTTTTTACTAAATTTAAATTAGTTTGATTTTGAATTAAATCTTGAAGTTTTAAAGTAAATGTCCTGTCAATGCCTGGCTCAATTAGCTCGGCATTATTTTGAAAAAAATTAACTTGAAAAGTTTTTGCGTCAATTTTTCCTGTTCCTGTAAAGTTGTAAACCGAGCAACTATTGAAAGTCGCGAAGATTAACAAAATAAAAATATACTTTATGTTTTTCATTATAAATTTAAATTTCAAAGATATTCAAAATTAATCGAGAATTATTTAAAGATCAAATTGTTTTATTTTTCGATATAAAGTTCTTTCAGAAATTCCCAATTCATCAGCCGCTGCTTTTCGTTTTCCTTTATTTTTTTCCAATGATTTTTTAATCATTTCGATTTCTTTTTGTTCTAAGCGCAAGGTTTCTTCTTCCTCCTCTACCGTTTCGGCAACCAGAAAATTGTCCTCTTGTTCCTGATAGTCCTCTTGATTATTTGGTGAGCTTATTAAAGTAGCTCTTGGTTCTTCTTCAAAATCAATTTCGCTGTCATTTTCTTTGGAACCGTATATCTTTTTAATCAAGTTTTGATTCGTCTCCTGTACTTTTGAACTTCCATTTTGCATCAATTCTAAAGTTAGTTTCTTCAAATCGTGTAAGTCACTTTTCATATCAAAAAGCACTTTGTACAGAATTTCCCTTTCAGTATTGAAATCACTATCGCTTTTTTTGTCTTTAATCACCGAAGGTAAATTAGTTCCCTCTGTCGGTAGATACGATTGCAAAGTTGCTGCTGTAATATCACGATTTGTTTCTAAAACAGAAAGTTGTTCAGCCACGTTTCTTAATTGACGAATATTTCCGCTCCATCTGAATTTTTGTAGCAATTGTACGGCGCTCTCATCTAGTTTTAATGGAGGCATTTTGTATTTATGAGCAAAATCAGATGCGAATTTTCTAAATAATAAATGAATATCATCTTTGCGTTCGCGTAACGGAGGTAAGGCAATGTCTACAGTACTCAAACGATAATATAAATCTTCCCTAAATTTCCCTTTTTCGATAGCATTAAACAAGTTCACATTGGTTGCTGCTACAATTCTAACATTTGTTTTTTGTACTTGAGAAGAACCGACTTTTATAAATTCGCCATTTTCAAGTACACGAAGCAATCTTACTTGTGTTGTTAGGGGTAATTCACCTACTTCATCTAAAAAAATAGTACCACCATCTGCTACTTCAAAATATCCTTCACGAGTACTTGTAGCACCTGTAAAAGCACCTTTTTCGTGTCCAAAAAGCTCACTGTCAATTGTTCCTTCAGGAATAGCTCCGCAGTTCACGGCAATGTATTTTCCATGTTTTCGATGCGAAAGAGAATGGATTATCTTCGGAATACTTTCTTTTCCAACGCCACTTTCTCCAATGACTAAAACAGATATATCAGTAGGAGCAACCTGAATTGCTTTCTCTATTGCGCGATTGAGTTTTGGGTCATTTCCAATAATCTCAAATCGTTGTTTTATTGATTGAACTGTATCCATAATTTCTAGGCTTAAACGTCTCTTATTTTAAAACTACTCTTGTGGTTTTGTTTCTGTTCCTTTTAAAGTAGTGGTTTTTTCAGTTTTATGTTTGGAAAAATAAGTTCTGATGATATAAAATGTTACACCAAATCCCACTATAAAAGCAATTAATCCAATTAGTATGTGTTTTTTTGACATTGTTGATTTTATTTAATTCATTTCGCTTAATCCAACGGCTTTTCCTTTTAAGGTTCCGCTGGTACAGCTTTCTATTTTTACATTTACAAAATCACCTATTTTATAATTCTCTTTTGGAAAAACTACTGTGATACTTTGTGAATTTCTTCCTGAAAATTCTTCTTTTGATTTTTTCGAAACCTTTTCTACTAAAACTTCTACGGTTTGACCAATGAATTCTTCTGAACGAAACCAAGCATGTTTTTGTTGCAAGTCTACAATTTCTTGTAATCTTCTGGCTTTTGTTTCCTCTGGAACATCATCTTCCATTTTTCTTCCAGCTAGAGTTCCTGGGCGCTCTGAATAAGAATACATATACCCAAAATTATATTTAACATACTCCATTAAACTCAAAGTATCTTGATGATCTTCTTCTGTTTCTGTTGGAAAACCTGAAATCATATCTTGTGAAATAGAGCTATTTGGGATAATAGTTCTGATTTTATCAATCAAAGTCATGTATTCTTTGCGCGTATGCAAACGATTCATTTCTTTCAATATTCTATCACTTCCAGATTGAACAGGTAAATGAATGTGTTTGCAAATATTTGGATGTTTAGCAATAACATGCAAAACACTTTCGTGCATATCTTGTGGATTAGAAGTAGAAAAGCGAATGCGCATTTTAGGAAAGCCTACAGCTACCATTTCTAATAATTGATCAAAATCGACTGCGGTTGCTTTTTGCATTTCAGTTGCGTTCTCGAAATCTTTTTTCAATCCGCCACCATACCATAAATAACTATCAACATTTTGTCCTAAAAGTGTAATTTCTTTAAAACCTTTGTTCCATAAATCTTGAATTTCGTTCATAATACTTTGCGGTTCACGGCTGCGCTCGCGACCACGTGTAAAAGGGACTACACAAAACGTGCACATATTATCACAACCACGTGTTATAGAAACTAAAGCGGTAATTCCGTTGCTCATTAATCGAACTGGCGAGATGTCTCCATAGGTTTCATCTTTTGACAAAATCACATTAATAGCATCACGTCCTTCTTCAACTTCGCTAAGTAAATTCGGTAAATCTTTATAAGCATCTGGACCTACAACTAGATCTACTATTTTTTCTTCTTCTAAGAATTGACTTTTCAAACGTTCCGCCATACAGCCCAAAACACCGACTTTCATTTTTGGATTAATGCGTTTTACAGCATTGTATTTTTCTAAACGCTTGCGAATCGTTTGCTCCGCTTTGTCCCGGATCGAGCATGTGTTGACCAAAACTAAATCTGCTTCTTCTAATTTCTGAGTTGTGTTAAATCCGTTTTCAGACAAAATGGAAGCTACTATTTCACTGTCCGAAAAATTCATCGCACAGCCATAGCTTTCTATAAAAAGTTTCTTCGTATTCTCTGGTTTATTTTCTAAAACAAGACTTTCACCTTGTTTGCTTTCTTCAATAATCTTTTCCATCCTGTGTTTTCAAAGCGCAAAGATAAAGTAATTACAATAAATATGACAAGATGTCAGACTAAGAATTAACATTGTTTTATGTTTTTCTTTTTCTTTTTTGAATGTAGTAGATTTGAAGTTGTTTTTTAGCTTTTGGATTCCAATAAATGGAAAACACTTTTATTGAAATGGCATAATTTCTAATACATTTTGGGTTGAAAAAGACTTGTTTTTGACTAATTTTTCTTTGTTTACGGAATTAAATTAGTTTTAAAATAATTTCAGAATCCTGTATATTTAAAAAAAATAGATACTTTTGTCCTAGAAAAATAGAGCAATGGCAAAGAATTTAGTTATAGTGGAGTCACCTGCAAAGGCGAAAACAATCGAAAAATTTTTAGGGAGTGATTATCAAGTGGAGTCAAGTTATGGACACATTGCAGACTTACCTTCCAAAGAAATTGGTGTAGATGTAGAAAACGGGTTTAAACCTAAATACGAAGTTTCAGCCGACAAGAAAGCATTGGTGTCAAAACTAAAGTCTTTAGCTAAAAATGCCGAAACAGTCTGGTTAGCAAGTGATGAGGATCGTGAGGGAGAAGCTATTTCTTGGCACTTAGCCGAAGAATTAAAACTGGATAAAAAGAAAACCAAGCGAATTGTTTTTCATGAAATTACGAAAACAGCCATTCTTAAAGCTATTGATAATCCTCGTGAAATAGATTATAATTTAGTCAATGCACAACAAGCGCGTCGTGTTTTAGATAGACTTGTAGGATATGAATTGTCGCCTGTGCTTTGGAGAAAAATTAAAGGAGGACTTTCTGCTGGTCGTGTGCAATCGGTTTCTGTTCGTTTGATTGTAGAACGTGAACGCGAAATTCAAAATTTTAATGCAATTGCCAGTTATTCTGTTGTGGCAGAATTTACTAACGAGGCTGGAAAAACATTTAAGGCTAAATTGCCTAAAAATTTCAATACTAAAAAAGAAGCCGAAGATTTTTTAAATAAAAATATCGGTTCTACATATAAGGTAGCAGATTTAGAAACTAAACCTACCAAAAAATCTCCAACAGGACCTTTTACAACTTCAACTTTGCAGCAAGAAGCAGCTAGAAAATTGTATTTGCCAGTTGGTATTACTATGCAATTAGCACAACGTTTGTACGAAGCTGGACTTATTACTTATATGAGAACAGATAGTGTAAACCTTTCTAAAGAAGCGATGGAAGCCGCTGAAGCTGAAATTATTAAATCATACGGAAAGGAATTTTCTAAACCTAGAACATTTACTAATAAAAGCAAAGGAGCGCAGGAAGCACACGAGGCAATTCGTCCTACAGACATGTCACGTCATACAGTGAATATTGATAGAGATCAAGCACGTTTGTATGATTTGATTTGGAAAAGAACCTTGGCTTCTCAGATGAGTGACGCACAATTAGAACGTACTAACGTAAAAATTGAAGCAAATAATCATAAAGAAATTTTTTCTGCTTCAGGTGAAGTATTGCTTTTTGAGGGCTTTTTAAAAGTATATCTTGAAGGTCATGATGATGACGAAGAAGAACAAGAAGGAATGTTGCCTGCTATGAAAGTCAACGAGAAATTAGAAAACAATTATATTACTGCTACTGAAAGATATTCAAGACCAGCTGCTCGTTATACTGAGGCTTCTTTGGTGAAAAAACTAGAAGAATTAGGAATTGGTCGTCCTTCAACTTATGCACCAACGATTTCTACAATTATCAATAGAAATTATGTTGAGAAAGGAAATCTTGACGGGCAAGAACGTAATTACACCCAATTGACTTTGCAATCTGGTAAAGTAGGTGAAAAGTTGCTAAAAGAAAATACAGGATCTGATAAAGGAAAATTAGTGCCAACGGATATTGGAACTATTGTAACGGATTTCTTAGTGAAGAATTTTGGTAACATTTTAGATTATAATTTTACTGCTAAAGTAGAACATGATTTTGATGAAATTGCCGAAGGAAATATCGAATGGGCAAAAATGATGCAGGAATTCTATGATAAATTCCATCCAAATGTAAAAGATGTAGAGGCAAATGCCGATAGAGAAAGTGGAGAACGAATTTTAGGAACTGATCCAGCTTCAGGTAAGCCAGTTTCTGTTCGTTTAGGTAAATTTGGACCTATGGCACAAATTGGAGAACCAGACGATGAAGAGAAAAAGTTTGCTAGTTTAAGAAACGAACAAAACATTGGAAATATAACATTGGAAGAAGCTTTGAATTTGTTTTTATTACCAAAAAATCTTGGTGAATATAAAGGAGAAGAAGTTGAGGTAAGTAATGGTCGATATGGCCCTTATGTTCGTCATGGAGCTGTTTTTATTTCCTTGCCAAGAGGAGAAGATCCATTGGATGTTTCTATAGATAGAGCAAAAGAATTGATTGATGAAAAAGCTCTTGCAGATGCTCCTATAGCAATATATAAAGGAGAAGGTGTTCAAAAGGGAACAGGTCGTTTTGGTCCGTTTATCAAATGGAATGGTATTTTTATAAATGTTTCTAAAAAATATAATTTTGATAATTTATCTCAACAAGATGTTCAAGATTTGATTGAAGATAAATTGCAAAAAAATATTGATAAGGTTTTACATAATTGGGAATCAGAAGGGATTTTAGTTGAGAAAGCACGTTGGGGACGATCTGTGATTACCAAAGGTAAAATCAAAATTGAATTGAGTAAAGATGTTGATGCTACAAAATTGACATTGGAAGAAGTTCAAGAAATGATTGCTAAGAAAACCCCAGCAAAAAAGGCAGCAGCAAAGAAAGCTCCAGCGACAAAAAAACCTGCAGCTAAAAAAGCAGCTGTTAAGAAAAAATAAGTATAAACACATTCCGTTCGTACCTCCCTCTCACTTAAAGAGGGTTGGGTAGAGGAAAAAAGAAATAAAAAATGGAATTCGATTTTCTGGCTCCAATAGATCATGAGGTCTTGAGTTTTATAAATGGATTGTCTTCTCAGCAATTGGGAAGCAAAATTGTCTTGCATACCGAAGAACAATTTCCAGATTTGAATAAAATCAACATCGCTATAATTGGTGTTTTGGAAAATCGAGGAGATAAACATGTAATTTCAGATGTCGATTTAACTCCGATTAGAAAAGAGCTGTACGGATTATTTCCTGGGAATTGGGATGCATCTATTGCAGATTTAGGAGATATTCTAGCTGGAAATTCATCCGAAGACACTTATTTTGCCTTAAAAAAAGTAGTTGCCAGTTTAATTAAGAAAAAAATAATTCCTATAGTTATTGGTGGTTCTCAAGATCTTACGTATGCTCTTTACAGAGCTTATGATGATTTAGAGCAAATGGTAAATTTAGTTTCTATAGATAGTAAATTTGATTTTGGAAAAGAAAGCGATGCGGTTTCTTCTTCGTCGTATTTGACTAAAATCATTATTGATGAACCTAATAATCTATTTAATTATTGCAACATTGGATATCAAACGTATTTCAATTCTCAGGAAGAAATTGATTTGATTGAAAAATTGTTTTTTGATGGCTATCGATTAGGAGAAATTTCGAATAATATATCAATTTCAGAACCTGTTTTCAGAGATGCCGATTTAGTAAGTATTGATTTGAATGCAGTTAAATCTTCGGATTCTGGAAATTTCATGCCTTTTACACCTAACGGTTTCAATGGAAAAGAAATATGTTCTTTGTCACGATATGCTGGAATTAGCGATAAAGTTTCTTCATTAGGGATATTTAATCATGCTAATTCACCTCAAGAAGCAGTGCTAATAGTACAGGTAATTTGGTACTTTATTGAGGGGTTTCATTATCGTTCTAACGAATATCCTTTTGGAAGTAAAGAAAACTATTTGAAATACATCGTTCCATTGGAAGAGGAAGAATTGGTGTTTTATAAAAGTGATAAAACAGATCGATGGTGGATTGAGATACCATTTATTTCAAATGGAAATAATAAACTAAAAAGAAATACGTTATTACCATGTTCCTATGAAGAATATTTAGGAGCATGTAATCAAGAATTACCTGAAAGATGGTGGAAAGCATTGCGAAAGAATGTTTTATAATTACCTTTGTGTTGAATAATACATTTTAAACAATTAGTTTTTATAAAATCTAGGTTTTTTATATGTTTAATATTACAAATTTTATAAAAAAATGTATTTTATCGATTTTTTTGGTATTTAGTCGATAATTTGTTTTTTTTATAAGCTATTTAGTCTTATTTTTGAGATGCGGATTATTTCATAATAGTATTGTTTTATTAATAAATAATAAATAGGTTTACAAACTTTAAGAATAATGAATACATAACCCAATTTTTATGAAGAAGTTCATTGCATTTACGGCAATTTTAACACTATTAAGTAGCTGTGGTAAATCAAGCGATAAGGGAGAGTTAGTAGGTGTTAAAGGAGGAAAATGGCATCCTGAAAAACCTTATGGAATGACTTTAGTTCCAGGAGGATCTTTCATTATGGGTAAGCCAGATGATGATTTAGCAGATATTGAAGATGCGCCAACTAAAACGGTTACTGTACGTTCATTTTATATGGATGAGACAGAAATCACGAATAGTGAGTATCGTTCTTTTGTAGAATGGGTAAAAGATTCTACGATGAGAGTTCGTTTAGCAATACTAGCTGAAGAAAGTGGTCAAAAACCAGGAGCAACTAATGGTAAGGGAAAAAATACAGGAAGTATTGGTGACTTTGCTTTTAATGATTCAGATCCTGAAAAAATGACTGCTTATGATAAATACATGTATGATAATTATTACAGTATAGGAACTGATGATGATCCTTATGCTGGAAGAAAGTTAAACAGAAAGGTAAAATTAATCAAGGATACTAAACTTTACCCTGATGCATATTATGTAGAAGTTATGGATTCTATGTATTTGCCTATTGAAGAATCATACAATGGTCTTAGAACTATAGATGTAAATAAATTGAAATTCCGTTACTCTTGGATGGATATTCAAGCAGCAGCAAAAGCAAAAGTTGGAAAAAGAAAAGATTTCATCCGTACTGAAGAAGTAAATGTTTATCCTGATACAACAGTTTGGATTAAAGATTATGCGTATTCATATAACGAGCCTATGCATAATGATTATTTCTGGCACAAAGCCTATGGAGATTATCCAGTAGTTGGTGTAAAATGGACTCAGGCAAAAGCTTTTTGTGCATGGAGAACATTGAATAAAAACACGTATATCAAATCTAAAAAGAAAGGTCGTGATTTAGTTAATGCTTTCAGATTGCCAACTGAGGCAGAATGGGAATATTCTGCTAGAGGAGGTCTAGAATCAGCAACTTATCCTTGGGGTGGCCCTTATACTAAAAGTGATAGAGGATGTTTCTTAGCTAATTTCAAGCCTAATAGAGGAGATTATGCTGCGGATGATGCTTTGTATACTGTAGAAGCAAAATCATATGAACCAAACGGATATAATCTTTATAACATGGCAGGAAATGTTTCAGAATGGACGGATTCATCTTATGATCCAAATTCATATGAATACGTTTCAACTATGAACCCAAATGTTCAGGATTACAATAACAAACGAAAAGTTGTTCGTGGAGGTTCATGGAAAGATGTTGCTTACATGTTACAAGTTTCTACTCGTGATCACGAATATGCGGATTCTGCAAGAAGTTATATTGGTTTTAGAACAGTACAAGATTATATGGGTACTAAGACAACAGGAAAATCAGCTTCTACTTCTAAAAAGAGAAAATAAACGAACCAAATCAATAAAACAAACATAAAAAAAAACATTATGGCATTATTAAGTAAAAAAGCAATGAATTTCGCCTACGGTATGGGAGCGGCAGTAGTTATTATTGGTGCATTATTTAAGATTACGCATCTTGAATTCGGATTCATAACAGGTAATTTAATGTTAACTATAGGTCTTGTTGTTGAGGCAGGTATTTTTGCTCTTTCTGCTTTTGAACCAGTTGAGAATGATTTGGATTGGACATTAGTTTATCCAGAACTTGCAAATGGTGAGGCTAGAGCTAAAACTAAAAAAACAGAAACTCCTTCGGATGCTCAAGGATTGCTTTCTCAAAAATTAGATGCAATGTTAAAAGATGCAAAAATTGATGGAGAATTAATGGCTAGCTTAGGAAATAGTATCAAAAATTTCGAATCTGCTGCTAAAGGAATTGCTCCTACGGTTGATTCTATAGCTTCTACTAAAAAATATAGCGAAGAGTTGTCTTTGGCTGCTGCACAAATGGAGTCCTTGAACAGTTTGTACAAAGTACAATTAGAAAGCGCTTCAAGAAATGCTGAAGCAAATAAAGAAATTGCTGAAAACGCAAGTAAATTAAAAGAACAAATGCAATCTATGACAGCAAATATTGCTTCGTTAAACAATGTTTACGGAGGTATGCTTTCTGCGATGGGTAACAAAGGATAATTTTTAGTTTTAAACTATATATTAATAACGAAAACTAATTATTAGAAACTATGGCAGGAGGAAAATTAACCCCTAGACAGAAGATGATTAACCTAATGTATCTGGTTTTCATTGCGATGTTAGCATTAAATATGTCCAAAGAAGTATTGTCTGCTTTTGGAATTTTAAATAATAAAATTGTTGAGTCTAATATCTTGACTGATACTAGAAATGATGCTTCATTTCTACAATTAGCTCAAAAAGCGCAAGATCAACCAGGACAATATGGTGACAAAAAAATAAAAGTTGAGAAAATTAGAGCGGTTTCTAAAGAATTTAGTGACTACTTAGAAAATTTAAAAACCGAATTTACTAAGAAAACAGAAAAAGATGCTCAAGGAAATTACCTTTATGAGCAAATGGACAAAGGAGACTTGGTAGACAGAATGTTTTTTACAGGAGATAGAGTTTCTAAACAAGGACAAGAATTTTTGGATAAAATCAAAAATTACCCAGCTTTGATTAAACAAATTGGAGGTAGTTCAATTGCAGAATCTGAATTGAAAAAAATCGAAAATAGATTTGCAACAGCTCCAGTATTTTCTGAAAAAGCTGGTGCAAAATTATCTTGGATTGATTACAATTATAAAGGATTCCCTTTAATTGCAACCGTTACAAAGTTAACGCAGTTACAGGCTGATATCAAAACAACTGAAAGTGATGTAATGGCAGGAATGTTTCAATCTGATTTGATTGCTGCAGCTTCTTTGACAGCGTATCAACCAATTGTTGTTCTTGATAAATCTGTTTTCTTTCAAGGCGAAGCTGTTACAGGAAAAATTATATTAGGTAAATTTGACCCTTCTTTAAAAGCAAAATCTGTTGTAGTTAATGGATCTAGTGTACAAGCACAGGCAGGTCAAGCTAAATTCTCTTTTGGAGCGGGTAATATTGGAGAACACGCTATAGGAGGTTCTTTCAATTTTGATGAAAATGGTAAAGTGGTAAGCTTGCCTATTAAAGATAAATATGTTGTTGTTGCAAGACCTAAGTCGGCTACAATTTCTGCAGATAAAATGAATGTTGTTTATAGAGGGGTTGTAAACCCAATGACAATTTCATTTGCAGGTATATCAGCAGATAAAGTTTCTGCATCAGGACCAGGATTAAGTCCTGCAGGTGGTGATAAATACACCATGAGACCAGGAGCAGGTACTGAAGCAGTTATCAACGTAACAGGAACACTTTCAGATGGATCTAAAGTTTCAGACAAAAAGACTTTTAGAATTAAAGGTATTCCAGGTCCAACAGGAACAATTAGAGGAGAAATGGGTGTTGTAAAAGGACCTAAATCAAGTTTAGAAATTTCTACAATTGGTGCAAAATTAGTTGATTTTGATTTTGAAGTTGGTTTGGATGTTGTTGGGTTTAATCTTAAAGTTACAGGACAACCTACAGTTGTAGTTTCTGGAAACAAATTAAATGCTCAATGTAAATCAGTTCTTTCAAAAGCTGGAAGAGGTGATCAAGTTACTATTTCTGAAATTAAAACAAAACTTGTTGGTGCGGGTAGTTATTTATTACCAAGAACGGCTCCAGTAATTTATGAAATACAATAATTAGTAAGTTTAAATAAAAACGTACTCAATATCTTATAATGATACCATGATGAACGCAAGAAATTTTTTAATAGCCATTGTCACTGTAAGTGTGAGTTTTGCATCTTTTGCACAATCTAATTTGCTAAATGCTAAAACTCCGAGTCAAATAGGACTTAAATCTGCAGCACAACTTGTGTCTGATAATGATAAGCCATTGGCTTATGGTTATGTTGATGATAGAGATATTTTGATGGGTAAAACTACTTGGGAAATTATTGATTTAAATGAAAAAATTAATTTCGCTTTGTATTTTCCTATTGATACAGCTAATATTGGTTCAGACAGACGTTCTTTATACGATGTTTTGACAAAAGCAATGAAAAACGGTAAACTAACAGAAGTATATACAGATAGTTATTTTAATACTAAAAAATCATTGAAAGATATTCAAGCATCTTTAACTCGAATTGATACAACAGATGCAGGAAGGGAGCAAATTAATGCTGGAAGCAGTATTTCACCTGAGTATATTGTACAACAAGATTTGACCGCAGAAGATGTATCTCAATATAAAATTAAAGGGTATTGGTATTTTGACAAACGTCAAAGCGAATTGAAATATCGTTTGCTAGGAATTTGTCCTGTAACTCCAGATGTATACACTATGAATAGTGATGAGAAAGATTATATCGAATTATTCTGGGTTTTCTTCCCTGCTGCTAGAGATGTTTTACATGAAGCAAAAGCATTTAACGATAAAAATTCAGCAATGCCAGTCTCTTTTGACCAAATATTAAATTCTAGACGGTTTAATAGTGTTATTTATAAAGAAGAAAATGTATATGGCGATAGAGCTATTGATGAATACATGAAAGACAATGCTCAAAATCAATTGTTAGAATCAGAAAGAGTGAAAGAAAAAATTCGCAACTTCGAACAAGATATGTGGAATTATTAATTTATTTCCAAAAAATTAAAAACTCTTACTCAAAAGGTAAGAGTTTTTTTGTTTTATGTACGAACTTTGCAGTATTAAAATTTATTTATAAATGATTGATTACTTAATTGTAGGTGCTGGATTAGCGGGTATTTCATTTTCTGAAGTAGCTTTGAAAAACAATAAAACTATTTTTGTACTAGATAATAGTTCTCAAAACTCCTCTAAGATAGCGGGAGGTTTGTATAATCCTGTTATTTTAAAACGATTCAGCGAAGTTTGGCAAGCACAAGCACAATTGGTTTTAATGAATGAATTTTATGATAGTTTAAAACAAAAAATTAATGTTGATTTTGATTTTAAAAAACCAATTCTTAGAAAATTTTTTTCAATTGAAGAGCAGAATAATTGGTTTGCCGCATCTGATAAAGCCGCTTTAAGTCCTTTTTTATCTACCGATTTAATTTATAAAAAATATAAGGGCATTGACGCTCCTTTTGGCTATGGAGAAGTACTTCAAACGGGTTATGTAGACACCGCTTTGTTATTGAAAACATACAAAGATTTTCTAATCAGCAATAATTTATTTCGAGAAGAATCCTTTGATTATAATGAATTGAGAATAGAAAACGATACCATTATTTATAAGGATATTGAAGCTAAACACATCTTATTTGCAGAAGGATTTGGAGTGCATTCAAATCCGTATTTTAATACTTTACCTTTAGATGGGACAAAAGGAGAGCTTTTTATTATAAAAGCACCTGATTTAGATTTAGATGTAATTGTAAATACAAGTGTGTTTATTTTGCCTATTGGAAACGATTTATATAAAGTCGGTGCTACCTACAATTGGAAAGATAAAACAGATTTGCCTACTGAGGAAGGTAAAACAGAATTAGTAGCGCGTATCAAAGAAATTTTAAGTTGTGATTTTGAAATTGTATCTCATTTTGCAGGAGTTCGACCTACTGTAAAAGACAGAAGACCCTTAATAGGAACGCATCCAAAACATCCGTCAGTACATATTCTTAACGGATTAGGGACACGCGGGGTTATGCTCGGGCCTGCAATGGCTAAAGTTTTGTATGATTCGATAGAACACCAAATTCCTTTAGACAAAGAAATCAACATTGAAAGATTTTTGTCTAAAGGAAAGAAGTAAAACTATTTTTTGTTATTTGCTGCTTCAGGGTCATAAGAAACAAACATATTTATATATATATTTCTAGACAGTCTTAAAACTAAAGGGAATAAAACAATTAATGTTCCAATAATTGCAGCAAACGCAACTTTTAAATTTGATTTAAAAATCACATATGAAATTATGAATGCCGCAATTCCTACTGCCACATTTAGTCCATAACTGACATACATAGCACCATAAAAGAATGATGGTTCGATTTGATATTTTAAACCACAATGACTACAATTGTCATTCATTTTTAAAACTTTAGATAGATGTAGTGGGTTTTTGTCCAAATACATACTCTCATTCTGACATTTAGGACAACTTCCTGTTAAAATACTATTTAGTTTGGATCCTTTTTTTAACATTTGCAAAAATTTTTAACAAAGGTACAATTTTTGAATAGTACCAATGTAACATTAGTCACAAACTATGCTTAATATACACAATTTATCCGTTTCGTTCGGAGGCTCTTATTTATTTGAAGAAGTTACTTTTCGTTTAGGCGCAGGAGACCGTGTTGGTCTTGTAGGTAAAAACGGCGCAGGAAAATCCACCATGCTTAAAATTTTAGCAAAAGATTTTGCTCCAGACTCAGGCAGTATCGCTCAAGAGAAAGAAATCCGAATGGGGTTCCTACGACAAGATATTGATTTTGAACAAGGGCGTACCGTTCTTGAGGAAGCCTACGAAGCTTTTACAGAAATTAAAATTGTAGAAAAAAAGCTTGAAGAAATCAACCATCAATTAGTTACCAGAACGGATTATGAAAGTGAGGAATATAGCCAGATTATAGAAGATTTATCGGATTATACTCATCGATTTGAACTTTTGGGAGGATATAATTATGTTGGTGATACCGAAAAAATTCTTCTTGGTTTAGGTTTTAAAAGAGAGGTTTTTGATAATCAAACAGAAACATTTTCTGGAGGTTGGAGAATGCGTATTGAATTAGCGAAGTTGTTATTGCAATCCAACGATATTTTGTTACTGGATGAGCCTACGAATCACTTGGACATTGAGAGTATCATTTGGTTAGAGAGTTTTTTACGTAATTTCCCGGGTGTTGTGGTGATTGTTTCGCACGATAAAATGTTTTTGGATAATGTGACGAACCGAACTATTGAGATTTCTCTAGGGAAAGCCTATGATTTTAATAAACCATATTCTCAATATTTAGAATTGCGTCATGAAATTCGCGAAAAGCAATTGGCTACTCAAAAAAATCAGGCCAAAAAAATAGAAGAAACAGAGAAGTTAATTGAAAAGTTCCGAGCAAAAGCATCAAAAGCTTCTATGGCTCAATCTTTAATTAAGAAATTAGATAAAGTAGAACGCATTGAGGTAGATGAAGATGATAATTCAGTGATGAATATATCTTTTCCAGTTTCTAAAGAGCCGGGTAGGGTAGTAATTGAGGCTGAAAATGTAACCAAAAGTTATGGTGATAAAACCATTTTGAAGGACATCAATCTTTTGGTAGAAAGAGGAAGTAAAATCGCTTTTGTTGGACAAAACGGACAAGGTAAATCTACTTTTATCAAAGCAATAGTTGATGAATTCGAATACCAAGGAAATATAAAATTAGGGCATAATGTGCAATTGGGTTATTTTGCACAAAATCAAGCAGAATACCTTGATGGAGAAATCACCTTGCTTCAAACTATGGAGGATGCTGCTGCGGATACGAACCGAATGAAAGTTCGTGACATGTTGGGGTCTTTCTTATTTCGTGGGGACGATGTTGAAAAAAAGGTGAAAGTACTTTCGGGAGGAGAAAGAAACAGATTGGCATTGTGTAAATTGTTATTGCAGCCTATCAATGTCTTGTTGATGGATGAGCCTACGAATCACTTGGATATTAAATCCAAAAATGTTTTGAAAGCTGCTCTGCAGAAATTTAGTGGAACATTATTGTTAGTTTCTCACGATAGAGATTTCTTGCAAGGGATGTCTAATTTAGTTTATGAGTTCAAAGACCAAAAGATAAAAGAATATTTAGGGGATATTAATTATTTCTTAGAACAACGCAATCTTGAAAATATGCGTGAAGTGGAGAAAAAAGATGCTTCCAAAGCAGCTGCTCCAAAAGAAAGTAACAAAGCTTCCTACGAAGATCAAAAGAAAGGTAAGGCGCTACAAAACAGATTAAGTAAAGTGGAGAGCCAGATTAAGCAATTAGAAAAAGATATTCAGCATGATGATAAAATGCTAGCGTCTAATTATGATAAACATATTGAAGATGCATCTTTTTTTATGGCTTACAATAAAAAGAAAGCAGAGTTGGACAAACTCTTACTAGATTGGGAAATTGTTCAAGAAGAAATAGATAATTTATAAAAAAAGAGCTCCAATTCGGGGCTCTTTTTTTAGGATATTATTCCAATCTTTTTTGAATGTTTTATAGCTTCACTGCTATGTCTAAAATAACATGTGGAAACTCCCAAACTTTGAAGGTTTTTCATAATAGATGTAACTTGTTTTTTTTCATATTTGTTCGATTGTCTGATATAAACAGCTTTTACGGTAACGGGAAAAATTTTGCAAATGGCTTCATAGAGATAAGGGTCGTGTTGGGAATCGTCACCCAATAATACATATTGTAAATTTGGATAAAATTCTAAAATATGTTTGATTTTTTCAAACTTATGGTTGTGGCTACTTCTTTTAGTAAAAAAATCCGTCAGACTAATTTTGATGTCTTTTAATAAAAAAACGGCTTTGGGTAATTTATGAATTTCTGTGAATTTCTCCATCAAACGATACAAATTCCACTCGCTACTTGAAACGTAAAAAAAAGCATTAAATTCCTCTTTATTCTCTCTTCCTGCTAAACTCAAAGCTTGATAATGTGGTACTACATCTTTGAATACTTTTCGAGAAGCCACACTACGAAACAGAATATTATAGAATTTTTTAAATGGATTTAGGGTATATGAAATCATAAATGTATCATCAATATCTGATATAACACCAATGTTTCCCTTATGCGGGCGAATGTAGTTTTCTTGAGCACTAATTGTCTCTCCTTTGTAAACAATACTAACTTCATAAGGAATCCAACCATATATTTCATTTTGATCTAAAGGAACACAAAATTTAAAATACCCATCTTTTAATGTTTTTGTATGAATTTTGATTTCACCATGTTTTAAATATACATCGGCATTAGTCTGCGTTTTAATTCGGAACATATTGATAACAGAACGGGCATTTTTTAAATTTTTTTCTTGAAAGTCATAGTCTTTCTTTTTTGTAGGTTTAAAAACATGTCCCATCACTATTAATTCCTGCTCATTTGCATATCCACGGTATAATTTTAATATAGGCTTCATTTTTTGTAGTACTTTTGATAGGAGTTCTAAGTTAATTGTTTTTAATCAATAAAAGAAGTAAAACTTTGAAAAAGAACATATTAATGATTGTTAATCCAGTTTCTGGTGCCATTGATAAAACAAAGTTTATTGATGCAGCAAATCGTTATGCAGCAAAAGAAAATCTCAATTTGATACACTATACAACTTCAGGAATTGATGATGTTATTCAAATAAAAAACCACTATGAGATTTATAAACCAGACCGAATTATAATAGTAGGAGGTGATGGAACAATAAAAATAGTTTCCGAAGCAATCGAAAAACAAGATGTCGTTCTAGGTATTTTGCCGGCTGGCTCTGCAAATGGTTTAGCAAAAGAGTTGGATTTAATAAAAACGGTAGAAGAAAATCTCGATATCGCATTTCATAACGATGGCGTTGAAATGGATTTAGTTGCTATTAATGGGAAGAAAAGTATGCATTTAAGCGATTTAGGTTTAAATGCTGCCCTCATCAAAAATTATGAAAGCAGTGATGTGCGTGGAATGTGGGGATACGCTTTACAAACGATTCATACATTAATAGATTTTGAAGGACCCTTTGTGGCAACCATAAATGCGAATGGTCGCGAATGGGTTTGTATTGCTAGAATGATAGTTATTGCGAATTCTAAAAAATATGGAACAGGAGTAGTAATTAATCCTGAAGGAATCAATAATGATGGAAAGTTTGAATTGGTGATTTTGAAAAATTTAGATTTAGTAGTTTTTATAAAAATCATTACAGGGAATATACCCATTAATAATGAAGATATTGAAATCATTTCAACAGATAAGGCTACTATTACTACAAATTTCCCAGTGAGTTTTCAAATTGATGGCGAATATTGTGGAGAACAAACCAAACTAGAAATTGAAATTTTTCCAAAGCAAATGAAAATTGCGGTTCCTTGAACAGAGCTAATTTTACTTAAAAGGATTTCTTTCTTTCCAAATGGTTTCTGGCTCTAAATATTTAAAAAAATAACCAAGCTTTTTATTGATAAAAAAGTTACTGTGCTTCATTAAACCATACATTTTTATTGGCTCAGCTCCAACAGAACTTTTTATTTCAAGAGCAGTTCGTGCCAAAACAATTTCTTTGAATCCTTTATTGATAGAGTAAGCAACCATGTCATAAAGCATGTTTAAGTACAACATTTTCTCTCGTTGCACACTGTCATCATATCCTAAAAAGTAAGTGTCTAAAACAGTTCCGTTTTTTATTAATGTATTGAATCCTATCAGTTTTTCGTCAAGGAAATAACCGTAAAAAAGGAATTTATCTTTCAGTTTTTCTTTAAAAATTCGAAAGTGATTCTTAGCTAAAAAGAATGTATTGAAGGACGCATTTTGGGCGACATGAAAATATAAATCATAAATTACAGCTTCGTTAGCTATAATTTCGTCAAGATGCATTTTTCTTTTCTCAATACCCAATGCTTTTTTTCGGGTGCGTTTGTATTGATCTCGATATTTTTTTGACAAGGCATCAATATAATCCTGTTCCCTTTTCCAGTTTTCTCGTATGGGAAAAGTCATATTGGGTTGGGTCGAAAATTTTAAATAATCTTTAAATTCTGGAATATTAAAAACATCAATTTCTTCCGTTGAAAAATCTTTGATTGTGGTAAGGTGGATTTTTTTACCAATAGATTTAAAATGATTCTTTAATTCTTCAGAAGCTTTGTTTAAAGCTTGTATAATTTTAGTTGGTTCTGCTTTTTTAGAAATAGCAAAAGCATTTTGCCCCGTCAGCATATTATTTCCAATAATCAAAATATGGGAAGAAAAGTTTCTGAAAATAAAATTCCTAACCATCGTTTTTATGCATTTATCCCGTTCTCCAAAAGATTGTAATTGATTCAAATCTAAAAATTGACATAAAGCAATGCCAATTAATTCCGTATCATGGAAAATCCCAATAAAATGACAAATCATATTTTCAGGTGCTGATTTTTCTATGATTTGAAGGTATTCTTTGGATAAGAATATATTTGAAATAGCCAAATCATTCCAATTCTCAGGAAGTTTTTTTGTGCTAGTAAAGATGGAATAAGAATAGGAAGTGCTCAAATCAGAGTTGGATGTTTTGCCAAAAATAGCTAATAAATTTAAAATTTTCTTGTTTGAATTGAAATTGACTAACTTTAGGGGAATTAAAAATGTACATTATGGAAAGATATGACATCAAGACGATACAAAGTCAATTAGAAGATCTAAAAGATTGGCATTATATTGATAATGCAATTGAGAAAAACTTTCTGTTTGCAAATTTTTCTCAAGCTCTAGGATTTATGGTTCAAGTTGGTTTGTTAGCTGAAAAGGCAAACCATCATCCAGAATTTTTTAATGTGTATAATAAGCTCAGGATTAGGTTAAATACACATGATGCGCAAAATTCGGTTACGGATAAAGATATTGACTTGGCTAAAAATATTGATAAAATTTAAACTAAATCTCGTTAATTTTATGTCGAGATTTAGTTTAATATATTTATTCCCAAGCACAAATAATGCCGCCCATAATCATTAAGCACACAATCCAGAAACCGCTTGTTACTAGAGTGTATTTAAAACTTCTTTTTTCATACAAAGCATTGGTGCCTATTATAGGTAAGACTAAGAATAATCCAGTAAGAAAACCATGTAGCGCACCATGTTTGAAGGTTCTAAAGGCTGTGCCGTAATCTGCGAGGAATGCAGCGTAAGAAGGTAAGGCTTTTGATGCATCACCACCAACCATTCCTAAAGCACCTGTTTGGTGTATGGTTAGTGATTGAAGTACAAAACTGATGAAGAAAGCATAAACGAATGAAGTTGCAAATATCAATGCCATATTTGATCCTTTCATTTTTTCTTCGGTCGTTCCAGATTCTTTCATCCAAATGGTTCCGAAAACTTTTGGGTTGTACCAGATGAACCCCACGATTAATGTAGATAAAGCCGCTACAAATAGAGCTAAAAAGTTGATTTCCATAAAATTAGTTTTTAAAGGTTTGTAATTCAAATTTATGAAATTATTTTTTATTAAAATTATTAAATTTTGTAAGATTATTATTTCGAATAATAATAATTTTAGGTATTTTATCGATGTTATTTGCTGATTAACGATAAAATAACTAATTTAGTTCTGTTGAATTTAATGATTTGTATTATGAAAAAGCTAACCCCCATATTTTTTACAGTTTTATTTTCAGTTTCAATGTTGGCAGAAGTGTCTCAAGTCGAAAAGGCAGCTCTTGTAAAATTATATAAATCCACGAACGGAAACCAATGGAAAGTAAAATGGGATTTGTCATCTCCTGTTGCTACTTGGCCTGGTGTTGTATTAGAAAATGATAAAGTTGTAGCTCTAAATTTAGCAGATAATAATTTAGTAGGAGCTTTACCAAAGGAAATTTGTAATCTGGTTAATTTACAAGAACTAAATTTGCACAAAAACCATATTACAGGAACAATTCCTGAAGCTATTGGGAATTTAAAAGAGCTAAAAAAATTAGATATTTCCTTCAATCAACTATCAGGTTCAATACCAACTTCTATTTGTAAAATGGTAAAATTAGAAAGTTTAGAGTTGTATATGAATGTAATTTCTGGAGAGCTACCATCTTCTATTGGAAATTTGAAACAATTACAAACATTGTCATTATATAACAATGAATTAGTGGGACAAATACCTACTTCATTATATGAAATTGATACATTAAAAATATTATTATTAAGTAGTAATAAACTTTCTGGAAAGTTGGCACACGGAGTTGTTAATTTTAAATCATTAGAAAACCTTAGTTTGTTTGACAATAATTTAGAAGGGCAAGTTCCTCTCGAGCTTGAAAAACTGAGAAATCTAAAAGAAATGAACATTTCATATAATATGTTCAGCGGATTAGTATCAAAAAATTTAGCATCATTAGACACATTAAATATGACCATGCTTAATGATAAAGGTGTTGCCATTGTTTTAGAAGTTGCTAAAGACAATACAGCAATAGCCTCTGAAGACTAGTCTGATATTTTAAAAATAGAATTAATTAAATTATAGTATTAGTAATAATAAGATTGTGTTTTATTCGTTCAAAGTTGAATAGTTTATTAATTTATTGAATGAACCCGTGACAAACCATCACGGGTTTTTTTATGTGAATTAGTTTTGTGATGTAAACCAATAGTGTTGTAAGGAATTCCTAATTTGACTTTACTCCATAAAAAAAGCTCCAGATTTCTCTGAAGCTTTCTAGTAGCGGGAACAGGACTCGAACCTGTGACCTTCGGGTTATGAGCCCGACGAGCTGCCTACTGCTCTATCCCGCGATGTGCGTTTGTATTTTCAATAAAATTCTTAGTAGCGGGAACAGGACTCGAACCTGTGACCTTCGGGTTATGAGCCCGACGAGCTGCCTACTGCTCTATCCCGCGTTGTTTCGGGTGCAAATGTACAACGAAATTTCACATTTTCAATGAAAATT
>CAUPOP010000025.1:0-47923 GCA_963512955.1 uncultured Flavobacterium sp. | reverse complement strand
CTCGGCATATTCCTCAAAAAAACGATGATATCCATTTTCTACTTTTGGTAATACCCATTCATCAAAACTCTCCGCTAGAAACATAAAACCCATTTCATCCGCCAATTCAAGCTGCTCGAAAGAAGGCATATTGTGTGAACTACGTATTGCATTGCAGCCCATATCTTTTAATATCTCCATTTGCCTGCGTAACGCAGCTTTATTTACGGCAGTTCCAAGAGGACCCAGATCGTGGTGCAAACAAACTCCTTTAAATTTAGTTATCTTTCCATTAAGACTAAAGCCTTTATTAGGCTCGTATTTTATTTCTCGAATTCCAAAACGAGTTGAAGTCTCATCTTTCAGTTCATTTCCAACATACAATTGAGAAACCGCTTTATACAAATAAGGGGTTTCAGGACTCCATAATTTTGGCTTTTCTACTTTTATGTTTTGATCGAACTCATTCCCGAATTTTTCCGCTGACTCCACTGAACTTATTTTATGTCCTTCGGAATCAAAAATAGTGGTAACTAAACGACTATTTTCTCCAGAAACTTTGGTTTTAATGTTAACTTTAGCCAATTCTTCGTTGATAAAAGGTGTCGTTACGAACTGCCCCCATTGGTCAATGCTTTCATTATTTTTTACAATAACACTTACTTTTCGGTATAAACCGGCACCAGGATACCAGCGCGAAGCAAATTCTTTATTGGTCAGTTTTACTGCCAATGTATTAGCTCCTTGCTGGATAAATTGGGAAACATCAAAATAAAAATAACTATAACCATACGCCCATTCCCCAACTTTTTTTCCGTTTAAATACACTTGAGGTTCACTCATTGCGCCTTCAAAAAGTAAAATTATTTTTTTCCCTTTAGAATCTTTAGGTAATGTAAATGTATTGCGGTACCATGCCGTTCCGATATGGGGTAAAGCACCTGTTCGCCCTGTTTTTTCGGTAGCTATTTTTTCTCCATTTTGAACAATAGCAACATTTTGTATATCAACATTTTTATCAAAAGGCCCGTAAATTGCCCAATCATGCGGAACAGTTACGGACTCCCATTTTGAATCATTAAAATTTACTTTATACGCGGCTTCAAAATCGCCTTTTTGAAATTTCCAATTAGCATCTAACACTTTAACGACTCGTGTTTGACACAAAGCCATTTGTGTAAATACTAAAAATACAACCAGAAAACGTGTCAATTGCTTCATTTTTTTATTGATTTAACTTTATAAAGTTAGTGTTTTTTAATTTTGACATATCGCAAACTATTCTTTAAACGCATCTAGTGCCATAGATGGTTTTCCGTCAAATCTCCATGCGCTTAATTCATAGTTACTCCACAATTTGGCTCCTTGGGGCTCCCAGTAAATCAAACCCAACCCTTTATTATTTGGCACTGCTTTTACCGCTTTTATAACAGCAGTTAACATGTCATATGTATTTTGTTCCAAAGTATCAATACCACCAACTTCAACAACCATAACTTCTTTGTCATATCTAGTTGTCATGTCATTTAGATTATTCGATAAATCTGTAATGGTTTCTGTATAATCTTTCTTGATCCAAAAAGGATAATAGGACAATCCAATCACATCATACTTCACAGCATTTGCTTTAGCATTATCAAAAAACCATCTAAATTTTTCGTTGTTATTCCCTTCATCAAGATGAACAATTACTTTTATTTTAGCATCTACCGCTTTAACAGCATCGTATCCTTTGTTTAATAACTGAGCGAGTTGAACAAAATTTGAAGATTTCCCTTCAGGCCATAGCATTCCACCCGGAATTTCATTACCAACTTGTACCCATTCTGGCGTAACTCCTGCTGCTTTCAACAGATTTAACACTTCAAAAGTATGATTGTAAACATCGTTTTGTAATTCTAAAAAACTATGATTCTCCCATGCTTTTGGCTTGAATTGTTTGCCAGGATCAGCCCATGAATCACTGTAATGAAAATCGATCATGATGCGCATTCCCATTTTTTGGGCACGAACTGCCATGGTTACGGTTTCGGCTGGACTACAATGTCCGCTCGCTTTATCATTCGAAGGATTCATCCAAACCCGCAACCGAATGGTATTCATTCCTCGGTCTTTCAGCAATTGCAAACAATCTTTTTGCTTACCATCAGTATCATAAAATTTATATCCAGTGGCTTCCATTTGTGGCAACCAACCCACATCAGCACCTTTAGCAAAATTATTAATTGGCTGCACTGGTTTGTCAATAGTTTGTGAAGTACAGGAACTAAAAACTAATGAAATTATCATACTAAAAAACAGCGTGCTTTTAATTTTTTTCATCTTAAAAGGATTGAAATTTATAAATAGTTTTATGATAATATATTTCTTCTTTTCTCAATATCGAACTCGGAAAATGTTCATGATTTGGTGCATCTGGAAAATTTTGAGTTTCAAAACAAATCCCACTCAGCGAATGATAATCGGCATTTTCTTTTCCTTGTATTGTATTGAAACAATTACCTCCTACATAAATATGAACAGCTGGCTGATTTGTATATACCGACATTCTTAAATTATTTTTCTTATTGAAAAGTGAAGCTGCAAACTCTTCATTTTGTTTCAAAACAAAGGTTGAATCAATTTTTTTCGGACATACTTTTGGTTTTCTAAAATCAAATGGGGAATGTGCAACATTTAAAAACCAACCAGTTGGAATGTTTTCCAGAGTGGTATCTAATACCCTTACTGAATTCACTCTAAGATCCTGATTCAAGATAGTTGATTCATGACCATCCAGATTAAAATAACTGTGATGCGTTAAATTTATGATTGTATCTTGATTAGTTGTAGCTGTATACTCAACAATTAATTCATTTTCTTCAGATACTGTATAGGTTAAATTAACTGACAATTCTCCTGGATAATTCTCTTCATTATTTGGACTTAAATAAGTCAAAGTTACCGATGGATTTTTACCTTCTTTCACGTTTTTTATCTCCCATATTTTTTGGCTAAATCCCTTTTTCCCTCCATGAAGCGAATGATTCCTATTATTTTTATGAAGAGAGATTAATTCATTTTCTAAACTAAAAACACCATTATTAATTCTACCGGCATATCGTCCAATAGTTGCTCCAAAATAAGGAGGACTTTCTAAATCAAATGAATTGATATAAGATTCTAAATCATCAAATCCTAAAACCACATCCACAAAACCGCCTCTTTTCAATGGCATTTTTAATGATGTAATGGTTGCGCCATAAGTGATAACTTTTAATTGCATCCCTTTTTTATTAGTCAATTCAATAGAATCGACAGTGTCATTATCTGGTGTCAAACCAAACAATTCCATTACGCAAGCGGGCTTTAAATGAGATATATCTTTTATTTTCATTATTTTTTTATCAAATATGAAATTCAAAATTAAAATATTCATCACACTTTGCATACCAGTACCTACCAGTTTTTGTATATTTGCAAAAAGCCGAATCATGAAAGTTATAAATGTTCAGAAAAATCAAGGGATTCCGAAATACAAACAAATTATTTACTCTATTGAAAAAACTATTGAGGAAGGCAACTTAAAAAAAGACGAAAGACTTCCTTCAATAAACAAAGTATGTCTCGAGTTTTCTTTGTCGCGCGATACGGTTTTACAAGCCTACGAAGAATTGAAAAAAAGAGGGATAATCTACGCTATTCTTGGCAAGGGCTACTATATAAAAAGCACTGAAGTCCGCATAAAACAACGCATTTTTTTACTTTTTGAAGAATTAAATATTTTCAAAGAAGACCTGTATAATTCCTTTTTAGAAAACATTGGAAGAGATGTTCAAGTAGATATTTTCTTTCATCATTTTAACCTACAAGTTTTCCAAAAACTAATCAACGACAGCAATGGTAACTATACAAAATATATCATTATGCCTACTAATTTAGTTGGAGCCGCAGCAATTATAGAAACCCTACCAGTAAATGAAGTTTATATATTAGACCAGACTAATCCTGAGCTAAAATCCTATCCCGCGGTATTCCAAAATCATTTGAAAGACATTTATAATGGTTTAATAAAAGGAAAATCAAGATTAAATAAATACGAAAAACTAATTATGATTTTTCCGGGCTTTAGAGAACCTTTAGGAATGAAAATTGGATTCGAGAATTTTTGCAAAGACTTTGCTTTCGATTATGAAATTATTACTGAGTTTAAAAATAAAGAAATAAAAAAAGGAGAAGTATATGTTATTCCAAGTGATCGTGATTTAGTTCAAGTAATTGAAAAAGCAAAATTACAAGAGCTAAAACTAGGTGATGATTATGGCATTGTTTCCTATAACGAAACTCCATTAAAAAAGATTGTTGAAAACGGAATCACAACAATTTCAACAGATTTTGAAACCATGGGAAAAATTTTGGCACAAATGATTTTGAAAGGAAAAAAGGAACAAATAGAAAATAAAAGCGCCTTAATCATCCGAAACTCATTGTAAAAAAAGGTTTTAGTTTTTAATTAATTCCCCTAACTCTTCTTTCATCACAAAAAAAGCAAGAAAAAAAATTTATTTGTTTTTGTAAAAAAAATTTGTTTACATTTGTAAATGTATTTTTTACACTTATTATTATTTTACACAGATAATTACTCAGATACAATACATTAGTCAACAACTCCATACTGAAATAGAATAATCTATCGTTGACCGTATAAACATTTAGTATATCAAAAATAACAGGGATTTGTAGTAGAATAGCAAAGCATATTTAATTTTTACAATATAAACATGAATAAAAAAATTGACAATTTAGCTGCTGACAACATTAGAGCTTTAGCCATATCAATGGTCGAAAAAGCAAATTCAGGGCATCCGGGTGGCGCTATGGGAGGTGCTGATTTCTTGCACATTTTATATACAGAATATTTAAATTTTGATCCAACACAAATGGATTGGCCTTTTAGAGACCGTTTCTTTATGGATGCAGGACACTTATCCGCTTTAATGTATTCCCAATATTATTTATTAGGGAATTATAAAAAAGAAGATTTGCAAAGTTTTAGACAATGGGGATCTGTAACTCCAGGTCATCCAGAAGTAGATGTTCTTAGAGGAATAGAAAACACTTCTGGTCCTCTAGGTCAAGGACACGCTATGGGAGTTGGTGCCGCTATTGCTGCCAAGTTTCTAGACGCTCGATTCAAAGGGGTTTTTACACATAAAATATATGGTTTCATCACTGACGGTGGTGTTCAAGAAGAAATTTCGCAGGGTGCAGGCAGAATTGCAGGGCATTTGGGCTTAAACAATTTTATCATGTTCTATGATTCGAATGATGTACAGCTTTCATCGATGACGAATGAAGTTACCTCAGAAGATACTGCTATGAAATATGAAGCTTGGGGATGGAAAGTCATTACAATTGATGGACATGACCATGAACAAATCAGAAAAGCACTGAATGAAGCCAATCATGAAGCAGAAAAGCCAACCTTAATAATTGGAAAAACAATTATGGGAAAAGGATGCGTTACCGCAGATGGCGATATGTATGAAGGCGAATGTGAACTACACGGAAAACCTATTGGTGATACCAAAGCAGATTATGTAAAAACCTTAATTAATTTAGGTGCAAATCCTGAAAATCCTTTTGGAATTTATGAAGAAGTTGAAACACATTATTCAAAAGTCTTAGCCAAAAAAGCCGAAGATACCGCTTACAAAAAGCATCAGATAGCGACTTGGAAAAAAGAAAATCCAGAATTAAACCAAAAAATGGAGCTGTTTTTATCTGGAAAATTACCCGAATTAGATTTAAGTAACGTTATTCAAAAATCAAATGCAGCTACCAGAGATGCTTCATCAGCCGTATTAGCTTACTTAGCAGAACATGTAGAAAACATGATTGTATCATCTGCGGATTTATCAAACAGTGATAAAACGGATGGATTCCTTAAAAAATCATCTGTTTTACAAAAAAACAATTTCGAAGGTGCGTTTTTACAAGCTGGTGTTGCTGAACTTACAATGACTTCAATCGCGAACGGAATTGCCCTTCACGGAGGTGTTGTAGCTGTTGTAGCTACTTTCTTTGTGTTTTCAGATTATATGAAACCTGCCATTCGATTAGCTGCTATTCAAGAATTACCCGTAAAATATGTCTTAACACACGATTCATTTCGAGTAGGTGAAGATGGACCAACCCACCAACCTATTGAACAAGAAGCACAAATGCGTTTGTTAGAAAAAATAAAAAACCATTCTGGACACCAAAGTTTATTAGCCTTAAGACCAGCTGATGCTATTGAAACTTCAGTAGCTTGGGATATGGCTTTAAAAAACACTAATACACCAACTGCTTTGATTCTTTCGAGACAAAACATTAAAGATATTCCCGCTGAAAACTCCAGATACCAAGAGGCAACTGAAGCTAAAAAAGGAGGTTATTTAGTAAAATCAACCCGTAATCCAGACATTACTTTAATAGCTAACGGATCTGAAGTTTCAACACTTTTGGATGCAGCTATTGTTTTAGAAAAAGAAAAAAATCTAAATATAAATGTCGCTTCAATTATTTCTGAAGGTTTATTCAAACAGCAATCAGCAGCATATCAAGAAAGTATTATTCCTAAAGGGAAATTGGTTTTTGGACTAACAGCAGGACTTCCAGTAAATCTAGAAGGATTAATTGGCGACAGCGGAAAAATTATTGGATTAGAACATTTTGGATATTCTGCTCCAGCTAGTGTTTTAGACCAAAAATTTGGATTTACCAGCGAAAATGTTTGCCAGGAAATCCTAAAATACATACAAGAAAGTAAATAAATTAACCCATAATATAAATAATAAAAAGATGAAATTTTTTATAGATACCGCGAATTTAAAAGACATAAAAGAAGCAAATGATTTAGGAATTCTTGATGGAGTTACTACAAATCCATCGCTAATGGCAAAAGAAGGAATTACAGGAGCTGATAATATTATTGCACATTATGTGAAAATATGTGAATTAGTAGATGGTGATGTAAGTGCCGAAGTTATTTCAACAGATTTAGCAGGAATGATTGCCGAAGGTGAAAAACTTGCTGATTTACATCCACAAATTGTAGTTAAAATTCCAATGATCAAAGAAGGAATAAAAGCTATAAAATATTTTTCGGATAAAGGAATCAGAACGAATTGTACATTGGTATTTTCAGCTGGTCAAGCATTACTAGCTGCAAAAGCTGGAGCTACTTATGTATCCCCTTTCATCGGAAGATTAGATGATATTTCTACAGACGGAATGGCTTTAATTGAAGAGATTCGATTGATTTACGACAACTATGGTTTTGAAACACAAATTCTGGCGGCTTCAGTTCGTCACGTCATGCATATTCTGAATTGTGCAAAAATTGGAGCTGATGTAATTACTGGACCATTAAGCGCAATTGAAGGTTTGATGAAACATCCGCTTACGGATAGTGGTCTGGCTACTTTCTTAGCGGATTACAACAAAGGAAATAGCTAGAATAAACATTTTAAGACTGCTGTTTCCATTTTTGAGCAGTCAATATATTATAAACTATTCTAAAAATCATTGAAATTGTAGTCAATCAAAGAGTGAAGAATAGTTTTTCATTAAAGTTAGTTTAGTTAGTTTGTAAAAAAAGGAAGCCTCATTTTAAGAAGCTTCCTTTTTTATTAGTTCTAACTCTAGTTAAGTTCTTAACTATAAGTTCAAAACAAAATCATTCAATAATTTTGCATCGTATTTTTCTTTGTCAAACGTATAGAGATAAGACCCTTTTCTAGAGGACAACATGTCTTTTTCGTCTAGTTTTATTAAAATATCAAGAGAATTTATTTTACTTATAAAATTTCGTTTGTCTAATTCTTTACTCAATATAGCTTCATACAATTCTAGTAATTGACGCATTGTAAATTTTTCAGGCAAAAGTTCAAAACCAACAGGTTTAATAGAAGTTCTATAACGCAATCTTCTGATGGCATGATCCAACATGCTGTTGTGGTCAAAAATTAATTTTGGTGCATCTGGAACACTAAACCATTGTGCGTGATAATTTTTAATTAATTCCGCATTATGATTTTCAATATTAATTAATGCATAATAAGCAACCGAAATTGTTCTTTCAACTGGATCACGATCTATTTCACTATACGTATATAATTGTTCCATATAAATATCTTGAAGACCGGTGTATCGATTCAAAATCCTAATCGCGGCAGTATCTAATACTTCTTCTTTTTTAAGAAACCCTCCTATCAAAGACCACTTCCCTTTTTCAGGTTCAAAATCCCTTTTAATCAAAAGAATTTTTAACCCTTCATTATCAAAACCAAAAATGATACAATCTACAGCCAATAAAACTTTATCTGCCGAACTATAATTATTTAACATCCTATCTTATTTTTTCAGCGTAAATATAGCAACTTTCACAAAAAATACATAATTAATTAATGTAGTTTTTACACTTAGTAAACTTACTAACTACATATTCAATCTAAACTAGCCTTTTGAGTGCTTAATTAAAAAGAATAGTTAGCTTATTTATTTCTTAAAAAAGACATCAATATATTTAAATTATCAGTAATACCGAATTGGAATCCAAATTTGATAGAAATTCCAAAACAAAGATGATTATTTTGAATCAAAACCCTTTTTAAGCGTTTTTAACATTCGAAAACGTTTGAAATTAACATAAATTATCCCTTTTTTACTACAAAATAAAAAACAGAACGGTAATTTTTAGCCTAATTTGAGTGAAATTTTAACCATAAATTTAAAAAAACATAAAAAAATTAGAATTCATTCTTTTTATGGAAATAACTGTTTTTTTATTCAAATACATTCTTTTTAACCAAAAAAAAGACAAAACAGCCGTGTTTTTTAAAAAAAGCACAATTTTTAAATGTTAAATTCACACTTAATTTGTAAGATGTATTTTTTTAAGCTCCTTTTTTTAAGATATTAATTTGTTTTTGTGGATTTTTTTTAATTAAATTTACAAATGTAAAACACACACTTATAATTAACCTAAATAAAAAGAGAATGAAAACAAACCACCGATTATTTCTTTATTGCAATTTTTTATTGCCAAAAAAAGAATGGCTACTAGCATTAGTAGTTATGCTAATTTCCTCTTACAGTGTATTTGCTCAAAATAACAAGACTATTACAGGTATTGTTACTTCAGCTAAAGACGCAATGCCTTTACCTGGTGTAAATGTTTTAGTAAAAGGAACAAATAATGTAACTGTAACTGGTTTAGATGGTGATTATTCAATAAAAGCTTCTTCTGGAGACGTACTTGTATTTTCGTATGTTGGTTCAGCTAATCAAGAAGTTCAAGTTGGGAACCAAACTAAAATCAATATTTCATTAAAAGACGATTTAACTGCGCTTGACGAAGTTGTTGTTGTGGGATATGGAACGCAAAAGAAATCAGACCTTACTGGTTCGATAAGTGTTGTAAACATGGACAATGCTAAAAAGACCGTAACTTATGATGCTGCAAAAATGTTACAAGGACAAGTTCCTGGTGTAACAGTACAATCATCTGGAGAGCCTGGCGGATTTGTTAATATCAAAATTAGAGGTATCAACTCATTCAGTAACAACAATCCTTTATTTGTAATTGACGGAATGATTGTGGACAGCCCTTATGATTTTGCTACTGGAGAAATCGAGTCTATGCAAGTATTAAAAGATGCCTCTTCTGCAGCTATTTATGGAGTTCGTGGTGCAAATGGGGTAATCATTATTACTACTAAAAAAGGGAAAGCTGGTAAATTTGACATCAAATACAAATCGCTTTTTGGAGTTCAAAATGTAGCCAAAAAATGGTCTCTTACCGATAGAGTTGGATACCAAAATATTACAAGTGCAGCTGAAGCAAATGCTGGATTGACTATAGCTCCAGGTAATGATGCTTCTAATCCACTTTTTATCAATAATGTAGATACGAATTGGCAAAATGCTGCTTTTGAAACTGGAGTTGTTGAGAACCATTCGTTAACATTTAGTGGCGGAGCTGAAAATTTAGGCTACAACATGAATGTCGATTATTTCAAAAACAGTGGTTATATTAATTCTCCTCAAAATTATCAAAGACTTTCTACTACCTTAAATTTAACAGGTAAAAAAGGAAAATTTAAATATGGCTCTAAAATAGGATTTACTCAATCTGACAAAGAGAACTTTAATGAATATAATGCTGGTGAATCACCAATAAGTGATTTATTAGGTGCAATTCCTACAATGCCTGTATACGATGCGAACAGATTAGGTGGATACGGAGGAACAACTAACTTAACGCAAAGAGCTATTTCAATGAACGTTATTGGATATAACAACTTAATAACTAACAACGGAAAAAGAAATCGTTTTATTGGTGATATCTGGGGTGAATATGAAATTGTACCCGGTTTAAAATACAAATTAGACGCAAGTTATGACCGTTTAGATTGGCAAAACAGAAAATTTGTACCGCCAAGTGATTTAGGATGGTACTATATAACTACTAATGAAGAAGCAGCATTAGACGTATCTACTGGAAGCCAATCAAGAACTTTCCTTAATAACTTATTGACTTACTCATTGACAATCGATAAACATAAAATTGATGCTTTAGCTGGTTGGGTACAAGAAAGAAGTGATAATTACAACCACTGGTCTAGAGGTGTAGGTTACCAACCAGGAGAAATCAGCCACTTAGAATATGCTGATGCACAAAGTGCTGGAGAATATGAAAATACAATTACTGGTACATCTTACTTAAGCAGAATTAATTACGCTTATGATGATCGTTACTTGTTTACTGCTAACTTCAGACAAGATAAAACGTCTCTTTTTAGCCAAAAATTTAATAAGGGTAATTTTTATTCCTTTTCAGGTGCTTGGAAAATTAGCAACGAGAAATTCATTCACTTACCAGAATGGGTAAGCAATGTTAAGCTTAGAGGTGGTTATGGTATATTAGGGAATAACACTATCCCAACTTACTTTTTTGCAACTACAATTAATAGTTTTGCTGGTTATGATTTCAATAATGCCCTTGCTCCAGGAACAACTGTGGTTAGTGCTTTAGATCCAAATGTACACTGGGAAGAAACTCAAACAAGTAACGTAGCTCTTGAGGTAGGATTGTTTAATAATGACTTGCAATTATCTGCAGAATATTATGTAAAAAAATCTACAGACCTTTTAATTGGAGTTCCACTTCCGTTTTCAACAGGTGCTTTTCCTGCTAGCGTAACTACTAATGCTGGTGCTGTTAGAAATAATGGTTTAGAATTAGCGGCTACTTATAACAACAACAAAAATGCCTTCAAGTATAGTATTTCTGCAAACGTTGGAACATTGAAAAACAAAGTGTTGCAAATTGGACTTGACGGAAACCCTATCTATGGTGCAGCTTCAAAAACAGAATTTGGAAGATCAATAGGTGAAATTTACGCTTACGAAACAGATGGTATTTTCCAAAATGCTGGAGAAATTGCTGCAGCTCCTACACAAACAAACGCTGGAATTGGAGATATCAGATTCAAAGACATCAACGGTGATGGTAAAATTAGTGATCTTGACAGAACGTATCAAGGAGTTACAATACCTAAATATAGCTACGGTTTAAACTTCAATAGCTCATACAAAAACTGGAATTTCTCTATGTTTTGGCAAGGAAGTGGTGGAAACAAAGTATTCAATGCAATGTACCGTAACTTAATGGGTGGACAATATGGAAACCACAGTACAGATATGCTTGATTACTGGACACCTACAAATACTGATACAAATGTTCCTCGCCCAATTATTGGTGATCCTAATGCAAACGGAAGAGATTCTAATAGATTTGTTGAAAGTGGTGATTACATAAAACTTCAAACAATGGAAATTGGATATGAAATCCCAGTTTCAGAAAAAAGTTTTATTCAAAAAGCGAGAGTATATGTAAATGGTCAAAACCTTTTAATAATCAGCAAATACAAAGGTTACGATCCTGATTTTAACAGCAATGACGGATTATTCTCTAGAGGATATGACGGTGGTTCATTCCCAAATCCTAGAACTTTCTCTTTAGGACTTGAAGTGAATTTCTAAAATTAGTTAACCAATTAAAAACGAATCAAAATGAAATATAAAATATTTAATTATCTAACTGTTTTCTTCTCACTCTCTGTTGTACTTACGAGTTGTGTTAATAATGAAGATTTAGTTCAAGTTGATCCTAATCAAGACGCAGTGGATTCATTCTGGAAAACAGATCAAGACGCCATCGAAGGTGTGAATGCAGCATACGGAAGTTTACTTACTGATGGTACGTACATGAGAAGTACTCCATTATTATTAGACTTAAAAGGAGACGACACTAGAAGTAACAGCCCATGGGACGCTATGTACAATGTGGGACGTTTTAACTCAAATGTTTCTAACGCAGCTATTTATGGTTGGGCTTTTGAAACATATTACCAAGGTATTTACCGTGCTAATCAAGTTTTAACAAATGTTCCTAACATAGAAATGGAAGATGCTGGACTTAAAAACAGAATCTTAGGACAAGCTTATTTCTTAAGAGGTTTGTATTTATTCCATGCTGTAAACATGTTCAAAAATGTGCCATTACCTACAGAAATCACTGTATATAATCCACAAAAAACTCAAGAAGAAGGTTGGGCACAAGTTATTGCTGATTTTAAAGCAGCAGCCGAATTACTTCCTACTTCTTACACAAGTATTACTGGTTTAGATGCAAACCAAAAAGGAAGAGCTACAAAAGGAGCTGCTTTAGGATATTTAGGTAAAGCATACTTATTTACTAAAGATTTTACTAATGCTAAAATAGCATTCAAACAAGTAATTGATTTAGGTGTTTACTCTTTAGTATCTAATTACCGTGATAATTTTACAGATGCAAATGAAAACAATTCAGAGTCTCTATTTGAAGTACAATTCAGCAGAAGCGCTGGTGGTGTTGACTTAGGTTGGGGTGGTGCTCCGGCTTCTGGTTGGGGTAAAACTTCAGCAAGAGCAATTACTTATGCGCCAAGAGCTTTTGGATGGACAGACGTTCAACCAACATGGACTTTGTTTAATGAATTCCATGATGAGTTAACAACAACTGGCGGTGTAGATCCTCGTTTAGATGCTACTATGTTCTACAACAAACCAGGAGGAATGCAACTTTACGGGCAAGATTTTGCGTCATTCTATGCTGCGAACCCAGGAGATTTAAATGATTTATTTTGTAGAAAATATCAAAACTCTGATGGTAACTATGCAAATGAGTTTGACTGGCGTTCTGGTATAAACGAGCGTTTATTAAGATATTCTGATATATTATTAATGTATGCTGAATGTTTAAACGAAACAGGTGACACACCAGGTGCTTATACTTATATCCAAATGGTTAGAGATCGCGTAGGTTTGCCTAACTTAGCTACAGCAAAACCAGGCTTAACTCAAGAAGGTATGAGAGAGCAAATAGGTCATGAAAGATTCTTAGAATTCCCACTTGAAGGACATCGTTTTGATGATATTCGCAGATGGGGATGGTTAGAAAACCCAACAAAATTGGCTTGGTTGAAAACTAGAGATGTTGAGTTTAACTCTTATGCAGCTGGACGTGAATTTTTCCCAATCCCACAATTAGAAATGGACAATAACCCTGGAACAGTTCAAAATCCAGGTTATTAATATATTTTTTACCTGATTTAGTTAATTTTTTTAATATCATGTGGTAAGTTTATTATAAGCTTACCACGTGATATTATAACTTAAAGACACCATGAAAAAAGCACTATTAATCTTATTTATTTTTACTTTTTGCAATCAAATTATTTTTGCACAAAAAGAAACCACGGTACTTTCTCTAAAAAACAGTAGTGATGCGCCAATCATTAGCAAACACATTTATGGTCATTTTGCTGAACATTTAGGAAAGTGTATTTATGGCGGTTTTTATGTTGGAGAAAAGAGTACTATTCCAAATACAAAAGGGGTTCGTAACGATATTATTTCTGCCTTAAAAGAGTTAAAAATACCTAACTTAAGATGGCCTGGCGGTTGCTTTGCAGATACGTATCACTGGAAAGACGGTATTGGTCCAAAAGAAGACAGACCAAGTATTGTAAACCGTTGGTGGGGAGGTACTACTGAAGACAATAGTTTTGGGACACATGATTTTTTAAATTTATGTGAAGTTTTAGATACTGAACCATATTTAGCTAGCAATGTAGGTAGCGGAACCGTTCAAGAATTAGAACAATGGGTACAATATGTTAACCATGATAGTGGTAGCCCAATGTCAGAACTGCGCAAAAAAAACAATCGTGAAAAACCATGGGGAGTTAGTTTCTGGGGAGTAGGTAATGAAATGTGGGGATGTGGTGGAAACATGACTCCCGAATATTATGCGAATCTGTACAAACAATACGCAACTTTTATGACTGATTGGTCAAACAACGATAAACTTTTCAGAATTGCTTCAGGAGCAAATGTTGCGGATTACCACTGGACAGAAGTTTTAATGCGTGACATTCCTAAAAACTTAATTGAAGGCGTTGCACTTCATTCCTATTCTTTTGTGAAATGGGAAAAGAAAGGGTCCTCAACTAAATTTGACGAAGAACAATACTTTGCAACCATGCAAACTGCACTTAAAATGGAAGAGTTAGTGACCAAACATTCTGACATTATGGATAAATATGATCCAGACAACAAAATAGCACTTATCGTTGATGAATGGGGCGGATGGTATGATGTAGAAGAAGGTACAAATCCAGGATTTTTATACCAACAAAACACCATGCGAGATGCTATGATTGCTGGAACGACTTTGAATATTTTCAACAATCATTCTAAAAGAGTAAAAATGGCAAACCTTGCCCAAACGGTAAATGTTTTGCAAGCTGTTATTTTAACTGAGAATGAAAAAATGTTGCTTACGCCAACGTATCACGTTATGAAAATGTACACAGTACATCACGATGCACAATTATTGCCAATGACAATTAATTCCCCTTTGTATACTTACAATGGGCAGACGCTTCCTGCTTTATCTGCTTCGGCATCTAAAGATAAAAGCGGATTAGTTCATGTTTCCTTAGTAAACATTGACTCTAAAAAAGAAAATAAAATCGAAATTGACATAAAAGAACTTGGCGTTAAAAATGTTACGGCAACTATCTTAACATCTCCAAAACTACAAGATCACAATTCATTTGACAATCCATCAAAAATCAAACCTACAGTTTACAAAGGTTTTGAAATAAAAAAGGGAAAATTAGAAATAACAATCCCTGCATTTTCTGTTGTAGTTTTAGAAGCCAAATAATAAAAACTCAAAATGAGAAACCCAAGATTCCTTTCAAAATTAGTTTTATTGCTAACAATTCTGTTAGTAGTTGTGTCTGTTAGTAGTTGTTCTAGTGGTGGAGAACCTGATCCTTCACCTACTCCAACACCTACTCCCACGCCTACTCCAACTCCAACACCTACTTTTCCAGGTCCAACCTATCCTGACAATTATTCGTCAATAGCTTCTTGGAATAGTAATTCACAATGGAATTTGGCAAACGTACATGATCCATCTGTTGAAAAATGTGGAGAGTATTATTACATGTACCAAACTGATGCTTCTTATGGAAATGCAACGGACGGACATGGGCACTTTTTTTACAGACGTTCCAAAGATCTTGTTAATTGGGAATTCATGGGATCGGCTATGACAACTGCGCCTGCTTGGGTAAAAGATTCTTTAAACAATAAAAGAGCACGCATGCTACCGGCATTGCCTCCTATAGAAAATCCTAATTATGGATTTTGGGCTCCTTGTATTAGAAAAGTTGGAAATATATACAGAATGTATTACTGTATTGTGGTTGACAACCCTATAATTGGAAGTACTTTTGATAACACTTGGGGAGAAAGAGCTTTTATTGGTTTGGCGGAAACAGATGATTTAGCCTCTAATACATGGACAGACAAAGGAATGGTAGTTTGTTCAGAACCTGACGGATTAAAACCATATTCTTTTACAGGTACAAGAAATTGGGAGGATGCTTATTTCAAATTTAATGCTATTGACCCTAGCTTCATTAGCACTCCTGAAGGGGAGCAATATTTAATATATGGTTCTTGGCATTCCGGAATAGCAGCATTAAAATTAAACCCCGCTACTGGAAAACCTGACAAATTAGAAACACTTAGTGATTATGGAACCCGCATTGCCACTCGTAATGCCACAAGTCGTTGGCAAGCTTCCGAAGGGCCAGAGATTATCTACAATCCTGATACGCAATATTACTATCTATTTATGGCGTATGATGGACTTGATGTACCTTATAATACCCGTGTTGCTCGTTCAAGAACAATTACAGGTCCATATTTAGGAATCAATGGAGCGAATGTTACCAATGGAGCCGATTGTTGGCCAATGCTTACACACCCTTATTCTTTTAACAATCATACGGGCTGGGTTGGATTTTCGCATTGTGCCGTTTTCCAAAATCCTGACACCAAACAATGGTTTTATTCCTCGCAAGCCCGTTTACCGGTAGGTGTTCCAGGAATTGCAGTTTCGAATGCCATTATGATGGGTCATGTGAGAGCCATAAATTGGACAGAAGACGGTTGGCCAGTTGTAGATCCTGAACGTTATGCAGCAGTACCAGCAACAACAATTACCGAAGCTTCATTCATAGGAACTTGGGAACAAATTACCATGAATTATCAATATGCAGTTATTCAAAAATCAGTTACAATATACCTGACTGCCGACAAGAAAGTTAGCGGAGGAATTACGGGAACTTGGTCGTATGACAGCACGAGCAAAACGCTAACCGTAAATGGAAATAAATGCAAAGTAAGTGATGCTTGGGACTGGGAAAGTGCTACTCGCAAAGTTACCATTACCTATTCTGGACTTACTGCTGCTGGACTTCCGGTTTGGGGCAAAAAAATAAATTAATTCATCCTTTTGATATTTAATTAAGAAAAACTAAATGAAAAATATTTTTTTAATTCTCTTTTTCGTTGTCTTGATGTCTTCTTGCAAAGCAGTAAAAACGAATACCGTTTCGGCTTCCGCCAATGAAGAAAAAAGCGGTAATTCAATGCCGCTCAACAACCCTATCATAAAAGATAAATATACTGGAGATCCAGCGGCTTTAGTTTACAAAGACAAAGTATATCTCTATGCAGGTCATGATGAAGCGCCAAATGATTTCAATTTTTATAAAATGAATGAATGGTTAGTATATTCCTCATCGGATATGATTCATTGGGAGGAACATCCTGTGCAGCTAAAAGTAACCGATTTTGCATGGGCAACTTCTGATGCTTGGGCTTCTCAGGTTATTGAACGTAACGGAAAATTTTATTGGTATGTAACCGTTTCACACGGAACTATCAATGGAAAAGCTATTGGTGTTGGTGTTTCAGACAGTCCAACGGGTCCTTTTAAAGATGCCTTGGGAAAAGCACTTATCACTAATGATATGACTACCCAAACCAAAATTGACTGGGATGATATTGACCCAACAGTTATGATTGATGATGACGGACAAGCCTATATTTTCTGGGGAAATTCTGTTTG
Source organism: uncultured Flavobacterium sp. (assembly GCA_963512955.1). GTDB lineage: Bacteria > Bacteroidota > Bacteroidia > Flavobacteriales > Flavobacteriaceae > Flavobacterium. The sequence goes on along the minus strand of CAUPOP010000025.1, from coordinate 30,378 downwards.
CCATTATGCTAAATTAAAAGCAAACATGATTGAACTTGATGGACCAATACAAACCATTTCTTTACCCAATTTTACCGAAGCACCATGGATTCACAAACATAACAATTGGTATTATCTGTCATACGCATATCAATTCCCTGAAAAAATTGCCTACGCTATGAGCAAATCAATCAATGGGCCATGGGAATACAAAGGAATTTTAAATGAACTTGCTGGAAACTCAAATACAAATCATCAAGCCATTATTGAATTCAAAGGCAAAGATTATTTTATTTATCACAATGGTGCTACACAACCTAACGGTGGAAGTTTTAGAAGATCCGTTTGTGTGGACCGATTGTATTACAATGAAGATGGAACTATGAAACGAGTTATTATGACTTCAGAAGGCATTCAAAAATAAACAACATGAAATTACATAGAAAAATACAGCCCCTATTTCTTATACTCCTACTGGCAATGTCAATTTCGTCATGGTCACAAGATATTACCGTTCATGATCCTGTCATGATTAAACAAAATGACACCTACTATTTGTACTGCACAGGACAAGGCATTAGCGCTTTTAGTTCGAAAGACTTGAAAAACTGGAATCCAGAACCTGCCATTTTTAAAGAAAAACCTACTTGGGTTGACTCGGTAGTTCCTGATTTCAAAAATCATATTTGGGCACCTGATGTTTCCTTTCACAACAACACCTATTATTTGTATTATTCTGTTTCTGCTTTCGCAAAAAATACTTCGGCGATTGCTTTGGCTACTAACACTACTTTAAATCCAAAAGATCCTGCTTACAAATGGGTAGATCACGGGATTGTAATCCAATCCATTCCTAACCGTGATATGTGGAATGCGATAGACCCAAATTTAACATTCGACGAAAATAATATTCCTTGGTTAGCATTTGGCTCTTTTTGGAATGGTTTGAAAATGGTAAAACTAAACCCTGATTTAAAATCCATTGCTCAACCTGAAGAATGGCATACGATAGCTAAACGCAAAAGAACTTTCGAATTACAAGATACAGATCCGGGCGATGCAGAATTAGAAGCTCCTTTTGTATTTAGAAAAAACGGCTATTATTACTTATTTCTTTCCTGGGATTTATGTTGCCGAGGAGAAAACAGCACCTATAAAGTTGTTATCGGAAGATCAAAAAATATAACTGGGCCTTACTTGGATAAAGATGGAAAATCGCTGAATGAAGGCGGCGGAACTTTATTGATTCAAGGAGATAAAAACTGGTATGGCGCAGGTCACAACAGCACCTATACTTTTGATGGCAAAGATTATATCGTTTTTCATGCTTACGAAATCAAGAATAATGGAAGACCAAAATTAGAAATCAAAGAACTACAATGGGATGCCGACTTATGGCCTATTGTAAAACCACTGAATTAAGAACAGATTAATAATAGGCAAAATGACCTTTATAAAAAAAACAATAGTAGCCGTTTTATTAGTAATGACCGTTTGCGGACATAGCCAACAACGTACAAAAAAATCAACTGCTCCAAAAAAATCTGGTTATACCATTACTCCTGTAAACATTCAGAATGTAAAATTGACCGATGCCTTTTGGTTACCAATAATAAAAAAAGTACAAGAAAAAACCATCGAATATGCCATTCAAAAATGTGAAGAGGAAGGACGCATGGACAACTTCTTAATTGCTGGTGGCAAAATGCAAGGCAGCGTTAAAGGACAAATGCCTTTTGACGATACCGATGTCTATAAAATTATTGAGGGCGCATCAAATACTTTAATTAGTGAACCCAATCCAAAACTTGAAACTTTACTGGATTCATTAATAAGCATTGTGAAAATTGGTCAAGAAAAAGATGGTTATTTAACGACTTGGAGAACCATAAATCCTGCTAAACCACCAGCTCCATGGGTTCCCGTGATTGAAGGAAAACGTTGGGAATCCTTGCAAATAAGTCATGAATTGTACAACTCAGGCCACATGATAGAAGCTGCAGTAGTACATTTTCAAGCCACTGGAAAGAAAAATTTCTTGGATATTGCTATAAAAAACGCTGATTTATTAGTTAAAACTTTCGGTGATGCTACAGACCAAGTTCACGGTGTTCCTGGTCATCAAATAGTAGAAACTGGCTTAGTGAAATTGTACCAAATCACCAATAACAAAGCCTATTTGAATTTGGCTAAATACTTTCTGGACAACCGAGGAAATCCAAAAAACCACAAATTATATGGTGCTTATTCACAAGATGACATTCCTGTTATTCAGCAAAAAGAAGCGGTGGGTCATGCGGTAAGAGCGGTGTATATGTATGCTGGAATGACGGATATTGCCGCTATCGAAAACAACAAAGCTTACGGTGATGCAGTGAATAATTTGTGGAACAACATGGTCAACAAAAAAATGTATATCACGGGTGGTATTGGAGCTAAACATGATGGTGAAGCTTTTGGTGAAAATTATGAATTACCAAATCTTACCGCTTATAATGAGACTTGCGCCGCTATTGGTAATGTATATTGGAACCATAGATTGCATAATATTTCTGGAAATTCGGATTATTTTGATGTGATTGAACGCTCTTTATACAACGGATTAATATCTGGATTGTCATTAGACGGGAAAAAATTCTTTTATCCAAATGCATTAGAATCGGATGGAGTTTACAAATTCAACCGTGGCGAATGTACGCGCCAATCTTGGTTTGATTGTTCTTGTTGTCCAACTAATTTGATTCGGTTTATTCCTTCAATTCCAGGATTAATTTATTCAACTTCCAAAGACGTACTTTATGTGAATTTATATGCTTCGAATACAGCTAAAGTAGCATTGGATAAAAACAATTTGGAAATTTCACAACAAACCAATTATCCTTGGGATGGTAACGTTTCGATTACTGTTACTCCTAAAAATGAACTTCCTTTTACAATAAAATTACGTATTCCAAGCTGGGCAAGAAATCAGGTTTTACCTGGAGATTTATACCGTTATAAAAACACCTCAACTGCAAAAACTATTGTTACTATAAACGGGAAACATATCGATTACACAGAAAATAAAGGATACATCACCATTACCAAAAAATGGAAAAAAGGAGAAACAATTGTTCTTGATTTTCCAATGGAAGTAAAAGAAGTAGTTACAAATACTAAAGTTGAAGGCAATATTGGAAAAGTTGCTTTAGAATATGGTCCAATTGTATATGCGATTGAAGAAGCGGACAATACTTCTAATTTCGATGCAATAACCATTGGAGCAAAAGACACTTTCAAAGTAAAAAAAGAAGATTCTCTTTTAGAAGGTGTGAATACCATTCAAACCGAAAACTTAAAAGCCATTCCGTATTATTCTTGGTCTAATAGAGGCGTTGGAAAAATGAAAGTTTGGATTAATTATAAAGAATAAAAAAACAAATCATTAAAGTTTAAAACCAACAACTTTAGACTTTAAACCTTAAACAAATATAAAAATGAGACAAAATTTAATCACCAAAATCACCCTTTGTGGATTTTTACTGAATGGTTTATATGCTAATGCACAAAAAACAAATCTGGAGGTAAATACTGCCAATACGGTAACTAAAATTCAACCAACTATGTACGGTGCCTTTTTTGAAGACATCAACTTTGCTGCCGATGGAGGATTGTACGCTGAGATGATCAAAAACCGTTCGTTTGAATTTGAAGCACCACTTATGGGTTGGGAACAACCAAATAGTGATAAGCATTCGTTCAATACAACATCGGGTATTGCTACAACTATTAAAGCTTTGGAAAACAAAACCAATCCAAGTTTTTGTAGGGTTTTAATCAATGATGCTAAAGGATTTTCGATGATTAACGAAGGCTTTAGAGGCATGGGAATTAAGAAAGATGCTAAATATAATCTTTCACTAAAAGCAGCAAATCACAATGGTGAAATCAAAAAAATCATCATTCAATTTATTGATAAAAACAAAAACGTATTAGGCGTAACCAGTATTGTTCCAACATCAAACGATTGGAAAGGGTATTCTGCGCAATTTACGGCTACTCAAACTGAGGCAAAAGCACAGTTAAAAATCACCTTTGAAGGAAAAGGAACTATTGATTTAGACATGATTTCGTTATTCCCAGAAGACACTTGGAAAAACAGAAAAAACGGAATGCGTAAAGATATCGTACAATTATTATATGATATGAAACCTGGATTTTTGAGATTCCCTGGAGGCTGTATTGTAGAGGGACGAACATTGGCACAACGTTACCAATGGAAAAAAACTATAGGTGATGTAGAAAAAAGAGAAACCTTAATCAACCGTTGGAACACCGAATTTGCACACAAACTAGCACCAGATTATTTCCAAACTTTTGGATTGGGATTCTTTGAATATTTCCAACTTTCAGAAGATTTAGGAGCTCAGCCCTTACCTATTTTGAGTTGTGGTATGGCATGTCAATTTAATACTGGAGAATTAGTTCCAATGGAAGAATTAGATCCTTACGTGCAAGATGCTTTGGATTTAATTGAGTTTGCAAATGGTAGCGTTGACACACCTTGGGGAAGAGTTCGTTCAGATATGGGACATCCAAAACCGTTCAACTTGAAGTTTATAGGTGTTGGAAATGAGCAATGGGGACCAGATTATATTGCAAGATATAAAGTATTTGAAAAAGCTATAAAATCAAAATATCCAAAAATGACTATTGTTTCAGGAGCTGGCCCATTTCCGGAAGGAGATTATTTTGAATATGGCATGCTAGAACTAAAAAAATTAAATGCTGAAATTGTAGATGAGCATTATTACAAAAGCCCACAATGGTTTAGAGAAAATGCTACTCGTTATGATAAATACGACAGAAAAGGACCTAAAGTTTTTGCTGGTGAATATGCTGCGCAAAGTGTAGCTATTGCAAGTCCAGATAACAAAAACAACTGGGAATGTGCTTTCTCTGAAGCTGCTTTTATGACTGGTTTAGAACGAAATGCTGAAGTAGTTAATTTAACTTCTTATGCGCCGTTAATGGCTCATGAAGAAGCTTGGCAATGGACACCAGATTTACTTTGGTTCAATAATTTAGAAGCATATGGTTCTGCTAATTATTATGTTCAAAAATTGTTTTCAACAAATAGAGGAACCGATTTGATAAGCATAACTAAAGACGGAAAACCAGTAACAGGACAAAATAATTTGTTTGCATCAGCGGTAAAAGATGTAAATACTAAGGAAGTCATTGTAAAACTGGTAAATACATCTGCAACAGCTCAAGACGTAAGTATTGATTTAAAAGGAAGCAAATTAGCTTCAAAAGGAACTTTGATAACACTTACTAGTGCTAACCTTGAAGATGAAAACTCATTTGCTAATCCTAAGAAAATTAGCCCTACAGAACGTGAATTTAAACTAAAAGGAGACAAAGCTCAAACGAGTCTTCCTGCCTATTCTGTTAGTGTTTTGAAATTAAAGATGAAATAATCGCAACGGAATAAATGTATTGCAAACATTTATTTTTTATTTTACTCTTAAAAAGCTGTTTTGTTACGCTTTTAATAAAAATAATAGCACTGAATTAAATTAAGTGTTTTTTATACACTTATAAAATAAATATAGTATATTTGTAATTATATAAAAAGAATTTTAGTGATGAAAAATTATGTTATAGGATTAGACTACGGAACAGATTCTGTTCGCGCAGTATTAATAGATACAGAGAATGGGCAAGAACTAGCATCAAATGTTTGTCATTATAAAAGATGGGCAAATAAAGAGTTTTGCAATGCATCAATAAATCAGTTTCGTCAACACCCTTTAGATCATATTGAAGGATTAGAATCTACTATAAAATATGTTGTTCAAAATAGCGCTGTAGAACCTTCGCAAATACGAAGCATTTGTATTGACACCACCGGTTCTTCGCCAGTACCTGTGACTGAAGATGGAACACCATTAGCATTAACAAAAGGCTTTGAAAACAATCCAAATGCCATGATGGTTTTATGGAAAGATCACACTTCTATTAATGAAGCGAATGAAATCAATGAATTAGCTGCCAATTGGGGTGGCGAAAATTTCACTAAATATGTTGGTGGAATTTATTCATCAGAATGGTTTTGGGCAAAAATTCTACACATTGCTCGTCAAGATGAGGCGGTAAAAAACGCAGCGTATACTTGGATGGAACATTGTGATTTAATGACGTATTTATTGATTGACAATAAAGATTTAAAAACATTCAAAAGAAGCCGATGTGCGGCAGGACATAAAGCGATGTGGCATGAAGACTGGAATGGTTTACCTGATTCAGAATTTTTGGGCAAATTACATCCTTATCTGGCGGCGCTTCGTGGCATATTATACGATGAAACCTATACTTCTGATGTTGTAGCTGGAAATTTAAGTGCCGCTTGGGCAACTCGATTAGGTCTTACAACGGATACTGTAATTGCTGTTGGAACATTTGACGCACATTCTGGTGCTGTAGGTGCAAAAATTGAAGAAAATACTTTGGTTCGTGTAATGGGAACCTCAACTTGTGATATTTTAGTAGGTTCACACGAAGCCGTTGGAAACAAAACCGTTCGCGGTATCTGTGGACAAGTAGACGGTTCTGTAATTCCAGGATATATTGGTCTTGAAGCAGGGCAATCGGCATTTGGAGATTTATTGGCTTGGTACAAAGAATTATTGCTTTGGCCAACAGAAAATTTAGTAGCCTCTTCTACCCTTTTGACTGATGTCCAAAAAGAGCAATTAAAAGCAGAATTGAGCGATAATCTAATTATAAAATTAACTGCTGAAGCGGAAAAAATTCCTCTTTCCGAAAGTGTGCCAATCGCATTAGACTGGATCAACGGAAGAAGAACTCCCGATGCAAATCAAGAAATAAAAAGCGCTATTTCTAATTTATCTTTAGGAACTAAAGCGCCACACATATTCAAATCTTTGGTAAACGCTATCTGTTTTGGCTCTAAAAAAATAGTAGATCGTTTTGAAGAAGAAGGTGTAAAAATCAACTCTGTAATCGGAATTGGAGGAGTTGCTAGAAAATCGCCATTTATCATGCAAACTTTAGCTAATGTTTTGAACAAACCGATCAAAGTTGCCGCATCTGATCAAGCACCCGCATTGGGAGCCGCCATATATGCTGCTGTAGCTGCAGGAATATATCCAAACGTAATTGAAGCCAGCCAAAAAATGGGAAGTGATTTTGAAAGCGAATATTTCCCTCAATTAGATAAAGTTGCTGCGTATCATAAATTGCTTTTAGCTTATGATCAATTAAGCGCTTTTGCAGATCCATCTATTAAAAACCTACAAGATGAACTCTATGTATAAAGATTTAAAACAAGAATGCTACGAAGCGAATATGCAGTTAAATGCATTGAATTTAGTAGTCTATACTTTCGGGAATGTAAGTGCCGTAGATAGAAAAAATGGTGTTTTTGCCATTAAACCTAGTGGTGTTGCTTACGAAGAATTAAAACCTGAAGATATTGTTATTGTTGATTTTGATAATAATATCATCGAAGGCAGTATGCGTCCTTCATCAGATACAAAAACGCATGCTTATTTATACAAGAACTGGCCAAACATAGGTGGTGTAGCGCACACACACGCAACTTATTCTGTGGCATGGGCACAATCACAAAGAGATATTCCAATTTTCGGAACTACTCATGCTGACCATTTAACGGCTGATATTCCTTGTGCAGCGCCTATGGCTGACGCACTTATAGAAGGCAATTACGAACACAATACTGGAATTCAAATTTTAGATTGTTTCAAAGAAAAAAACCTTTCGTACGAAGAAGTAGAAATGGTTTTGATTGGTAATCACGGGCCTTTTGCTTGGGGGAAAAACGCTGCAAAAGCGGTTTATAATAGTAAAGTTCTGGAAGTAGTGGCAGAAATGGCCTACTTGACTTTGCAAATCAACCCAAATGCACCACGATTAAAAGATTCTTTAATCAAAAAACATTACGAACGCAAACACGGAAAAGATTCGTATTACGGACAGTAAAAAAATTGTTTCAGGTTTAAAGTTTCAGCTTATTTGTTGCAACCTCAAACCAAGAGCTAAAAGTCAAAAAAAGAAAATATTAAACAAAATACAATGATAGATATATCTCAAAAAGAAGTTTGGTTTGTAGTAGGAAGCCAAGAACTATACGGTGAAGAAACATTAAGAAAAGTAGCCGAACACTCCCAACAAATTGCTAAAGGCTTAGGTGCTTCTTCGCATATTCCTGTAAAATTAGTTTACAAAGATGTGGTAAAATCACCTGCGCAAATTACAAATGTATGTTTAGAAGCCAATTCAAACAAGAACTGTATTGGTATTATTGCATGGATGCACACTTTCTCACCTGCTAAAATGTGGATTGGTGGTTTAAGTATCTTGAAAAAACCATTGTGCCACTTGCATACACAATTCAATGCTGAAATTCCATGGGGTTCTATTGATATGGATTTCATGAACCTAAATCAATCTGCTCATGGAGACAGAGAGTTTGGTTTCATTATGTCTAGAATGCGTAAAAAACGTAAAGTAGTTGTAGGACATTGGGAAGACGAACGTGTTCAAAAAAAATTAGGCATTTGGTCCAGAGTGGTTTTAGGTTGGGATGAGTTCCAAAACTTAAAAGTAGCTAGATTTGGAGACAACATGCGTGAAGTTGCTGTAACCGAAGGAGATAAAGTCGAGGCCCAAATCCGTTTTGGTTTTTCGGTAAATGGTTTCGACTCTTCGGATATAACTAAAAAAATTGAAAAAGTTTCTGATGCGGATACAAATAAACTAGTTGAAGTATATGAAGCTTCTTATACCTTGGCTCCAGCGCTTCAAAAAGGAGGAGCTCAAAGAGATTCTTTAGTAGAAGCTGCCCGAATTGAATTGGGATTAAGAGCATTCCTTGAAGAAGGCGGTTTTGGTGCTTTCACCGATACTTTTGAGAATTTAGGTTCTTTAAAACAACTTCCAGGAATTGCCGTTCAACGTCTTATGGCTGATGGATACGGTTTTGGTGGTGAAGGAGACTGGAAAACAGCTGCTTTACTTCGTGCCATGAAAGTAATGAATGTAGGTCTTGAAAACCAAGGAGGAACTTCTTTCATGGAAGATTACACTTATCATTTCACGCCTCAAAAATCATACGTTTTAGGTTCTCACATGCTAGAAATTTGTTCTTCTATTGCTGATGCAAAACCATCTTGTGAGGTGCATCCGTTAGGAATTGGAGGAAAAGAAGATCCTGTTCGTTTGGTATTTAATGTGGCTGCCGGAAATGCTATTAATGCTTCATTGATTGATATGGGTAACCGTTTCCGTTTAATTGTAAACGAAGTGGAAGCTGTAAAACCTATGGCTGATTTACCTAAACTTCCTGTAGCTCGAGTACTTTGGGATTGCAAACCAAACCTTGACATTGCCGCAACTACTTGGATATTAGCAGGTGGAGCACATCATACGGTGTACAGTCAAGTAATCACTACAGAATATATGGAAGATTTTGCCGATATTGCAGGTATAGAATTGCTTGTTATCGATGAGAAAACAACCGTAAGAGATTTTAAAGATAAAATTAATGCTAACGAGGCGTACTACCATTTGTTTCAGCACGGTCTATAATAACTAAAAAACAAGTAATTATGAATGTATTAAAACGTTGCATCTATGGAATTTCCATACTAAGTTTAGCCAGTATGAATGTACAATGTAAAAGCGATAAAAAATCAGAAGAAACTTCAAAAGAAGCTACAACTGCTGAAGTCGTAACTATCGAAAAATCTGCTTACGGAACTACCGAAAAAGGAGAAAAAGTGGACAGCTACAAACTGACCAATCAAAAAGGAATGGAAGTAAACATCATCACTTATGGTGGAATTATTTCTTCTTTGAAAGTACCAAATAAAGCTGGTAAATCTGAAGAAGTGGTAATTGGATTCAATTCTTTGGACCAATACATGAAAGCGAATCCTTATTTTGGAGCCCTTATCGGAAGATATGGTAACCGAATTGCAAAAGGTAAATTTACTTTGGACGGAAAAGAATATTCATTAGCCATAAACAACGAACCTAATGCATTACACGGAGGACCAGAAGGTTTTCATAGAGTAGTTTGGACTGCGGAAGAAGTAAAAGGTGGAGACAGTGCTTCTCTAAAATTGAAATACGTAAGTAAAGATATGGAGGAAGGATATCCTGGAAACTTGACTGTTTTTGTAACTTATACGTTGCATAATGACAATTCATTAGACGTACTTTATGAAGCAACTACTGATAAGAAAACGGTGGTAAACTTAACACAGCATTCGTACTTCAACCTGTCCTCTGATTTTTCTAAACCTATTTTAGATCACGAAATCACAATTGATGCGGACAAATTAGTTCCTGTTGCTGCAACATTAATTCCAACAGGTAAATTAACGGATGTAACGAATACGCCTTTTGACTTCAGAAAACCGAAAGCTATTGGGACAGCCATCGAAGCTAAAGACGAACAATTGAAAAACGGATTGGGTTACGACCATTGCTGGGTACTTAACAATCAAGGTAAAGGAGAGCGTTTTGCAGCCTCAGCTTATGAAGCAACAAGCGGAAGACTATTGGAAGTTTATACAGACCAACCGGGAATACAATTCTATTCTGGTAATTTCTTAGATGGTACTTTACCAATGAGAAACGGTGGAACGTATGCTCGTAGAACTGGTTTTTGTTTAGAAACACAGCATTATCCAGATTCTCCAAATCAAAAAGATTTTCCAACTACGGTTTTAAATCCAGGTGAGAATTACAAAACAAAAACAACGTTTAAATTCTCCGTAAAATAAAAGATATACTAACTATTACTTGTAGATCGATTTTCTACCCCATAAATGAGTTAAATGGTTTGGTTTAAATATGGAATTAGTTAGTAACCCTGGAAGCAAGCTTCCGGGGTTTATTATTTTAGAATGAAGCGGTTATTCTATTTGCCTGAAGAGTTCTCACGCTAAATTTAGGCACTTACTTTTGTGGTGTTTACAAGCGGAAACCCACGATATTTCAGGATTATTCTAAATATTTTTTCAAATTATAAATACTAACATAGCATTATTTGCTTGTAAAACAATCTTTAATGATAAGATTTAGACCTATCTAGGTGTTGGGTAAATTTTGACACTAATTTTAGGACATCATCTTGATTTTTTATGCCTATCAACACTAAATCATCATTTATTGACCTTATAAGCAATCCTTTATTTCCATTAACTCGGTATATAGTCCCATATTTAATACTTGTTCTAATTCCAATACCAAATGACTCATAATTAATCAACTCCATACTTTTAATATCTTTAAAAAAAATAGTTTTATTATGAATGGGATAAAATTTAATCTTCACATACTTATCGTTAATTTCTAATTTTAAAGTGAGTATGAAAAATATATATACTACAATATATAAACACAACATAAATAAAATCAAACCAGAGTTAGACATCGGATGAGTGCCCAATGGAACATTATATACTAGCTGTTTAATCGCTTTGTATGTAATATAAAATGTTATAAAAAGCATTAAAATTGACATCCAATAAGGTAATAGCTTTTGTTGTTCTTTTAATTCCATATTTACTGTAACGTTCTTAGATTTTACAATTATTGCTGGCTAAAGAAGCCTAAATTTTCATTCTGAAAACAAACTTAATTATTGAAATTGTTGTGCTTTACAATCCAATTATTGCTTTGACCGTTGTTGTTCTAATTCTGATTTTATGTCCAGACCATTTTGCAAGATTTTTTCAAACACTGTTACTGCAGTAGCAATTACAAGAGAAACAAAAGTCATTACAATACAAAGGGCAATAAAACCTGCAGGATCGTCTTCTTTATTATGAAATATCCTTATGTATATTCCTGCCAACATAATTAAAATACTAAGCGCGATTGCGCAATTTTTAATACTTCTTAAAGTACTCACAGCGTTTACAGTGAACGCTTCATTTTGCCCAATATACCCGAGTAATTGGAACGCCCTATACAGCGCAATAAAAAACGGAATAGACGCAGCATAAGCATACAAGATTAACGGATCAGAGTAAATACGGAACAGATCTAAGTTTACGGCTCTCCCCTCGGTCAAGGGTAACCGAATCATAATGATTAGCGCAGCAATGCCAATAAGCAAAAGGACTGCCTGAAGAAATAGTATGGAACTTTTTTTCATAAAAAGTTTAATTGTTAGTGTTACTTGATTCTATTACTGTTGCTAACTGATTGCTGATGTCGTTTTTTGACTACGGCGAATTTGAATACAAAACCAACTTTCTATTAAGCCAATTTACTCAAATCCGTTGTAGTAGCTGTTATAGGCAGTGCTTTATTTTGATTTTTTAGCCTTCGTATTGTTTAACGTTTTCTGTTTTATCCATTGAATTGAAATATCAAAAGGTACTGTAATATCGCTAGAAGAAGTATTGTGTCCTAATGTTGAAAATAAAGTATATTCAAAAGGCTTGCCTTGAACTTTAAATGTGTTTAATTGCTCAATGCACAATTTTACGGGAATTTGTATATCTTTTTCTCCAAAAAGCCAAAGTCCAGGAATTGAAAGAGTATTCAGAGAAATTTTTGGATCAGTTGCCACAAATTGATACTTGTCTGGGTCATTTTTCGTATGTTCACGAGCATCTGACTCTGTGTGATTTTCCCAAAAATTATTATTTCCGTTAGTGTAAAACTGAAATCGGAGTTGTTCCAGAGTCGTAATTGTAGGGCAACTAAATAAAACCATAAATTCTATTTTTGGATTTTTGTTTGCGGCAATTGGAATTATCCATCCTGCTTGACTGAAACCAACTAATCCAATAGGTATTTTTTTATCTTTCAAATAAGTTCGAAAAGTATTTACCGCTGCATTTGCGTCGCTAGATAATAAATTAAGATTAGTAGTATCAATATTATTTGTACCAACAGATGGTCCGACATACACCCCCCCAGATTCTCCAACTCCACGTTTGTCATATGTCAATACAGCAATACCTTCTTTTGCAAGACGTTTTGCGAACTCCATTTCTCTTTTTACAGGGTCAGAACCGTGAACAATTACAACTGCCGCAAATGGATTTTTAGGCTTTAAAATTGAACCAGCAAGAGTAACACCTTGACTTTCAAACTTTACATCTTGAATGGTAAATTCAGTCGATTGAGAAAATACAGTTTCTGGTAAAGTTATTAATAATAGCCAAAGAAGTGAGTTCTGAATAAAGTTGATTTTCATTTAAAATAATTTGATCGTGTTTGAAAAAATCACACAAATCTAGCTATTTTAGATAGATTTGTATAATTTCATTACACCTTATTCTAATCCAAATATATTAAAATTTTCTTACAAATAATCAAAAGACTTTTGATTGTTGCAAGCAATTAGCACTAACGCATCTGTTGCTTGACTACTGGAAATCTAAATTAAATAAAAGCATAGAAAATGCAGGATTCCCTAGCCCTGATTGCAACGGAAATCCTTTTTTGTAATCCTGACTGGGTTTTAACCCAGACAGGATTGCAAAAAGATTGTAGTGTAAAGCGGGAAATAGCTCCTAAAAAACTAAATTTTTACCACAAATCCTCCATGTGGTTTTAGGGTTACTGTAAGTTTAGTGGTTTTTGACACGGGAAGTTGCTGAAATCCTTTATCGTTCTCCGTGATGCTGAAACCAGCTGCATTAGTTACAAAAGACAAATCAATCTCGATAGTTTTGGCTGTATTTTCACCATTGATTCCAACGATATGCCAGATGTTATCTTTTTTTCTAGCCATAACAACATACTTTCCTGGATATCCTTCAATGAATTTTGAATCGTCCCAATTTGTTGGAATATCTTTTAAATAATCAACTACATAAGCTGGCATTTTGGCCATTCCTTCTGGGATTTCGGCCATGTGTTGAATTCCGGATAAGAATAAAACGGGCAAAGCTAATTCAAAAGCAGGTGTTGTTTTTCGAGTGATATTTGGAATAGAATCTAGTACCATAGGCGTAAAATCCATTGGGTCAAAAACATTACGCGCAAAAGGTAGCATGGCACAATGTGTAGGTGCTAAATCAGCAATATCCTGAAAGAAGGTGATGTATTCATATCCTTTTACGGCTTCGGTAGTCAATAAATTTGGATACGTGCGTTGCCAACCTCTGGGCAAAGTAGCACCGTGTAAATTAATCAATAATTTGAATGCGCCTGCATCTTTTAGCATATCATGATAATAAGCAATCATGGATTGTCCGTCGCCACCAAAAAAATCTACTTTGACTCCCGAAATCCCTATTTCGTTCAACATTGAAAATTCTCGAACGCGATCTGCGTGGGTGATTAATTTGCTTTTAGGATGGTATTCGGTGCTGTTCCATGATCCTGATGAATTGTACCAAACTAATAATTTTACGTTTTTAATTTTGGCGTAAGCCGCTAATTCTTTCATTTTATCATAGCCAATTCTAGTATCCCAATCGGCATCAATTAAGCAATAAGGCCAATTCATTGCCGCAGCATAATCAATAAATCGATGTGTAGTTTCGTAATTTACAGATTCGTCTTTCAGCAAGACCCAACTCCAAGAAGCTATTCCGCTTTTTATAAAAGAAGTGTCTGTAAGCGTTGATGGTTCGGCTAAATCCGTCCCTAATGTGCTTTCGGTGATTGTTTTAAGAGATCCTACAGTAATAATTCGCCAAGGTGTATACCATGGCAAAACGGATTCTGGTTTCAAAGCGCCGTTAGGAAAAATTTCTTCTTTTTGAGGAAAAGTAACCTGCATTGCTTTCGATGCTTCATTGTAAACTAATCTGCTTCCGCAATAATTTACGGGTAAACCAACTTCTGAAATGAGAACCCAAGTTTTATTGGCTTGAAATAAAGCTGGATAAACCCAACCTTCCCCTATATCCGGTTTTGTGTTTACGGAAACGCCCATTGCGTAATGTTCCTCGTAAGAAGGATTTGTTTCTTTCCATCCTGTTTTAGCTTTGGACATGGGTTGCAACCACGCCTTTGTTGAAACATCAAAATTATACATTGTTTTTTCTTCCGTTATTTTTTTGATTTCTTTTGAGGTTTCTGGAAAATGATATCGTAAAGCTACCCCATCAGCTGATAATTGGAAAATAATATTCATTGATTTCCCTTGATTATTTTTTAAACTAACGGTATATTGATTGGCTTTATATTCAATGTTTTTTCGTTTTCCTTGCAACATTGAATAATTGCTTTTTATTGATTTGGCCTCAGAAACTCCTACTATTTTTAAGTTAGTATAGAAATTTCCATCTTCTCTTATAATCCCTAAATCCGAAGCATTAATTACTGATTTTCCTTTAAAGAAAACCGAATAGGAAGGGCTCTTTTTAGCGTTTAAATTGAATTCGACTTTTATGGTTTTGTCTGAATTGACAAAAAAATAACTTGGCTTATTCCCTGCAAATGAAGTTAATGAAATCCATAACAAAGCTACTGAAACTATTTTTTTCATAATTAAGTGTTTTATTTACACTTACAAACATACGAAAAAACAACCCCATTTAACACTTTCGTTAAAAAGAAAGTTTTGTCACAACTTTATTAAACAATTCTTAATAAAATGGATTTTTAACCATCAAAGACAGTTAATTTTAAGCAAGCAATCAAAATTTTTGATTTAACCGTATTTATAATGTTTTGATTCTAATAAAATTTATTTTTGTATTTGGTCCCAAGCCTACAACATAAATAACTAATGACGCATGAATAAAAAATGGGCAAAATTTGTCGATTGGTTTATTATTAAACCTAAAACATCAGGTTTTGTAATATTTACTTTACTTTTTGCTACGAGTGTATATATTAGCGTCATAGGGCAAAAAAACTTGGTAGAGGACGAAAGGAACAAGATGAATGTTATTTTAAAAGACATTCATCAGAATATCGAAAAATCACTTCGAGAATCGTACATGTCTTCCTTTGAATTAGCACTTACAATCAACGACAAGGGTATTCCTGAAAATTTTCAAACTACAAGCAAAGAGATTTTAGACAACTATCCACTTGTCAATGCTGTTCAATTAGCTCCTAATGGAATTATTAAATATATTTATCCTTTAAAAGGGAATGAAAAAGCATTGAATTTAAATCTTTTAAAATCAGCTTCTTTAAAAGGAGAAGATTTTAAGAGCAATAAAAACAGTAAAATTCATTTCGACGGCCCGTTTAATCTAAAACAAGGAGGTTTAGGAGTTATTATACGATTACCTGTTTACAAAAAAAAAGCGTTTTGGGGGTTTACTTCTTTAATTATTAAATTCGAATCCTTATTAAAAGCTGCAAAAATAGATCATATTGACACTGCTAAATACCATTTTCAGTTTTCAAGAAAAAATCCAGTTACCAACGGCGATGTTTTTTTTACACCTTATAAAATAAACCTATCAAAAGACCATTACGTTACGTACTCCATGCCTAATAGTGAATGGAAACTTTATTTGATCTCAAAAGAACTATACGGAATTTACCCATTAACTTTTTTGAGTTTAATTATCGGTACTATTTTATCTGTTTTATTTGCTATCCTAACCACTAATCTGTTGAAAAAACCAGAAGAACTTCAACTTTTGGTTAATGATCAATTAGACATATTATTAAAAAACGAAATGCAGTTTCAGGCTATTTTTGAACAAGCCACTGTAGGTTTTATTATTGTTGATGCTATTAGCGGGAACCACATTAACGTCAATGACAAATATTGCGAAATACTTGGTTATAGCAGAGAAGAATTACAAAACAAAGACATAACGTTTTCTACTCATCCTGATGACAAAGAAGAACTTTTAAAACAACTGAAAAATCTTAATTCAGGCAAAATAAAAGAACATACGACGGAAAAAAGATACATTACTAAATCTGGCAAAACCATTTGGGTTAATCTAAGCATTTCTCCACTTTGGAAAAAAAATCAGAAACCTACATCGAATATAGTTTTTATAAAAGATATCACCTTAAAGAAAGAAGCGTTAGCTTTAATTGAAAAAAGTGAAACACGTTTCAAAACACTTTTTGAAAATTCAACATTACCATTATGGGAAGAAGACTTTTCCGGAATTAAAAAGTATCTTGAGGAATTAAATTTGATGAATCAAGATCCTGAAATGGTTTATTCATACCTGAATGAAAATCCTGAAGAAGTATTTAAATGTATTTCATCTCTTAAAATCATTGATGTTAATTGTGAATGTCTAAAACTTCACAAAGCAAAAAGCAAAAAATCGTTAATAAAAAACCTGCCTAATTTAATTGATATTTCAGCTTTCGACGATGTAAAAAAACAATTAGTTGCCATTTCTCAAGGTGATAAAACCTTTAATATTGATTCTAGAATTAAAACGATGGATGGTGAATACCGTGATATCAATTTAAGATGGAATGTAATTCAAGGCTATGAAGAATCTTTAGAAAGAATCATACTTTCAACCGAAGATATTACAGAGCGAAAAGCTACCGAAAAAATTATTCTCGACTCACAAGAAAAAATAGAAGCTATAATTAATACCATCGATGGAATCGTTTGGGAATATAGCCTGGATAGTAATCAAATTACTTTTATAAGTGAAAAAGTAGAATCTATATTGGGATATAACGCTGAAGAATGGAAAACTATTCCAAATTTTTGGGAAGATCATTTACATCCTGAAGATAAAAATTGGGTTTTAGCCACTAGTCATGCTGCGGATATCAAACAAGAAAATCGAATTCTTGAATACAGAGTGATTTCTAAAAGCGGAAAAATAATTTGGATAAGAGATATTATTAATTTTGTTTTCGGGAACAACAAAGAAATTGGTTTACGCGGGATAATGATTGACATTACCAGCATGAAAATAGCAGAGGAAGACTTAAAAAAGTCCTTCGAATTAGTAACAGAACAAAACAAAAGGTTACTAAATTTTTCCTATATTATTTCACATAATTTAAGATCTCATACCAGCAACATTGAATCTATTGTATCTTTGTTAGAGTTTGCCGATACTGAAGAGGAAAAAGAGGAAATGATGCAACTATTAAAAACAGTTTCCATGTCACTTGGTGATACTATGGATCATCTAAATGAAGTAATTAATATAAATACAAACATAACCCTAGTTACAAAACCATTAAACTTAAACAAATATATTGATAACACTAAAATTGTCATCTCCGAACAAATATTACTAAGCGAAACAACGATAATAAAAAACATTCCAGATGATTTAACTATAAATTATAATCCAGCATATCTGGAAAGTATTCTTTATAATTTAATTTCAAATGCCATTCGATACAGACATCCTGAAAGAAAGCCAATCATAACAATAAATTGGTCTAATGAAAATAATGTACAGGTTTTAGAGGTTTCTGACAATGGAATTGGAATTGACTTGAAAAAAAATAAGGATAAAATCTTTGGACTTTACAAAACATTCAACAACAATCCAGATTCAAGAGGAATAGGCCTTTTTATAACCAGAAATCAAGTTGAAGCAATGGGCGGTGAAATTAACGTGGAAAGCCAACTTAATGAAGGCACAACATTTAAAATTTATTTAAAATGAAAAAAAAGAAAATATGGATTGTAGATGATGATGCCATTTACCAAATAATAATCGATAAATTAATCAAAAAATCTGAAATGTTTTCAGATAAATCTTCTTTCAAAAATGGACAAGAAGCAATAATTGAATTGAATAATTTATTAAACAACGAGGAATTACTTCCTGACATCATTCTATTAGATGTAAATATGCCAGTTATGGACGGATGGGAATTTATGGAAGAAATGAAAGGTGTAAATTCTAAAATCAATAAAAAAATTGCTATTTATATTGTAAGTTCTTCTATTGCACCAGAAGACAAAACAAAATCTAAAAACTTTGAAATCTTTGATTATATATCAAAGCCTATTAGTGTTGAAGATATAAAGTCAATTGCCGAAAAATAAATACTTTTTAATCGAAAACAAAAAAACATTCCTCAAATCAAGGAATGTTTTTTTGTTTTATAATAGTACTGAAAATTTTATCCCACTATATATTTGCTCTTTGGCAAATAAGACAACAATTTTATAATTACATAAGATATAATGAATGAGCAAATTGCAATTACAGGAATCTTGATAGCTACAAAATCAATCTTAGTGTCAAGTTGGTCGTGGAAAAAATTCAAAACCATAATATGCAATAAATAAATTCCATAGCTTTTTTGGGAAATATCTACCAAAATCTTAACCACAGCAGAGGAAGGATTACTAAAAGATACGTTTTTTAATAATAAAAACACACCAAAAGTCATCATAGCAACATTGACGGTATCAAATCCCCAACTCAATTCTAAATCCCAAATGTATTTTGAATCCAATCTATAAATAAATACTCCTGCAGTAATAGCATAGCCAACAACGATTAATGCTATTCCAAGAAGAAAATGCCAAGTTTTATTTTCCAACATATACTTTCGAATGTAAGCTGCTAAAATCATGTATCCCAATAAGCCAGAAAAATAGTAAAGCATAGGCGTTCTATTCCACCAACATTCTCCTAAAATTTCAGGAAAAACTTGATGTATAAAAGGAACACACATTGCGAATGCAAATAGTGCCAGATACAACTCCATACTTTTGCGCGAAGCAGTTGCAACCCAAGGTGAAATTAATGGAACAAATAAATAAAGTCCAATGAGCATATAAACATACCAAAGATGTCCTATTTCAGTTCCAAAGTTAACAGGAATATGCACTATGTTTTGGAACGCCTGTGTCCAAGTAGTTTTACCCAATAGAGCCCAATAAATAGCATATAAAGCACACCAAACCACAAAAGGAATTACAACTCGTGTAAATCGTTTTTTAAAAAACACATTTAAATCTTCTTTTATTGGCAAAAGAAAAAAACCAGAAGTCATGACAAACAAAGGAACAGAAGTTCGCAATAAAGAGTTCAGAATTCCTACCCAAAAAGGAGAATCACCAGGTAAAACAGTACTATCCGCGCCTATATAATAAAATTCTCCAGTGTGTATTTGAATAACAAAATAGCATGCTAATACTCTCAAAATATCTAATCCGTAATTCCTTGTTTTTTCCATTGTTTTTAAAAAAGTTAATTTATCTATGAATGCTTCTTGCATAAATTCTATTCATAAACGCAACATTTATCTTAAAAACAAATATAGAAAAAAATAATTCCGACAAACTAAATTAGGATACTTTGAATCAAAAAACTAGAAACAAAATCCTCTGGAATAAAAACATCAAATTAATTAGTACAAAATTCAATTATTCCATAAGCTTTTATGGAGCTCTTATGATATAAAATAATATTATTGTAAATTTGAGCAATTAATTAATACTTTTTCTATTCAAAAAGAAAATACAATTTACCTCCTAACACCAACACATGGAAAAGCAAAAACCAGATAATGTGGTTTATTCAGAAGAAATTGGTTACAACTCAAATTTATTGCCTTATGCAACTAATGTAGGTGCGCCCGTAATAAAAGCCGATGATGTAACGGCATGGAAAGTAAGAGGAATTCATAACATTAATAAAGAATTTGAAAATAAGTTCAATGAACTTAAAGCTGAATATCAAAAATTAATGGAAGAATACAAATGGAACGAGATTGTTTACAATGCTAAATTTTCATTTGAACCTGTAATTGGAGAAATATATCACATGTATTTAGGAGATGATGGAATTGAGTTTTTATCTTTAATTGCGCCACATGAATGGAATAAAGAATGTATTGCCTCCTTTAAACTGAACAGTGATAAAAAATGGATTTTATTAAATAACAAAAGCATGAATCCCTACTAATAGATTAACCATAAATTCCGGAATGCTTTATTTTTATCATAATCATTTGCTTGTTTTTCAATATTGAAATAACGATTTCCTCTAGGATCATTTCCAACTCCAGCTAAATAAGCCCAATTTCCCCAATTACTACACACATCGTAGTCAATTAACTGCTGTTCAAAATAACTTGCTCCCAAACGCCAATCCAGATTTAAATCGTTGCACAAATAACTAGCAACGTTTTGACGACCTCGATTACTCATAAATCCAGTTAATTTAAGTTCTATCATATTAGCATCTACAAAATCAATTCCAGTAGTACCATTTATCCAATTTTCAAGTTGTGTTTTATTGGCATTCATAACAACATCTTTCTGTTGAATTCCTTTTTTTTGAAAAAATTTTGTTTGGTATTTTTTCATCATAAATCGAAAATAATCCCGCCACAATAATTCAAACACTAACCAATACGTTGATTCATTTGCGGTATGAAGGGATTCATATTTTTTGAGCTCCTGATAAATGTACTTGGGTGAAATGCATCCTAAAGCTAACCAAGCAGATAGTTTAGAAGAATAATCAGCGCCTACCATTCCGTTCCTTGTTTCTTTATAAGTGGCTATTGCATGAGAATAAAAAAAATAATGATTCAGTCTTTTTATAGCTTCTTGCTCTCCACCTTTAAACAAAATTGCTGCTCGAGCATCAATCGCTATGTTTTTCAAGCCTAATTCGGATAAAGTTGGAAGGTTTGAACCAATAATTTCAGGCGAATTAATACGAGTTGGTTTTTCAAATACTTTTCTGACAGTCGCCTCTTTTTCAGTCTTTTTTCTAAAATTTGTAAAAACATCAGGAATATCTTTTATAGAAAAAGGTAAATCTTCGGCATGATACAATGTGCTTGTACTGAACGTCAACAATTCACATTGAAGCTTCCAAAGTTCGGTTTGCACCAATGCTTCTGTTTGCTTTTCTTCATAAGCAACTTCACGTTTGGCATATACTTTTTTAGCATTGTATTGTTTTACAATTTTAGGAAGTTCTATTTCGGGTTTGCCTTTTACAACAAGTAAGCTTGACCCTAATTCTCTTAAACTATTGTCTAAATCAATTAATGATTCTATTATAAATTGGGCTCTAAATGCTCCCGTCTTTTGGAATCCATTAGTTGTGATTGTAAAATGAGATTCGTCAAAACAATAAACCGGAATTACTTGATCGTTTTTCAAAATGGCTTGAACCAAAGTTTCATTATCCGTTATACGCAAATCGGTTTTGAACCAAACAATAGCTGTTTTCATAATTCATTAATATGTTTTAAATAATAATCGGCTTGTTGCAAAAGTGCTTCTTTATCCTCAGGTTTCATTTTGCGCCAAACGGAATACATCATTCCGATTCGTGGATTTTTAGCTAATTTGTCTTCATGTTTATCATAAAAATTCCAGTACAAACTATTAAATGGACAAGCTTTATCGCCGACTTTCTTAGCTTTATTATAAAAACAACCACCACAATAATGACTCATTTTATCAATATAAGCAGCAGAACTCACATATGGTTTTGTACCCACAATTCCGCCATCTGCAAACTGGCTCATTCCTCTAGTATTCGTAACTTCTACCCAATCCAGTGCATCGATATATATTCCTAAATACCAAGCGTCAACTTCATCAGGGTGAATTCCTGCCAATAGAGCAAAGTTTCCAGTAATCATTAAGCGTTGAATATGGTGAGCGTAGGCAAATGTTAAAGATTGATTGATAGTATCCTTCAAACAATGCATCTTCGTTTTTCCAGTCCAAAACCAGTCTGGTAATTTTTCCTGATGATTAAAATAATTCAAAGTGCTGTATTCTGGCATTTTAAGCCAATAAATTCCTCGCATGTATTCTCTCCATCCTATAATTTGGCGGACAAAACCTTCTAATTGGTTGTACTGAATTACATCGGATTTTTTTTGCCAAGCTTCTATTGCCATACTAATAACTTCCAAAGGAGAAATCATTTTTGTGTTTAACAAAAAGGACACTCTTGAATGATAGATTGACCATTCCTGTGGAGCCATAGCGTCTTGATAGGAACCAAATAAGGGCAAACATTCTGCTACAAAAAACGAGACTAGTTCCAGCGATTGTTCTCTATTTATGGGCCAAATAAAATTTTCTGCATCAATCGTCCCAATTGTTTTTATATTGGTTTGAGCAATTTCGCCAACTATATCAGTCACATCTGAATTAAAAACCAAAGGCGCTGTAGGTTTATGATTTTTGGGAAGTTTCTTTCTGTTGTCATCATCATAATTCCATTGGCCAGTTATTGGGCTATCCCCTTCCATTAATATGTGGTGTTTTTTTCGCATTGCACGATAAAAACTTTCCATCAAAAATGATTTCTTCCCTTCAAAAAAATCAGCTAATTCATTTCGAGTGCTAAAAAAATGTTCTGTCTCAACAACAGTGTTAGAAATAAGTAAACGAGCAGAGAAATTTCTCAATAGCATATCAACCCGATATTCATCAGGTAATTGATATTCAAAACGTTCAAAGTTTTCGGTATTGATGATTCTTTCTAAGTTTTCTTCAAAAGATTGTAAATTAGCATTATCCGTTAATTTTAGATAAATAATACGATGCTTTTTAAGCTGTAGCCAATTTTGAAATTGACGCATTGCAGCAAAAAAACCAACTATTTTTTGAATATGATGCGTTGCATAATCGGTCTCCGT
Source organism: uncultured Flavobacterium sp. (assembly GCA_963512955.1). Classification (GTDB taxonomy): domain Bacteria; phylum Bacteroidota; class Bacteroidia; order Flavobacteriales; family Flavobacteriaceae; genus Flavobacterium. The sequence goes on along the minus strand of CAUPOP010000025.1, from coordinate 6,843 downwards.
CCGTATTTCCATCATGACATACGTAACCGAATCATCAACGGTTTCAAACCATGAATGATTATAATTTAGTTGATCTCCAAGAATGAGTCGCAGTGTTTTACTATTATTTTTTTTCATTTTTCTCTTTTCTACATCGATCACTACAATATTTAACCTCTTCCCAAACTTTTTCCCATTTTTTTCTCCACGAAAAAGGGCGTTGGCAAACCGTACAAATTTTAGTCGGTAAATCTTGTTTTTTTACTGCTCGCATCCTATTTTACTATTGTTCTTTTAGGGTTAACATGTGTTTTCAGAATTCTTTTACCCTCTTGTTTCACCGTATCTTTTTTTCGGAAACCCCAAATAATTGTGCTTGCGTATTTTCTAGTTTCTTCAATATCAACTATCGGAAACGGATAATCTTTGCCGATTTCACAGGCATATAACTGTTGCTCCATCCAACTTAATTTCCAAGGTTCATGAATCAAATGAGCAGGGATATTTGTTAGTTCTGGCAGCCATTTTTTTATAAAAACCCCTTCCGCATCATGATCTTCCGAATTTTTAATTGGATTATAAATCCTGATTGTATTTATTCCGGTAACACCCGCTTGCATTTGCAATTGTGGATAATGAATGCCTGGTTCATAATCTAAAAACTGTCGTGCTAAAAAATGTAACTCTCGCCAATCTTGCCAGAGGTTAAAAACAAAAAAAGAAACAACCATGGCACGCATTCTAAAGTTGATATAACCTGTTTCTACTAAACATCTCATACAGGCATCTACAATTGGAACACCTGTTTTTCCTTCTTGCCATGCTTGAATGTAAAACTCGTTTTTTGGTTTTGAAAGCACATCAAATGCACGATTCACATTTTCAAATTCCATTCGGCATTCACTTTCAAATTTTTGAATAAAATGGCAATGCCAATGCAATCTTGAAATAAAATTAGACAGTGCTTTTTTATTTGATGCATTAGCATAATGTTGTATCGTATATCGAAAAACCATTCGCATGCTAATATTTCCATAAGCCAAATAAGGAGATAAACGGCTGCATCCTTTTCTGCTTAAATTGGGCTTTGAAATATGTTTGCTATAATTCACATAGCGCTCTTTTATAAAGCTATCCAAGTAGCGCCATGCCCAATATTCGCCACCTTGTTGAAAATTTTTATTTCTAGTTGTGATTGCATCTGGCAAATCTTTTCCTTTTAAAGATGCAAAATACAAAGGGTTTAATTCTGCGAAAATTCCTTGTTGGTGGTCGAATGATTTTGGAATACTGTTCATGGTTTGGTTCCATAACTCATCCCATTTATCTCGACTCTTAAGTTTCCTTACTATGCCATTCGTCTGAAATTCATTCCAAGTAATTTTTTTTTGTATGAAACTTTTTTTAATTTTTAAATCCCTCTCAAATGTTAACGCATTACCCGTTTCTTGATGAGAATAAACATTTTGGATGGAATATTTTTTTGATAATTCCTCAAGCAAAAAATCTACTTCTTGATGGAAAATATACAATGTAACGGAAACTTTATTCAGACTTTTTTGTAGCTCCTGTAAAGATTCATACACAAATCGCCAGTGCCTATCATCTGAATCTGCATAAGCCATTATTGAAGGCTCAAAACAATACAACAACAGAACAGGAAGCTCTTGTTGCTGAGCCGCAAATAAAGCTTCATGATCATTTAATCGCAAATCTCTTTTGAACCAAACAATATTTATAGCTTTTTTAATCAATTCTAAAATGTAGTGTTACTTTCTTAATTTTTGTTTAATTTTTAAATTAAAACATTAAACAAATATACATATTTATAAATTAGAAAAATCTAAAAATGAAGCGGAGTTTGCTTCAAATTATTTATAAATTAAATACAAATCGAAGTACTGAGCAGCCGAAAAAATTTAATAAAAAACGAAAAATGAAGTGAAATTGAAAAAAGCACAAACAAAAAAACCCCTTCTTTCGAAGAGGTTTATGTACCCGGAGCCGGAATTGAAACTAATCAATTAGACAATTTCAAATACCTTTCAAAAACACTACAAAAAAAGGAACTAACACCAACAAATTCAATACTTAATAAAGAAATATATAAAAGAAAAGTAATAGAATTAAATTGAATGAAATCTAATAAAATAGCAAAATTGCTGGGCAATGGTTGGGCAACTTTATAAAACACACCATTTAATTTATTACCTTTGAATTGTTCAACAGTTCAAATATTCAAAAAATGGCATCAGTTCAATTTAGATTAAGAAGTAAGGCAAACAAAAACGTATCTATAAAAGTTCGAGTGTCATTAGGGCGTGTTAATGATCTAGAATTAAATACAGGGTTCTCTATAAACCCGAAAGACTGGAGCAAAGACACAAACCTTCCCAAACAAAACAAGACCGAAAATAAAATAATATTCAACAACCTTAAAAAGTTGGAATCATTCATTTTTGAAAACCTCAACACCGATTTAGGAAAAGGAATACTATTTGACTCATTTTGGCTCGAAGCAAAAATCAATGATTGTTTTAACCGTACAGAGAAAACAGACAATAGCCTTATAGTAAATTATATTCAGGATATAATAGAAACAGCAGACACTCGAAAAGTAAAAGTAAAAGGTGGTTACAAATACGGCATTTCATTGAGTCGAAAAAATAGTTTTATATCTACAAAAAATATTCTTTCAGAATACCAAACCAAAAGCAAAAAGCAAATACACTTTATAGATATAAATCAGACTCTAATCGACAAGTTTGAACATTGGTTACTTAAAACGAAAAAATACGCAGTAAACACCTCTTCAAAACATTTAGCAAATATTAAAACTGTTTGTATTGAAGCCGAAAACAAAGGCATTCAAGTTAATTCCTATGCAAAGCAAATAAATATAGCATCAGAAAGTGATGATGACAGATATATCCAAACATTATCCTTTGATGAGTTGGAAGCAATCCAAAAAGCAGACATTAAAAGTGAAGCAATGCAAAACGCTCGAAAATGGTTGTTAATCGGATGCGAGATTGGGCAACGTGGTACAGATTTACTCAACATTACAAAAGACAATATTCGATACAAAGGCGGGAATATGTATTTAGACATAATTCAACATAAAACAAAAAAAGCCGTTACAATAGGTATAATTGCTCCGCACGTTATCGACATAATCGAAAATAGTTTTCCTCATAAAATCACAACCCAAAAACTAAATAAACACATTAAAAAAGTGAGTGAAACTGCAGGTATAAATGCAATGACAGAGGGCAAAATATATGATTCTAAAACTAAACGTAAAGAGTTAGGCTTTTATGAAAAATATAAACTAATCACAACCCATAGTTTTCGTCGTTCTTTTGCATCAAACTATTACAAAAAAATACCTACTGCCGTATTAATTGGAATTACAGGACATTCTAAAGAATCTTTGTTCTTAACTTACATTAACAAAAGAGAAGACAAAGATGCAAACGCCGATTTATTTATAAAGTTTTATGAAGATCTCAACAAAGACACAAAAACAGAAATGAAGCTAATAAAAAACGGGACTAACGATTAAAACACAATGAAACAAAATATAACCTATTCTTCGACGATGGTAGATGCGAACAATGAGTAACTAGACAACTCAACAGTATAAAGAATAAAGATTAAATAAGGCAAGTAAGAAACAAACGGTTTGCATTAGATAATTAATCAATCAATTCAAAAATAACAGTTAGACAAAATTGTATCACTGTAAAACAATTCTTTTCTATATTTACAGAAATAAGGGGATTTAAGACTATCCTCTGACTAGAGCTCACGAGAATTCAAAATAAATTTGAAAAGAAAAACCAAAAAAAAGACCCACCCCTTTAATAAAAGTTGTTTTCGTATAGTAAAAGACATTCTAAAAATGATTGGTAGCCCTAGCAAAAAAGTTAAATCTATAAATAATTCTTGAAGCAGGATATCAAAACAACAAGTTGAAAAGACTTGACGATGAGTAACCTACATCAAATCCACAAATACACTGTGAAATAATTACTAGTATTAAACAGTTGAAAAATCTTAACTGATTAATTAATATTTAAATAAGTTCAAAATTCAATATATAATAAGCAGGAAATGGAAAAAGTAATAATAACAACCTTCAAAAAATACAAGGAACTATATGACAATCGTTTAGAAAATCACATAGCAACTTATGAAGATTATGACGAATTACATTTCATAAATAGTGAATTAGAATTTTATGAAATTTGCTATGGCACAGCAAATGTTACAGAACAAAGACTAATTAAAAACAACAGAGATTATATAGAATATGAATACCGTTATATAAATGAATTCGAATACAACGATATAAATCAAATAGATTCAAATATCAATGAAAACTACGATATTAAAGCCCTAATTAAAGATAAAAGTAAGTGGCTTACTAATGGATACAATTTAGAAATTTGCAATCAATTAACTACTAGTTTTACAAAAATTATAGAATATCTGAACATCAAAAAAAACATACTCTCAAACGACAATGAATTTCCAAAAATAAAATTCTACGGGAGTCAAACTGAATTCATAGAACTTATTAAGGCGTTAACGGAAAATGGCAACCTAAAAGGAATACAAAAAGACAATATCGAAATTTGCTCTAAATTTTTTGACATTGAAATAAAAAACCCTAACAAATTAATTTCTGACATTAACAACACGAGAAATACAGGAAGAGAAACTCTTTTTTTGGATGAATTAAAAAAAAGTTTTTACAAATATATTCAAAACCAAAACCAAAAAAAATAGACGTTACCTATACGTTAGTAACCTTTATAAGAATTGAAAGCAATTGATCTTTGCGAAGTATTAATCAAACTAATATTTCGAATATGCAACAAATTCAATTCTTGGCAACCTCGCCTCAAGAACTAAAAAAAGAAATTATTGTCGATGTAAAAGTAATTCTCGACGATTTTCTGAAAAACTTCAAACCAAAAATTCCTAACGAATATCTGAGTCGAAAAGATGTCGCCCTTATGTTTGGCGTAGATATTTCAAGTGTTCATAATTGGGCAAAATCCGGAAAAATCAAACCTCTGGGCATTGGCGGACGTGTTTACTTTTTACGTTCGGACATCGAAGCTAGTTTAACACCATTAAACGTCTAAATCTATCATGTCTATTTAATGAAATGTAAGAGCAATAAAAGGGGAGCTGAACAAACTCCCTTTTAAATTGTTCAAAACTCAGTTTCATAAAGGCAATTGTAAAACTTTTTTAAAGACAATAATATCATGGTAGATTATACAAAAATATACCTTTCAAAAATTGATATAGAGAAATTACTACAATCAACTAAACTTGATTTTAAATGTGATCTATCTAAATCTACTGGTGAGATTAACGAAAATATTTTAATTGCTAAATATCACTATTGTAAAATCAGAATCATAAATGTAAAATCTCAAAATCCACATGTTTTATTCACAGGTAGCATTCACAAATTATGGAACAGTCTCAAGGGGATAAAAGCACCCAACTACAAAATAAACAAACCATACAATGGATATAATGGCAATCAATTTAATCTTGACAACATCATTGAAATAAAAAACCATCTAGAAAACTTATTTGATTGTAAAGCAAACCAAATGATATTTCAAAATATTGAATTTGGGGTAAATATCACGCTAGACTTTAACCCTTTTTTATACTTAAAAGGTTTATTATACCATAAAAACATACCTTTTGAATTTAGTCATTCCGGAAACAACACAATGGCTCAACATAAAAATTTCATTTTCAAGATTTACAACAAATCTTATCAATACAAAATGGCTAAAAATGTTTTAAGAGTGGAATTAAAAATTATCAAAATGATTGAAATTAAAAATTTAAAAATCAAAACATTTTCCGATATAAATGAAATCACATTAAATAATGCCAGGATAATGCTATTAAATCGATTTGAAGAAGTGATGCACTATGATTATTCAATAGACAAAAACAAACTCTCAAAACGCGAAATTCTGGCCATTAATAATTATTCAAACCCTCGTTATTGGATTGAGGATTTAAAACCAATTCACAGAGATCGACACAAAAAGAAATTAAGAGAAATAACTTTGAGTTTTTCAAAGAATTTACATAGCCTAATTAAAAGTGAAATTCAAAAAAAGTGTGTAATGATTAACCAACTTTCAAAATCATCAAAATGTGTAATGATTAACAATTCTAGTATAGAGATTAACATTACACAAAAACAAGTTAAAAAAACAAATATTACTCAACATGAATATTACCAAATTCACTAGTAACAAAATATAAACAAAAAAAAGAGCAGCTATGTTTCTTAGCTACTCTTTTGAGGATTCAAACAATCCTAATAATAAAATATTTTTTTACAATTCGATTAGTGTCAAACAAAAAAATCAAACTTTATATTTTTTTTCGATTTTCATATAATCCCTAATTACCTTTTCAGAAATCTGGGGATTAGCTCCTTCCTGTCCAGCTACTAAAGCTCCTATTGCACAAGCATAATTTAATGCTTTTTGAGGTGATTTTCCTCTTAGTAATTTTACTATTAATGAAGCTAAAAAAGAATCCCCTGCCCCTACTGTGTCAACGACTTTTATAAAATAACCACTATTATAATAAAACTTATCGTTACTATACAGAACGGCTCCAAATTCACCCTTAGTAACACAAATCTGTTTAGTATTTGTCTTTTCGGCTAAGAATTTGATGTTTTGTTCAAACGAATTATAGGTAGATCCTAATTCTCTACTTATTTCACGTAATTCTTCATCATTTAATTTAATAAAATCAGCCTGCAACATAAGTTCATTTAATACATCAATCGTGTAATAAGGT
>CAUPOP010000024.1:0-49519 GCA_963512955.1 uncultured Flavobacterium sp. | reverse complement strand
GTTTGAGTACAAGTAGTTGAGTTACCAGCATCATCGGTAGCTGTCCAAGTTACGGTGGTAGTACCAATAGGGAAGGCAGCAGGAGCGTTATTAGTAACGGTTACCGAAGTATCACAATTATCAGTAGCAGTAGCCGTTTCGATAGTTCCTACATAGGTACAAGCAGTATTGGTATTCACATTGACATCAGTAGCACAAGTAATAGAAGGTGCAACGTCATCGCTAACAGTTACGGTTTGAGTACAAGTAGAGGAGTTACCAGCATCATCGGTAGCTGTCCAAGTTACGGTAGTAGTACCGATAGGGAAGGCAGCAGGAGCGTTATTAGTAACGGTTACCGAAGTATCACAATTATCAGTAGCAGTAGCCGTTCCGAACGGTCCTACATAGGTACAAGCAGTGTTTGTATTAAGGGATGCATTAGCTGGACAAGTGATAGAAGGCTTTATTACATCTACACCATTTATGGTAACTGTCAGTGCTTTTTGACAATCATTACTATCTGTAACTGTAACTATATAGATTCCAGCACCAAGTCCTGTTAAATCTTGAGAAGTGGCATAAGCAATTCCATTTTTTTTCCAAGAATAGCTATATGTAGTTTTTCCTCCAGTGACTTCTAAATTTATTGATCCAGTTGCAGCACCATTGCATCCAGCTTCAACATGGGATTCACTCAAAACAAGTTCTGCTGGAGTGTCTACTAATAATGAGTAATCATTATTAACCCCTTTAGAATCTGTAACAGTTAATGTTGCTGTATTTCCCGTAGTGGTATAAGTGTGCGTTGGGTTAGCATCCGTAGATGAAGTGCCATCTCCAAAATTCCATGAATAGGTGTATGGTGCGGTACCTCCATTTGTAGTAGAAGTAAAACTTACATTATTATTAGTGCCAACTTTACATGGTTTATATTCAAATTGAACAGCTAACGGTGCTGCGAAATAAGTTGATTCACCAAATTCACATTGTGCTTTATTATAAGTATTTGAACCGTAAGGCGTAGTTTCATCAATAATACCATTTCCTGACCATACCACTAATATATTAGTAAATGATAAAGTTTGACCACATATCCAATTTACAGTTTGAGTTGTCAATTTAATTTTACCAGGTGGTAAATTTTTTGTTGAAGGTATTGTACCTAAATATTTGTTAATTTCTGTAGTTACTCCATTAATCGTTAATGTCGCAAATAACCTAGCGGTATTAATGCTGTTTGCTTGATTTTGAGTGTAATTCATCCAAATATCAACATCGTATTCATCAACTCCAGCATCACATGTGGGAACAATATCTTCTAAGGGAACTCCATTAACGCTTGCACTTAGATAAACATTTTCAACTGTTACGTTATTTGAAGTACAATTAAAACCATATAATCTCAAATCGGGATGATTTGCATCGAATACTTGAGAATATGTATTACCAACAAACATGAAGAGAGTCAGTAAAAGAAGGGTAATTTTAGTTTTCATACAATCAAAATTTAAATTTATTTATGTATATTATTTGGGGTTTTTTCTTTTTTTAATTCTTACAAAATCATGTTCAACAATTGTTAAGATTTTTAATTGTGAGACTATTGTAATTAATTATAGTGCTAAATTAATTTGAATATTACCAACTTGTATTTTTTCTCTACAAACAACTTAAATACTCGTTGAAACGATGTTTTTGCTTCATTTAAAATTCTTTTTTTGCAATTATTTGAGTTTTGCTTTTTATTAAAAGATTTACAATTCCCGTTTTTACTATTTCATTTTGTTAATCAAATTTATATTTTTTTGTAATACAAAAATTAAAAAAACTCGATAAAGTGCAAAAATCATCGATTATTTGCATTATTTTGCATAATTAGTAAGTTTTTTATTATAATTTAAAAAATGTGTTTTAACATTTTATAAAAAATATTTTAGTAGGACTAATACTTTTAAATTAAAACTTAGATGTTTTGAACTGGAATTAATATTTACTTTAGAAAAAAAATTGTAATTTGTTGTGATTATTCAGTGTTTCAAATTAAAACTATTGGGGTATGAAAAATTTAATATTAATTAGACATGCAAAATCTAGTTGGGAAGCTCCTTTGAAAGATTTTGATAGGCCTTTGATGAAAAACGGAATTCAAGATGCTCATTTGGTTTCTTCAAATATTTCCAATTTTATTCCTAAAACATATTTGATATGGAGTAGCCCTGCTGCAAGAGCAGCTGAAACGGCTTTAATTTTTGCTCAAAATATATCATATCCCGTTGAAAGTATAGTCTATAAAAATGAACTTTATACTTTTGATGAAAACCAATTGGAAAAAGTTATCAAATCATGTAGTAATCTTTTCGAAAGTGTTATTCTTTTTGGACATATTGAGGCTATTACAAATTTTGTTAATAAATTTGGAGATGTTTTTATTGATAATGTTCCTACATCTGGATTTGTATCGTTACAATTTCAAGCAGATAGTTGGGATACTATCCACAAAGGCAAAACCCAAAAAGTAATATTTCCAAAGGATTTAAAATAAGAATAGTGTTAGAACAAAAATATATTGATAGAGAAAAAAGTTGGTTATCCTTTAATGCTAGAGTACTTCAAGAAGCTGCAGATGAGTCCGTGCCACTTTTAGATAGGTTGCGTTTTTTAGGAATTTTTTCCAATAATTTAGATGAGTTTTTTAGAGTTCGCTTTGCAGCTATTAGAAGATTAAGTTTGACAGGAATATCTGGAGAAAAATATCTTGGAGGTATTTCAGCCCAACAATTACTGAATGATATTACAGATATAGTTATTGATCAACAATCGGAAAGTTTGCAAATATTGAATGATATTGAGGCTAAACTTGAAACTGAAAATATTTTTACCATAGATGAAACAAATGTTTCTCCAGAACAAGAAGAATTTATAAAAGACTTTTTTGTTCAAAAAGTAAGCCCTGAATTAGTAACTATTATTCTTAATGATTTGGCACAATTTCCAGTATTGAAAGATACTATAGGATATTTGGCGGTGAAATTAGTTATGAATAATAAGAATAAAGAGCAATCTGCTAATTCACCAAAACTAAAATCAGAAGTTCGCTATGCAGTAATTGAAATCCCAAAAACAATTAATCGATTCGTAGTGCTACCATCAAATAATGAGAAGCAATATGTTATCATGTTAGATGATGTGATTCGTTTTAATTTAAATAAGATTTTTGACATTTTTGACTATGAAAGTGTTTCTGCGCATATGATCAAAATCACCAGAGATGCACAATTAGATATTGATAGTGATTTGAGTAAAAGTATGCTCGAAAAAATTGCAACAAGTGTAAAAGATCGAAGGATAGGTGAGCCAGTGCGTTTTATTTATGACCAATCTATAGGAAAGGATACTTTAAAATATTTTCTTTCAAATATGAAAATTGATTCGACTGATAGTATAATTCCGGGTGGTAGATATCATAATAGAAGGGATTATATGGACTTTCCGAATTTGGGACGTTTTGATTTGCTTTATAAAAGTAATCCACCGCTACAAATTCCAGGATTGAGCTTGGATGAAAATATCATGAAAAAAATTGCTTTAAAAGATTACATGATTCATGCGCCATACCAATCGTATGCCTATGTCATTAAATTTTTGAGAGAGGCAGCATTAGATCCAAAAGTAACTTCAATAAAGATTACATTATATCGATTAGCTAAAAATTCGCAAATTATCAGTTCATTAATAAATGCTGCAAAAAACGGAAAAAAAGTAACAGTTCAAATTGAATTACAAGCTCGTTTTGATGAAGCAAGTAATATTTCTTATGCGGAGCAAATGCAAACAGAAGGAATTGAACTTATTTTTGGAATAAAAGGATTGAAAGTACATAGTAAAATCTGTGTAATAGAGCGAATTGAAGATAAAAAAGTGAAACGCTACGGAATTATTTCGTCAGGAAATTTTAATGAAACAACAGCAAAATTTTATACAGATGTAACGCTTTTTACCTGTCATCAAAAAATTTTAAAGGACATTTCTAAAATTTTCGAATTTTTCGAAATAAACTATAGAGTTCATCGTTACAAACATCTTATTGTTTCTCCACATTATACTAGAACTCGTTTCTATAAAATGATAGAAAGAGAAACAGCGCACGCATTGGCAGGAAAAAAGACCTATATGAAGTTAAAGATGAATAGTTTATCTGACTTTGATATGATTGATAAACTATATGAAGCCAGTAGAGCAGGAGTAAAAATCCAACTTGAAGTAAGAGGAATTTGCTCCTTAATTCCAGGAATTCCAGGAATGAGTGAAAATATTGAAGCGATAAGTATTGTAGATAATTATTTAGAACATTCTAGAATTTATATTTTTGGTAATGCTGGGCAACCTGAAATTTATATTTCATCAGCAGATATTATGACTAGAAATATTGATGGAAGGGTAGAAGTTTCTTGCCCAATTTATGATGAGGATATCAAACAAGAATTAATAGATATTTTTGATATAGGATGGAAAGGAAATGTAAAAGCTAGATATCATTCCTGTAAGCTAGATAATAAATATAGGGAGCGAGGAGACAATCCTGTTTTTAGAGCGCAATTAGAGACCTATAAGTATCATCAAAACAAACTAGCATTAGAGGATATATAATCGTTTGTTATTCTATAAAACTAAAGTTCCTAATTTAAAGAATTAACAAACCAACGAATCATCATTTAAATGATAAAAATAAAAAAATATGCTGCAATTGATATCGGATCTAACGCCATGCGTTTGCTGATTGCGAATATCGTTGAGCAAGATGGAAAAGAAACTCAATTTAGTAAAAGTTCCCTAGTTCGTGTACCAATTCGTTTAGGGCAAGATGCTTTTACAGTGGGTGAAATTTCTCAGGAAAATATTGAAAGAATGTGTGATGCTATGAAAGCTTTTAATCTTTTGATGAAAGTTCACAAAGTAGAACGATATATGGCTTTTGCGACTTCGGCGATGCGGGAAGCTTATAATGGCAAAGAGGTTGTTTCGATTATTAAGAAAAAAGCAGATATAAAAATTGAAATTATCGATGGTAAAAAAGAAGCTGCGATAATTGCTTCAACGGATTTACACCATTTGTTAAAAACAGAAAAAACATATCTTTTTGTAGATGTTGGTGGTGGTAGTACTGAATTTACTTTGTTTTCTAATGGTAAAATGATTAATTCAAGATCTTTCAAAGCAGGTACAGTTCGATTGCTTAATGATATGGTTTGCGATGTTGTTTGGGATGAAATCGAAAAATGGATTAAAATAAATACTAAGGATTATGATGAAGTAACACTTATTGGTTCTGGAGGGAATATTAATAAATTATTCAAAATGTCTGGAAAACAACAAGAAAAACCATTGTCTTATATTTATATCAATTCACAATATTCGTTTTTGAATTCATTGACATACGAACAAAGAATTTCGGAATTAGGATTAAATTCTGACCGTGCCGACGTAATTATTCCAGCAACAAGAATTTATTTGAACGCAATGAAATGGAGTGGAGCTAGAAATATTTATGTGCCAAAAATAGGTTTAGCGGATGGTATTGTAAAAGCTATGTATTACGGAAAAATCTAAAAGACAGATTTTAAATTTATTTAAAGAATTGAAATTAGAGAATTAGAGGGAAGATAATTGATTTTTTTCAATACTATTTATGCGTTCAAATCCAATCCAAAAGTAGTTCTTAACAACTCAATGTTTGGATTTATTTGGTGCAATCTATTGTATCGATCCTGATCGTTAAAGGTTCTTTTGCTTTCGAAACTTTCGTTGACAATTACTTCAATTGTAATGTCGTGATTGTGTAAATGTCCTTTTAGATGGCCTAAAAGACCATTTATTTCTTTTTCAAAATCAAGTTTAGAACCTTCATTTGGTAATTCAATACTAATGGCAGTTCCGTTCAAAACGGGATCATTGATAAGTAATAAGGATTCCATAATTCGATATCCTTTATCCCCTAAACGCTGCGCATATTTATTCCATTGCAATAACATTTCAGTTTCAGTGAAAGGTTCTGTTGGCAAATGAACCACTTCCTTAACAAATGATTTATTGTTTTCTTCTAATGCTTTTTTTGCACGAATACTTGATAATGATAAAGCCGAAACTTTTGGTTCATTTGATACTGGAATATCAATTTTTATAGTTTGTGGAGCTATTGTTTGAGGAACGACTACGTTTTCAGGTTCTTTTTCCTTAACCGTTTCTGTTGGCTGAACAACATTATTCGATTCGACAGCTTTAGTTTGTACTGTTATCGAATAATCATTTTTCCTGAAATAAGTAGGTGGAATTATAAATTGATCAACTTTTTTTTTTCTCCATCAAAAGTGATAGAGGCTAACTGCATTAAGCAAAGTTCAACAAGTAAACGCTGATTCTGACTAACTTTGTATTTCAAATCACAATCATTAGCAATTTCGATTCCCTTTAATAAAAAATCTTGACTGCATTTTTGGGCTTGAACGCCATACATTTGTTGTGCTTGTTCACCAACTTCTAATAAAGATAAAGTTGAAGGCGTTTTTGAAACTAATAAATCTCTAAAATGAGATGCTAATCCAGAAACAAAATGATGTGCGTCAAATCCTTTTGACAGAATATCATTAAAAACCATTAACAACTCGGGAATTTTATTTTCCAGAATGAAATCAGTTACCTTAATATAGGTTTCATAATCAAGAACATTTAGGTTTTCTGTAACTGCCTGACGAGTAAGGTTTGTTCCGCAATAGGAAACAACTCTATCAAAAATAGATAAAGCATCACGCATAGCACCATCCGCTTTTTGAGCGATAATATGCAAAGCATCGTCTTCAAAATTTACGCCTTGGCTTGTCGCTACATCAGCAAGATGTTCTTTAGCATCTTTAACCGTTATTCTTTTGAAATCAAATATTTGGCAACGAGAAAGTATCGTTGGAATAATTTTATGTTTTTCGGTCGTAGCCAATATAAAGATAGCATGCTTTGGTGGTTCTTCTAATGTTTTTAGAAAAGCATTAAATGCCGCAGAAGACAACATATGTACCTCGTCAATAATATATACTTTATATTGTCCAGTTTGTGGCGGGATTCGAACTTGATCAATTAAATTTCGAATATCATCCACTGAATTGTTTGAAGCAGCGTCTAATTCGAAAACATTAAAAGCAAAATCTTCATTTGGATCATCATAGCCGGGTTGATTAATTTTTCGAGCTAGAATTCGGGCACAAGTTGTTTTTCCTACACCACGAGGTCCAGTAAATAATAATGCAGAGGCTAAGTGATTGTTTTCTATGGCATTTAGTAAAGTATTTGTAATAGCTTTTTGCCCTACAACATCTTTAAATGTTTGAGGACGATATTTACGAGCCGATACAATAAATTGTTCCATAGAAATTTTATTCGAAAGCAAATATAGGTTTTAATTTAAAGATGTAAAAATTTAAATATTGAAGATTTTGTAATTTATTCTAAAGTAAATTTTAAGATGATTTTATTCATAACCAAGAACGGATAAGAGTTCCTAAACTATAATAAATTTAAAAGAGCATCAGTACTAAAAATTAAATTCGGCATTGATTGTCTCCTCCTTCAATGCATAATTTTGCTAATATTGAGGCAGCTTCATTATCTGAATTTGCAGAAAAACCAGCAACAAAAACGCCTTTTTCTCCTGATATTGAATTTATTCCATACACAACTGATTCTTCATCAGGATCTGTATCTCCTTCATAACGATATACATGAAGCACTTCAAATTCATGAGGATTTGCTACAATATCTTCTGAATGAATATTAAAATCATAGGTAAAACCTTTTTTCTTCAAATCATCTAATGCTTCTAAGACGGTGGTGTAATGGTAGGCTGGTTTCATGATTAATTGTTTTTATTAAAGGTAACTATTTTATTTTCAATTCATTGTGAAAGACTTGTTAAAGTAACTACGCTATTCTTGACAACCACTGATTAAAGTTGTAGTTTTGCCCCGCAGACCGCCTTATCGTCGTTCGCTTTTGCGAAGGGAGGAAAGTCCGGACACCATAGAGAAGCATAGCGGGTAACTCCCGTCGGATTGCGTAATCAATTCAGGACAAGTGCAACAGAAAGTATGTACAGGTAATGCTGTAGTGAAACCAGGTAAACTCTATGCGGTGAAATATCAAGTATATCAGCATTTAAGGGCTTCTCGTCCGTTGTTGAAGGGTAGATAGCTTGAACTTATGAGTAATTGTAAGTCTAGATAAATGATAAGGCTCCGATTTATCGGGGACAGAATCCGGCTTATAGGTCTGCATTTTTTATTAAACCGCAAATTCGCAAATTTAAATGTATTTTAAAATTTGCGAATTTGCGGTTTTTTTAATCTATCTAGATATTATTCTTCTTCGGAATCCGAAAATAAGTCTTCCTCATCTGTTTCTTCCTCTGTGGATTTTCCAATTTCGAAGAAACTAAAAAAGGAACCTCCATAACTTTTTTGAAATGAGAAATTACTCAAATGGTCCATTTTGGTATATTTGGAATGTTCTATAACCATCATTCCATCTTCTTGCAATAGGTTTTTTTCAAAAACGGTAGTGACTACTTTTTCAAATGTCTTTTGGTCTAAACCATAAGGAGGATCTGCAAAAATGATATCGTAAGTAGTGTTGTTTCTTTCTAAAAAAGTAAATACATCACTTTTTGTGGCAGCAATATTAAAATCATATTCACTAGCAATTTGCTTGATGAATTTTACACAACCAAAATCAGCATCTACAGACGTAATTGGTGTACAAGCACGAGAGGCAAATTCAAAACTAATATTTCCAGTTCCTGCGAATAAATCTAATATTTTTAAGCCATCAAAATTAAAATGATTATTCAAAACATTAAATAATGCTTCTTTAGACATATCAGTTGTAGGTCGGACTGGAAGTCCTTTTGGAGGAAAAATGCGTCTTCCTTTGTATTTTCCTGAAATAATTCTCATGAGTTGAAAAGTATAAAATGATTTCTGTTTTCGGCCTCAGAAAAATAATTGTTTCCTCGAAAATCTTCTACATCAATAAGAGAGATATTGCGAATGTATTTATAAGCTATTTTGAAATAATCACTTTCGGTATCAATTTTCCCGATTAATTCTAATGTAAAATTTTCAGGATTCATATTTAATTGTTCTGCAGTAAATAAAATATAGTACAAGAAATCTTCAGGAGTACTATAATCAAATGAATTGAAAAGTAATAATTTTTGATTCTGAACTACAATTATTTCAAAATGACCAGAATTAATATGAGCAAACATTTTTTTGTCATCCTTATTTTTGGAAGCAATTAATAATTTAGAAACTAAAATACTATTCGCATGTTTGTAATCAAAAGTGCCAAACTGATCAATGAAGAAATTATTGATATTTACATAAGGAATATAAACAGTGTTCATTTCGTAATTCTGAATTTCATCAAAAGCAAAGAAATCTGTTTCAAAAACCTTTGTATTATATTGCAAATAACTTCCAAGAAAGTTCTCGTCAAAAAGAGCCGTTGGAACAAAAGTGGATAGATTATTATTGTGAATCACTAGAATTTCATCGTAGGAATCATTTAATTCTGGGAAGTCTCTAAAAGCATCAGCAAATAAATCTTCGATTTTTGTTGATTTGTGAAACGTGTCAAAATGGACTTCGTTAAAAGAGCTAACCGTATTGTTCAGCGTATCAAAACAACAAAAAGATAGGCCTGTCAAGGAAACTTGAATAGACAGTTTTTTGTATTTTTTCTCGGCTATATTGGTACTCATATTGTTTTTTTTCTACATCGCAAATTTACAAATTTAAAAATTAATAACAGTTGCAATGGCAAAAATCAATAGCAGTAATTGAAAATTGAAAATGCTAATGCCATTGAAATTGGAAAAACATTCTTTACTTTGCAGTCAAATAACACGAAATGAATTCCTCTCTGTTTTATAGTCTTTTACAAAAAAAGTTCCCTTTTCAGCCAACCTATAAACAGGATATTTTTTTTCAAAAAATCGCAATTTTTTTGACAGAGAAGGAAAACAACACCATTTTTGTGTTAAAAGGATATGCTGGAACTGGAAAAACAACCGTTATTTCCACGATTGTAAATAATCTAATCGATATTAATAAAAAATATGTTTTGCTTGCGCCAACAGGTCGTGCAGCGAAGGTAATTGCTAATTATTCGAATAAACCAGCTTTTACAATTCATAAAAAAATATATTTTCCCAAGAAATCTTCTGGCGGAGGAGTTTCGTTTACATTGCAACAGAATAAGCATAAAAACACCATTTTTATAGTAGATGAAGCTTCGATGATTTCGGATACAAATTCGGATTCGAAGTTATATGAAAATGGTTCTTTGCTAGATGATTTGATTTCGTATGTGTATTCAGGAACGAATTGCAAAATGATTTTGCTTGGAGATACGGCGCAATTGCCTCCCGTAAATTTGGATATCAGTCCCGCATTAGACATACAAACACTATGTGTAAATTACGATAAAGAAGTTGATTATATTGAACTTGACGAAGTCATGCGGCAGGAGGAAAGCTCTGGGATTTTGCACAATGCTACAGAACTTAGAGAGTTATTAAAAGATTCTTTTATCACAGAATTCCAATTTGACGTCAAAAAATTTAAGGATATCGTTCGCTTGGTTGATGGTTATGATATTCAAGATGCGATAAACTCAGCATATAGTAATTATAGTATTGAAGACACGGCTTTTATTGTGCGTTCCAATAAAAGGGCAAACCAATATAATGAGCAAATCCGAACCAAAATATTGGATAAAGAAAGTGAGTTGTCTACAGGTGATTTTTTGATGGTAGTCAAAAACAATTATTTTTGGTTGAAAGATTCTGATGAAGCTGGTTTTATTGCCAATGGAGATATTATCGAAATATTAGAAATTTTCAGTATTCAAGAATTATACAGTTTTAAATTTGCGAAAGTTAAAATCCGAATGATTGATTATCCCAATCAAATTCCATTTGAAACCGTTTTGTTATTAGATACTATAAAAAGTGAATCACCATCATTAACCTATGAAGAATCCAACCGATTGTATCAGGAAGTACTGAAAGATTATGAAGGAGAAACCAAATTCAAGCAATTTCAGAAAGTAAAAAACAACGACTATTTCAATGGCTTGCAGGTTAAATTTTCATATGCAATAACCTGTCATAAGTCACAAGGTGGTCAATGGAATACGGTTTTTATAGAACAACCTTATTTGCCTGATGGAATCAACAGAGATTATATTCGGTGGTTATATACCGCTATGACACGAGCTAAAAATAAATTATATTTGATAGGTTTTAAAGATGAGAATTTTGTTGAGTAAATTTAATGAATAATGAAACAAAGAATAGCACATATTGCTTTGATTGTTGCCGATTATGATGAAGCAATTGCATTTTATACTCAAAAATTACATTTTGATTTAATTGAAGATACTTTTCTAGATGATACAAAGCGATGGGTTTTGGTTGCGCCAAAAGGTGCAATTGGGTTCAGTTTGTTATTGGCAAAAGCAGTAAATAACGAACAATTAAATAGAGTAGGAAATCAAACAGGTGGGCGCGTATTTCTATTTTTGAATACTGATAATTTTGAAAGAGATTATCAAAATTTACTGGATAATCAAATTGAAATTATTAGAGAACCAATTTTGGAAGCCTATGGGAAAGTTGCCGTTTTTGCTGATGTTTATGGCAATCTTTGGGATTTGATAGAACGAAAGGATAATCAAGATTAAACAAAACATATTTATCATGAACACTTTAAACGACTTACATAAAATTTCCGGAACTTTCTCTAATACCGAAAAAATGCCTGTTTTATTTCTAGGACACGGAAGTCCTATGAATGCCATTGAAGAAAATCAGTTTGTGACTGGTTTTAGAAACTTGGCCAAAACTTTACCGCAACCTAATGCTATTTTGTGTGTTTCAGCACACTGGTTTACAAATGGAACAAAAGTAACTGCAATGGAAATGCCAAGAACGATTCACGATTTTGGTGGATTTCCGCAAGCTTTATTTGATGTGTATTATCCTGCCAAAGGAAGTCCTGAATTAGCTTTAGAAACCAAACAATTATTACAACCTCTTGACGTTGAATTAGACGAGCATTGGGGGCTTGATCATGGTGCTTGGAGTGTAATTAAACATTTATATCCCGATGCCAATGTTCCTGTAATTCAGTTGAGTATTGATTATACAAAATCGGCACAATCTCATTTTGAATTAGCTCGAAAATTAAGAGATTTGCGTCATAAAGGAATTTTAATTGTGGGTAGCGGAAACATTATTCATAATTTGAGATTAGTAGATTTTCAAAATTTTGAAAAAGACGATTACGGTTACGATTGGGCAATCGAAATCAGAGAAAAAGTAAATAATTATTTATTAGATGGAAATTTTCAACCTTTGATTGATTTCGAAACTCAAAGCAGAGCATTTCAATTAGCGATTCCAACACCAGAACATTATTTACCATTGATTTATGCCTTAGGATTAAAGGATAAAACAGAAGAACTTAGTTTATTTAATGATAAATTATTAGGAGGTTCGTTAAGCATGACTTCAGTGAAGATTATGTAGTTTTTTTAATAAATAAGTTTCAGCTGTATTTAAATTATAAATCTTAATAAAAACAAACTAAATTAGCTTCAAAGCAAATTCAATATTACAATGAAAATAATAGCAGTCATTCCAGCACGTTACGCTTCTACACGATTTCCCGCTAAATTGATGCAGGATTTAGGAGGAAAAACGGTAATTTTAAGAACTTATGAAGCAGCCATTAACACACAGTTATTTGATGATGTTTTTGTGGTGACCGATTCAGATTTAATTTATGACGAAATAGTTGCTAATGGTGGTAAAGCTATTCGAAGTATCAAAGAGCATGAATCAGGAAGTGACAGAATTGCTGAAGCTGTTGAAAATCTGGATGTGGATATTGTAATTAATGTACAAGGAGACGAGCCTTTTATTGATGCTGAACCTTTGGCAAAAGTAATAGAGGTATTTAGAAATGATACTGCTAAGCAAGTTGATTTGGCTTCATTGATGCGTGAAATTACAGATGAAACAGAAATCAATAATCCAAATAATGTAAAAGTTGTGGTGGATCAAAACGGATTTGCCTTGTACTTTTCGCGTTCGGTGATTCCGTATCCAAGAGAGAAAAATGTAGGTGTTCGCTATATGCAGCACATTGGTATTTATGCCTTCCGCAAACAAGCATTGTTGGATTTTTATAATTTACCAATGAAATCATTAGAGGCATCCGAAAAACTAGAACAATTGCGTTATTTAGAATTTGGTAAACGCATTAAAATGGTTGAAACCTCACATGTTGGTATTGGAATTGATACTCCCGAAGATTTAGAAAAAGCAAGAAAGATGTTATAATTGATTTTGGTTTTCATGATCAAAATAGCCTTTAGCTTTTATTTTAGTGGAGAAAAAATTCAAGAAAAGGACAATGAAGAACAAGAATAATAAAGCTTGCGTGCTTACTAAAAATTTTCCGATAATAGTAACAGGATAAAAATCGCCATATCCTATTGAGGAAGAGGTGACTAAGCTAAAATATATAGCGTCAAACCAATGCGTGAAAGGTTTGTTTAAATAATGGTCACAAGAATAAAAAACGGCGTAAGCAAAGGCAATTTCTAAATAATTAAAAAACAACAATAGCATAGACCTTCTATATGATCGTGGTTTTGAAAATAAATCAGATGCGAAAATTAAGGTTGGGATATAAAAAATAGTTTCTAAAAAAACATAAATCAGAATACAAATTAACCAATAGTGATTTTGCCATTCATTAGTTAAAATCAAAATTGGAAAAATCACCTTTAGCAAAACATAAAAATCTAAGGCTAAATCTTGGTATTCAATTCCTTTTTTTCGAGCAAAATATTTAATATAAATTCCAGGAAACAATAATTGCGAAGAGGATAATATTAAACGGACAATTTTTTCTAAACCATTATCGTCTTGATGGTCGTTATTCCAGATTGATTTGATATTTTGAATTCGTTTTTCAATCGGATTGAACTCTGGTTTTTCTGCTTTAGTGGTTTTTCCCAAAAGCAGTTTTTTTATAATTGCCTTCATTTTGTGAATTCTCTAGAGATTGACTACAATATACAAAAATAATTGCATTTTTTGGATGAATTTGCGTATTAATTGGATAAAATACTTTGGTAAAAAAGCTTTATTTCTATATTCAAAATCCTAGTCTAATTTCTCGATAACAATCAATTCATTATGAACTTCTATTCTTGGAATAGTTTTAATTCGGAATTGATTTTCATAAAAATCAGATACATATTGTTTGTTTCTAAGTTCTTGCTGCTCGTTTAAAATCATAGTATTAAACAAAACAAAACCTTTGCTTTTGAGAAGAAAACAAATACGGTTTATGAAAAATTTTTCAAATAGAAAATTTGGCATAAATATATCTTGAAAAACGTCAATTATGATTAGATCATATTTTTTTTTTGTTTTCAAAACAAATTCAAACGCATCTTCAATCACAAGTTCAAGATTCTTGATTTCATCTAATTTAAAATAGGTATTTGCTATTTTGATTATTTCAGGATCAATCTCTACACCAGTGATTTTTCCTTTATAATTGATGTCGTCAACTAATGTTTTGATGACACTTCCGCCCGCAACGCCTAAGACTAAGACATCTTTCATATTGGTAATTTTTCCAAAACCAATGTTTTTTAATCCAATTTTCAAAATACGTTGTAAACTTCCATAAGAGTAATTAGTGTTCTCAGAATCTAAAACCAATTCACCATTAGCCCATGTAATCTCAATTGATTTACTCAAAGAAGATTTGGTCTGATAAATTTTTATTGGAATAAGAAAACTAAATATTTTTTTAATCATTGGGGAGTTTTTTCCAAAAATAAGATATTAATTATTTAATTTGTAAGAAATAGTAAAAGAATGAAGAAACAAATTTATCAGTGGATTTTTTTCAGAATCATGGGCTGGAAAATTAAAGGTTCAATAGATCCTAATGTAAAGAAGTGTGTTATGATGGTGATGCCGCATACTAGCGCGCATGATTTTTATTTAGGAATTTTTACTAGAGGAATTACACAGCTACAAATGAATTGGGTAGGTAAGAAAGAGTTGTTTCGTTTTCCTTTTGGGTTTTATTTCAGGTACATGGGAGGAGAGCCATTAGATCGAACGGGAGGATTGAATAAAGTTGATTCGATTGCTTCAATTTTTGAAAGAAAGGAAATTTTTCGTTTGGCGGTAGCCCCAGAAGGAACCCGAAAATATGTAAATGAATTAAAAACAGGGTTTTATTATATTGCTTTAAAAGCTAATGTGCCCATAATTCCTGTTGCTTTTGATTTTGGAAAAAAAGAAGTAAATCTTGGAGCTCCATTAATGCCAACAGGCGATATAGAATCAGATTTGATTGCTTTAAAACAACATTATATAGGTGTTGAAGGAAAAATTCCTGAGTACGGATATAAAGTTTAGCAGAGCCTTATTTGATCTTTAATAAGGGTTGAAAACTTTGAAAGTGCCATTTTTATAAAAGAATACAATTTTTTCCACTTCGCTTGAATTAGTACTTTTTGGAATAATAGTACTTTTTGTTTCCTTAGAATCCATATTTGGCAAATTCTGTATTTCAGAAAATAAATTTTCTGGAATGTTTTCTGTTATTGATGGAGTAGGTGTTTTAGCTTTTAATAACTCTTCATTATTATTTGTTGGAGTATCGTCATTTTTTGGAAAACTACCTTTGCCATTCAAAATCCAATACAAATCTACATCAGGAAAAACATCTAAAATTTTAAGTATAAAATCCAAACTAGGTTTGTTTCTTCCAGACAATAAATGAGATAAACTGGAGCGTTGTACACCAATTTTATCAGCAAATGAAGAGGCGCTTAGATTGTAATAATCAAGCATAATTTCCAGTCTTTTTATAAAATCCTCTATGTTTACCATTGTAAATTGACTTTAAAATTAATTAGTTTACAAATGTAAATAAAATAAAGTAAACACACAAAATTACAAGTGTAAATTCATATATAGTGTAATTATTTATTAATTTAAAAGTTTATATGAATTATTATAAATAACTGATAATTATGTATTTAAAATATAAAATTAAAATAAGTAACATTTGTCAATTAAGAATTTCTGGTATCAAGGAATTTATAGCTATAAAGTGTTTACAAGAATATAAAATTAGACAAAAAGCAAGATTACAATTGTAAATATAAAGATGTTTACTTTTGTGAATCAATTTTAATAGATATGAATTTAGAAGAATTATTTAATAAATATAAAGAGCAATCCATTCAAGGTCGATATATTACTTTGGAAGCAATTGAACCTTTGTTAAAAAAATTCAACACTGATAATCAAGTTCAAGTTATTGGAAAATCAGTGCTTGAAAAACCAATTTACAAATACGAAATTGGTCATGGTAAAATAAGAATTTTTATGTGGTCACAAATGCATGGAAATGAAAGTACAACTACAAAAGGACTTTTTGATTTTTTGAATGTCTTGAATAGTGGTTCTGATTTTGCGCTTCAATTGCTAAACACATTTACTTTTTGCTGTATTCCAATGCTGAATCCTGATGGAGCAGAATTGTATACGCGAGAAAATGCAAATAAGATTGACTTAAATAGGGATTCTCAAAATTTAACGCAACCAGAAAGTAGGTTACTGAGAGAAACATTTGAAACGTTTAAACCTGATTATTGTTATAATTTACATGATCAGCGAACTATTTTTGGTGTGGGTGATACTGGAAAACCTGCAACATTATCTTTTTTAGCTCCTGCTTACAATGAGGAAAGAGAAGTTAATGAGTCAAGAATGAAAGCAATTAATTTGATTGCTGGAATGAATGAAGTTTTGCAAAAATACATTCCAAATCAAGTTGGGCGTTTTGATGATTCATTTAATATTAATTGCATAGGAGATACGTTTCAGAATATAGGTGTTCCTACAGTTTTATTTGAAGCAGGACATTTTCAAGATGATTATGAAAGAGAAGAAACACGAAAATATGTTTTTGTAGCATTAGTTTCAGGATTCGAGTTACTTAGCGAAAACGATATAGTTGACAATGGAATTGGTAAATATTTGAATATTTCACAAAATAAAGTCGTTTTTTATGATTTAATGTATAAAAATGTCAAAATAAATTATGATGGTAATGAAATAATCACCAATTTTGCAGCACAATACAAAGAAGAATTAGTTGACGATAAAATTTGTTTTAATGCTTACATTATGCAAATTGGAGATTTAGAAAATCATTTCGGTCATCTTGTTTACGATGCTAAAGAAGAGTTGTACAAAGATGATTTTGATAATCTTCCGAAAGTAAATCAAAAAGCTAATTTTTATTTAGGTAATACTAAGAAATTTGTTAATGGATTGATAAAAAGTTAGTTTAATTATCGATTTCTTATTTTTTATGTATATTTTTATACTTTGTTATAATAATTAATAATATTAATTGAAGAATTATGAGTAAGTTTCGTTTAGATGAAGTAGATCACCAGATTTTAGATATGTTGATTGACAACACAAGAGTTCCTTTTACGGATATTGCAAAAAAATTATTAATTTCTGCAGGAACCGTTCACGTTAGGGTAAAAAAAATGGAAGATGCTGGTATTATAATGGGCTCTTCATTAGTGCTTGATTATGATAAACTAGGATATTCTTTTATAGCTTACGTTGGGGTTTTCTTGAATAATACTTCACAAACTAAATTTGTTTTAGAGCGAATTAACGAAATTCCATTCGTAACTGTTGCTTCTGTAACTACAGGGAAATTCAATATTTTTTGTAAAATTAGAGCAAAAGACACAAAACATGCGAAAGATGTAATTTTCATGATTGATGATATTGATGGTGTTTATAGAACTGAAACTATGATCTCTCTTGAAGAAAGTATAAATGATAAAAAGCGTTTGATGCATACTATTTTTAAAAATATGTAATTAACCTTGAATGCTTATATGAAATATAACCTCAAGTTGATTCTTGGGGTTTTTTTATGACAAACTAACTTAACTAACTATAAATAATATGTATACGCTTCCTAAACTTGAACGTTTCAACCAAGACGTTCTCTCTAAATATCATATTTACAACAGTGTGTTTATCACGTTGCCTTTTGATTCTATAGACAATACTGGGGTTTTACTTCCTTTGTTTACAGATGTTTGTGAAACTGGTTTTAAGAAACAGGAAACTCCCGGAGAAATTGTTGATTTCTTTACTCAGAAATATTTACATACAGATATTGAGTCAGATAAGATAGATTTAATGTTTCGTTTTATTCAGTACATAGAACGTCAAATTGTACTTTTTGACGCTATTGAGGATGCTGCTTTTCCAGCAGTTAACAATATGGAAGGTAGAGGGTCGCTTAGAGATATTAAAGAAAAAGCAGATGCTAAAAACAATCAAGAGGAGTTAATTGATTTTTTAGAAAATTTTAATGTTAGAACTGTTTTGACTGCTCATCCTACTCAGTTTTATCCAGGTTCAGTTTTAGGAATTATAAATGATTTGACTGAAGCTATTCGTAAAAATAATTTGCTTGATATTAAACAATTATTGGCTCAGCTAGGGAAAACGCCTTTTATACAAAACGAAAAACCGAATCCATACGATGAAGCGGTAAGTTTGATTTGGTATCTTGAAAATGTTTTTTATGAAACTGCAGGTGAAATGGTGCATTATCTTGAAAAGAACTTATTTCACGGTAATTCAATTCAAAATCAATTAATAAAACTTGGTTTCTGGCCAGGAGGGGATCGTGATGGAAATCCATTCGTGACTACTGAAATTACATTAAAAGTTGCAGAACGTTTAAGAACGTCAATCTTGAAATGTTATTACTTTGAAATGAGAAGTTTGAAACGTAAGTTGACATTTCCAGGTGTAGATGTTTTGGTTTCTGAGTTGGAACAAAAATTATATCGATCTGTGTTTTATTCTAAAGGAGAAATTTATATCACTTTAGAAGAGTTTAAATCGCAGTTAAATAAAATAAAATCTATTGTAGTTGATCAACATCAGTCTCTTTATTTTGATGAAATAGAGGCTTTGCTTATAAAAGTTAACTTGTTTGGTTTTCACTTTGCTACTTTAGATATTCGTCAAAATAGTAAAATACACGATGCGGTCTTTAATGATGTTGTTTCTTATTATTTAAATTCTGGGTCAACAATTTTCCCTAAGAATTATTTTGAATTGACAGAATCAGAGAAGTTTGAAGTATTGACTACGGTTAAAGGAGATTTAGATCCGAACGTTTTTGATAATGAAATGACGCGATCTACAATTGAATCCGTTCAAGCGGTTAAATCTATTCAAGAAAAGAATGGTGAATCCGGTGCTAATCGTTATATTATTAGTAATAATGAAAGCGCTCTTAATGTAATGGAGACTTTTGCTCTTTTCAAATTGAGCAATTGGGAAACGCCTTCAGTTGATATTATTCCACTTTTTGAGTCTGTTGATGATTTACAGAATGCTCATGAAATAATGGAGAAATTGTATACAAATCCAGCGTATGCGAGTCATTTAGTTGACAGAAATATGAAGCAAACCATAATGCTTGGTTTTTCAGATGGGACTAAAGATGGTGGATATTTGATGGCTAACTGGAGTATTTACAAAGCAAAAGAAGAATTGACTGAAATTTCTAGAAAATATGGTGTTAAAGCAATTTTCTTTGACGGTAGAGGTGGACCTCCTGCTCGTGGTGGTGGAAAAACACATAAGTTTTACGCTTCATTAGGTCCAAATATTGAAAACAATGAAATTCAAGTCACTGTACAAGGTCAAACTATTAGTTCGAACTTTGGTACGTTAGATTCTTGTCGTTATAATTTAGAAAACTTGTTAAGTGCAGGAGCAACAAATCAAGTTTTTAATAAAGCCCAAAATAAATTAAGCGCTGATGATAAAGATATTTTAGATCAATTAGCGGAACTAGGTTACAACAAGTATCTGAATTTTAAAAATCATCCGAAATTCATTCCTTATTTAGAGCAAATGAGTACTTTGAAATATTATGCCAAAACTAATATTGGAAGTCGCCCATCTAAAAGAAGTAAATCTGAAACGCTTGATTTTGCAGATTTAAGAGCTATTCCATTTGTAGGATCTTGGAGTCAGTTGAAGCAAAATGTACCCGGTTTCTTTGGAGTTGGTTCTGCTTTGAAGCATTTTGAAGATACAAATCAATGGGATAGAGTTCAAGGGTTGTATGATAATTCTTTGTTCTTTAAAACCTTGTTGGAAAATAGTATGATGTCTTTGGCAAAATCATTTTTCCCGTTAACAGCTTACATGAGTAAGGATCCTGAGTTTGGCGCTTTTTGGCAAATTATTTATGATGAATTTTTAGAAACTAAAAGGTTATTATTAAAAATTGCTGGTCATAAAGAGTTGATGGAAAATTATCCTGATGGTAAAGCTTCAATTCAAATTAGAGAGCGTATAGTATTGCCATTGTTGACGATACAACAATACGCATTAACTAAAATTAATGAATTGAATAAAGAAGAAAATCCAGATGAGGAGTTAATTAAAGTGTATGAGAAAATAGTTACTCGTTCTCTTTTTGGTAATACAAATGCAAGTAGAAATTCAGCTTAATTTATAAAAGAATGAAAACGGATCAATTGCCTGTAAATGAATATTCAACTTTTAATGCAACCTACATTAATGCTGCTGGTAATGTTGAACTGATTGAGGAATTAGAAATTTGTCTTCATGATTTCATTCGGTTTGTACAAAATATTCCGATGGATAAGTTTGATTATCGGTATGCTGAAGGGAAATGGACGATTAAGGATATTATTCAGCATATAATTGATACCGAAAGGATTTTTGCATATCGAGCTTTGAGGATTTCAAGAAATGATAAAACACCTTTGCCTGGTTTTGAAGAAAATCATTATGTAGATAATACAAATGCGAATAGTCGTGGTATTCAAGATTTATTAACGGAATTATCTGCGGTTAGGCATTCAAATTTGTTTCTTTTTAAAAGCTTTTCTGAAGATCAATTAAAACGAATTGGAACTGCCTCTGACAATGAGATTTCTGTTCGGGCTATTGGTTTTATAATTATTGGTCATCAAAAACACCATCAAAAAGTTTTTCAAGAAAGATATTTATAGATTATTGAAAACAAGTGGACCAAATTTTCAACTTATTTTCAAAAGACATAGTATTAGCTGGGCTGCTAGAAGGCATAACACAATAAGTGATTCCTTCTAGCGGCCCATATTTTTTTAGAAAGTATTTGTGACTTTCTTTTCCATTAAAAATCAAAGTCTTGATGGAAGGGTATTTTTCAAACAACATTTCAAAATCATTTTCTTTATAATTTTTGATATGAATATCTAAACTGCCTTTTCTTTCGCAATTTTCTAAAACATCCCAAAGTCCAATTTTATTTTCGAGTAGCAATTGTGTTTTTTCTTCGAAAACTTCAGAAACGGGTAAAGTACTAAATAGAGAATACATTATTTTCCAGAAATGATTTTTTGGATTTCCGTAATATTCCTGTTTAGAAAGTGAAGCTACGCCTGGCATTGTTCCTAAAATTAAGATTTCAGTGTCTGAATTAATAACTGGTAAAAAGGAACGAATCATATTAGAGTTGGTTTTGTTCGTATTCTTTTTCAATGATTGCGAGCCCAATTCTGATTTTGTCATAAGAAATTTGTTCTTCTAAATAATCAAAGTAGGGTTTTAAAGTAATAGGGAATTCTAATTTAATTTGTGCTTCCTTAATTTTTGAAATTTCATCTTCAGTAACAAAACTGCTTAAATCAATTTCATTTTCATCACTATATAGTTTGGCTAAATGCGAAATAATTGTTGCAGTTCCTAAATTTCTTTTCAAAGCAATTTCGTCTGCGGTTAATCCATTTTGAAATAAAATTAAAGTTTCTTTATAAGTAGTAGCTTCTTTTTTCTTTTTGATGGGTTTTTCTTTTTGAAAAGCAATAATGGCTTTTATAAAAAGGTCTCCATAGTTTTCAAGTTTAGTTTTTCCAACACCTTCAATAGCAAGAAATTCTTCATCGCTCATAGGTCTTTCTGTTTCCATTTGGCGTAAAGCCGCATCACTAAAAATTACATAAGCAGGTACGTTTTCCTCTTTTGCAATTTCATAACGCAGTTTTCGTAAGGTTTCAAAAAGAGAATTTGCAACTGTTTTCTTTTTTGTTTCTTTAACTTCGGTTTGATCTATAGTTATTTTCTTGACGGTTGTTAACTGTACTTTTTCGCTTTCGAATAAAACTTTTTTGGCAAAGGGCGTTAGTCTAATTTTATTTTGTTGATGAAAAGCAATTTCGCAATATCCTAAATTAATCAACTGAATCAAATATTGATTCCAATCATACCAAGAAATTTCGATTCCCACGCCGTATGTTTTTAGATTTTGATAATCTTTTTCAAAAATATAAGCATTTTTAGATCCACGTAAAAAGTCGATAATCACAGCCAGTGGTTCGTTTTCTTGTAAGCGAATAACAGCGGATAAGGCTTTTTGAGCAATAACAGTTCCATCGAAAAAAGCAGGTGGGTTTTTACAAATGTCACAATTTCCGCAATTCTCCATGACTAATTCTCCAAAATACGAAAGCAAAATTTTTCTACGGCAACTTAAAGCATCGGCATATTGCTTCATTCTTTCAAGTTTAGCTAATTGTACTTCTGAATTTAAGCCTTCAGAAGCAAATTTTCGCAATTGAATAACGTCACCATAACTTTCAAAAAGAATGGTTTCTGACGGTAATCCATCTCGTCCTGCACGTCCAATTTCTTGATAATAACCTTCTATGTTTTTTGGTAAATTATAATGAATGACCCAGCGTACATTTGATTTGTCGATTCCCATTCCAAAAGCAATTGTTGCACAAACCACTTGGCATTCATCATTGATGAATTCATCTTGAGTTTTTGAACGAATTTCAGAATTTAAACCAGCATGATAAGCTTTAGCATTGATGCCTATTTTTTGTAATTTTTCTGCAAGTTCTTCGGTTGTTTTTCTGCTAAGACAATATACAATTCCGCATTCGTTCGGTTTTTCTTTGATAAAATCAATGATTTGTTTGATTCTATCTAAAGCGGGACGCACTTCTAAACTTAAATTTTTTCTGTCAAATGAACTAATAAATATTTTCGGATTTTTTAGATTTAATTGTTGGCTAATATCTTCACGTGTAGCTTTATCGGCTGTGGCAGTTAAAGCTAATATTGGAGTAGAAGGAAAGCGGTTTTTTAAATATCCTAAATTGGTGTAAGCTGGTCTAAAGTCATGTCCCCAAGCCGAAATACAATGCGCTTCGTCAATAGCGATTAGGCTAACCGTAATTGTATTAAAAATATTTTCGAGATAGGATAAACTTTCAGGAGCTACATAGACTAATTTTATTTTGTTAGATACTATGTTTTCAATGTAAAATTGTTGTTCGGTTTCAGTTTGGCTGCTGTTAATAAAACACGCTTGAATTCCATTTGCTTTTAAACTGTCAACCTGGTCTTTCATCAAGGCAATAAGTGGAGAAATCACAATTGTTATTCCGGGAAAGAGTAAGGCGGGAAGCTGGAAACAAATTGATTTTCCTCCTCCAGTTGGCATAATGGCTAATGTGTCTTCTCCAGATAGAATCCCTTTTATTATGGCTTCTTGATTGGGTCTGAATTTTTCAAATCCAAAGTTTTCTTTTAGTTTGGCGTGTAAAATATCTATTGTCATTTTGGCGTATATATTCTGTCTAAATGTATAAAAAAAGGAACTCGTTTGTAGAGTTCCTTTTTGAAATTATTATTTGAAAGATGTATTAATCTTCATCGTCATCATCGTCGTCGTCTTCGTCAGAAGGTTCTTTGTCATCTGAGTCATCGTCGTCGTCATCTCCGTCAGAGTCTGGTTTGTCGATAGCATCATCTTCATCATCATCTCCATCATCGATGTCATCATCATCTAAATCAAGACCTTTGATAGGTACTACAACTTCGTCTATTATTTCATCATCATCGTAGTTTTCAATTCTATCGGCTAGTTTTGTACTTACTTTTACCAAATAAATGGTGTCTTCAGTTCGTACTTCAACAGCTTCAATCAATTCGTTTTTAGCATTTCTAAAACGGATAATGTCTGAATCATCATAACCATCAGGAAATTTTTCTACTAAAAGGTTTAAAATTTCGTTGGTAAGTTTTGCGTAATCAACAATTACTCTTTTCATAAATTTTATTCTATAAATCTAATAAATAAGCGAAAATTAAAGGCGCCACAATGGTAGCGTCAGACTCAATAATGAACTTAGGGGTTTTTATATCCAGTTTTCCCCAAGTTATTTTTTCATTCGGCACAGCTCCAGAATATGAACCATAACTGGTTGTTGAATCTGAAATTTGGCAGAAATAGCTCCAAAAAGGAATATCATGCATTTCCATATCTTGGTATAACATTGGTACAACGCATATTGGGAAATCTCCAGCAATTCCTCCACCAATTTGGAAGAAACCAACTCCGTTTGCACTGTTTTTTGGATACCAATCTGAAAGGAAAACCATGTATTCAATACCTGATTTCATTGTAGATGCTTTCAAATCACCTTTAATAACATACGAAGCAAAAATGTTTCCCATTGTACTGTCTTCCCATCCTGGTACAATTATAGGTAAATTTTTCTCAGCAGCAGCATACATCCAGCTGTCTTTTAAATCAATTTCGTAGTATTCTTCAAGAACTCCAGAAAGCAACATTTTGTACATGAATTCATGTGGGAAATATCTTTCTCCTTTGTCATCTGCATCTTTCCAGATTTTATAAATGTGTTTTTGTAAACGACGGAAAGCTTCATGTTCTGGAATACAAGTATCAGTAACTCTATTTAATCCTCTTTCTAATAAATCCCATTCGTCTTGAGGCGTTAAATCTCTGTAATTAGGAACTCTTTCATAATGTGAATGCGCTACTAAGTTCATGATGTCTTCTTCAAGGTTTGCACCTGTACATGAAATAATTTGAACTTTGTCCTGACGGATTATTTCCGCAAAAATCTTTCCAATTTCTGCAGTACTCATTGCACCAGCCATGCTCACCATCATTTTTGCACCATTGGCTAATTGCTGTTCGTATGCCTTTGCGGCGTCAACTAAAGATGCAGAATTAAAATGCAAATAATGCTTTTCAATAAACTGACTGATCGGTCCTTTGCTCATTTTTTTTTAATTTAAAGATTTAAAGATCGAAATTTTGAAAGATTGTATTTCAAATTTAACGAATTTTTAAATTGACTAATTGTGTATTTAATAATTATTTTTTGTCGTAACCTAATATTTTTAGAACGTCTTCAGAAGTTTGTTGTTCCGAAAAAACTTCGGTTGCCAAAATTCCATTTTCATCCCGATCAATTAATATGTGTTTGGGCTGCGGAATTAAACAGTGATGAAGACCACCGTATCCACCTATTGTTTCTTGATAGGCACCAGTGTTGAAAAATCCAATATATAATGGTTTTTCTTTATTGTATTTTGGTAAATAAATGGCATTCATGTTTTGTTCGGAATTGTAATAATCGTCGCTATCACAAGTCATTCCGCCTAATAAAACCCTCTCGTAAGTGTCATTCCAACGATTTACTGCTAACATAATAAAACGTTTGTTAATGGCCCAAGTATCTGGAAGAGTTGTTATAAAAGAGGAATCAATCATATTCCATTTTTCTCTATCATTTTGTTGTTTTTGATATAAAATTTGATAGATAGCACCTCCACTTTCACCTACTGTAAAAGATCCAAATTCAGTGAAGATATTCGGCACATCAACTTCGGCTTCGTCACAAGCTATTTTTATTTGATTGATGATTTCATCAATCATATATTGGTAATCATATTCGAAAGTCAATGAATTTTTGATAGGGAAACCTCCACCAATGTTCAAACCGTCTAATGTTGGACATTCTTTTTTTAGTGCCACATATACTTTGATACATTTTACTAATTCATTCCAGTAGTAGGCATTGTCATTGATTCCGGTATTGATAAAAAAGTGCAACATTTTAAGTTCCAATTTTTTATTTTCCTTAATCTCTTTTTTGTAAAAAGGAACAATGTTTTTATATCCAATTCCTAAACGAGAAGTGTAAAATTCAAATTTAGGTTCTTCTTCGGCAGCAATACGAATTCCTATTTTGAACTTACTTTTAATTTGTCCTTGTAGCAAATCCAATTCTTCGTAATTATCGATTATTGGAATCGTATTTTTATGGCCGTGGTTAATTAAACGCGCAATGTTTTCAATGTATTGATCTCTTTTGAAGCCATTACAAATTACATAAGTGCTTTTGTTTATTTTGCCATTAGCTAATAAATTCTCTACAATATTAATGTCAAATGCAGAAGAAGTTTCAATGTGAATATTGTTTTTGAAAGCTTCATTCATTATGTATTCAAAATGAGAACTTTTGGTACAATAGCAATAGAAATATTTTGCTTCATATTTATTCTTTTCCATCGATTTACGAAACCAAGCTTTGGCTTTGTTAATGTTATTGGAAATTTGAGGTAAATATGTAAATTTTAAAGGTGTGCCGTATTGTTCTACCAGTTTCATCAAATCAATATTGTGAAACTGAAGATTGTCTTTATTAAGTGTAAACTCTTCCTGAGGGAAATAATAAGTTTGATTTATTAAGTCGTAGTATTTTGTATTCATTTAGTTTTCAGAATTTTAGATTAAATATACATAAAAATAAGTAAACTAAAATTCAAACTCGAATATTTGCATAAACAATCTGAAGCTTTTCAGGATCAGCTTTTAAATATTGAAAAACATCAAAACTAAATTTTCTTTTAATGGTGTAAAAACAATTCAACATTCCTAAAAAAGGAATACTGTTTTGGGCTTTATCCCAACTAAAAGTTATTTGATTTTGATTTTTTTTCATCGGAGCAAATGTAAAAAATATTATATACGAAACGCAATCCTTTTTATTAAAAAATGGATTAAGATTTATAATCTTGGAAAGCGTCAAGAATCAATTCATTCTCAACTAATTGGTTTATTTTTATGTTACCAATCCCTTCAATTAATGCAAACTGAATGGTTCCAAATTCATTTTTTTTGTCATGAATAAGCAATTCCAGTATAGGTTCGATATCATTTTTTTCAAAAGTAATATCGTCATAAATGGATTTTATAGTAGATTTAATCTCAAGATATTCTTCGGTATTGATTAGATTTTTCTGAAGTGAAATATAACTTTCCAGAATCATTCCAACGGCAATAGCTTCTCCGTGTAATAAAGTGGTTTTAGATTCATTCTCTAAAAAATAACTTTCGATAGCATGTCCTAAAGTATGACCAAAATTTAATGCTTTTCTAATATTTTTTTCGGTTGGATCTTGTTTTACGATTTCATTTTTAATTTCTACTGAACGATAAATTAGTTCATCAAAATCAGCAAAATCGATAGCTTTTAAATCTAAGAATCGCTCCCAATAAGCTCTGTCGTATATTAATCCGTGTTTCAGCATTTCTGCTAAACCAGATCGCATTTCGGTTTGAGATAAAGTTTCTAAATAGTTCGTATCTATCAATACCATTTTAGGAACATTAATAACGCCAATTTGGTTTTTTAAATTTCCTAAATCTACGCCATTTTTACCACCTACAGAAGCATCTACCATTGATAATAGAGTAGTTGGAATGTGAATGAAATCAATACCTCGCTTGAATGTTGAAGATACAAATCCGCCTAAATCCGTTACAACACCACCACCTAAATTAATCACAAGGCTTTTTCTGTCACCACCTAATTCTGTTAAAACTTTCCAGATTTCAACACAGGTATCGATATTTTTATTAGCCTCACCAGCTTCAAATTCAATGATTTCAATAGTAAGTTCTGTTTCTAAATAAGGCAGAAATTTTGGTAAACAAAACTCATTTGTGCTACTATCAACTATAATAAATATGTTGGAATATTTGTTTTCTTTTAGATGAAGGTTTAACGCTTCATATCCTTTTTCATTAAAATATATTGGATAATTATTGGCTTGAATAGTTTGCATTTTTTTGGAATAATTTTAAGCGCAAAATAAGGGAATTTTTGCTAAATAATATCCAAAACTCTATCTATATTTGTATAAAAATATAACAAATAATGGAAAAAATATTCAAAAATACACAAATTGCCTTTACTTTAAAAAGTGATACGGAACTTGATAGAGCCTATTTTCTTTTTAAAATGATTGATAATCAGCCTTTAGTGCGAATAGGAACTGCAGTGACTAATTTTGCAATAAAAGCTAATCTTCCTGTTGAAGGATTAATTAGAGCTACCGTTTTTGACCATTTTTGTGGTGGTGTAAATGAAGATGATTGCCTTAGTGTAGTTGATAAAATGTTTACCAAAGGAGTTTCGTCAGTATTAGATTACTCGGTTGAAGGAAAAGAAGAGGAAGATCAGTTTGATGCCGCACTTAATATGACTTTGAAAACCATTGAATTTGCAAAAGAACGTGAGGCAATTCCGTTTGCAGTTTTTAAACCTACAGGATTTGGACGTATTGATTTATACGAAAAAGTAGGAGAGAAGAAAGCATTAACTTCAGAAGAGCAAGCAGAGTGGAATAGAGTTGAGGAGCGTTTTGATATAGTTTGTAACGAAGCCCACCAAAAAAATGTTGCCTTATTGATTGATGCAGAAGAAAGTTGGATGCAAGATGCCGCGGATGATTTGGTTACTAAAATGATGCAAAAGTATAATAAAGAAAAAGCGATTGTTTTTAATACGCTTCAAATGTATCGTTGGGATCGTTTGGATTATTTGAAGAATTTACATCAAAAAGCTATAAAAGAAGGGTTCTATATTGGAATGAAATTAGTTCGTGGCGCATACATGGAAAAAGAAAATCTTCGCGCTGAAGAAAACGGTTGTATATCTCCAATTTGTAGTTCGAAAGAAGCAACAGATGTAAACTATGACGCAGCGGTGCTTTATATGATAGAGCATTTAGATAAAATGTCCATTTTTGCGGGAACACATAATGAACAAAGTTCTTATACGCTAATGGAATTGATGCAAGAAAGAGGTATTAAAAATAACGATGATAGAATTTGGTTTGGTCAATTGTACGGAATGAGCGATAATATCAGTTATAATTTAGCAGCTAACGGATATAATGTGGCTAAATATTTGCCATTTGGTCCAGTTAAAGATGTTATGCCTTACTTAATTCGTCGTGCGGAGGAAAATACTTCTGTAGCAGGTCAAACAAGCCGTGAGTTATCCTTGATAAAAGCAGAAAGAGATAGAAGGAAAGGGAAGTAATTTTGTTTGCCAAAAAACACCCAATAAAAAACTCCATTCAATTATGAATGGAGTTTTTTTATGAAGTATTCTTTTTTCTAAGAATGGCTAAATTGTAAGTTGCTTAAGTTTTTATAAATTCCGTTATCTAAAGCAATTAATTCTTGGTGGGTTCCTTGTTCTGAAATTGCACCATTATCAAGAACTAAAATTTGATCGGCACTACGAATAGTAGAAAGGCGATGTGCTATAATTATACTTGTTCTTCCTTCCATTAAAATTTCTAAGGCTTCTTGAACTAGTTTTTCGCTTTCACTATCTAATGAAGAAGTAGCTTCGTCTAAAATTAAGATACTTGGATTTTTTAATAATGCTCTCGCAATAGCGATACGTTGTCTTTGTCCACCAGATAACTTAATACCTCTTTCTCCAACAATTGTATCGAATTTTTCAGGAAAACTTTCAATGAAATTATATGCATTAGCTTGTTTCGATGCTAAAAGAATTTCTTCTTCGCTAGCATTAGGTTTCCCATAAGCAATGTTTTCTCTAATTGTTCCTCCAAATAAAATGACATCTTGCGGAACAATACTCATGTTTCCTCGTAGATTTTCTAAATCATATTCGTAGATGTTCTTATCGTCAATTAAAATTTCTCCTTCATTAATATTATAGAAACGCAATAGCAAAGACGCAATAGTTGATTTTCCAGCTCCACTTGGCCCGACAATAGCTATTTTTTGGCCAAAAGTAGCTTTAAAGCTAACTTCCTTCAGTACTTTGATTTCTTTTCTAGATGGATAATGAAAAGCAACGTTTTTAAAAGTAACATCTCCTTTTATTTTTTGAATTGTCGAAGCATCATGAATTAAATTAATTTTTTCTGGTTCTTCTTCTAATAATTCAAAAACTCTTTCGGTTGCACCAATAGCTTTTTGGACTTGTGCATATAATTCTGCAATACCTCCCGAAGAAGCTCCAACATAACTTGAGTATAAAATGAATGTGAATAATTCCCCAACAGTTATTTCACCAGCAATACTTAATTGTACACCATACCAAACAACAGCTACAATAGTTCCAAAGAGACAGATAATGATAAAAGAAGCAAAATACCCTCTAAATTGACCTCCTTTAATAGCAATTTTGACCACTTCTTTTATTTTTTCTTTGTAGCGATGTATTTCATACCATTCGTTTGCAAATGCTTTTACAATACTAATCCCTTGCATGGTTTCTTCAACAACGACTTGGCTTTCGGCAACCTGATCTTGCACTTTTTTAGAATACTTTCTTATAAATCGGCCAAAAATTACTGCGGCTACGCCTACTAGTGGCACTACAGAAATCATCATGATAGTCAATTTAATATTGATGCTTGCTAACATTGCAAAACTTCCTATAATTAAAATAAATTGACGTAAAAATTCCGCTATAGTAGTTGTTAATGTATCTTGAATTTGTCCAATATCATTACTAATTCGGCTATTTAATTCTCCAACACGTTTTTGAGAGAAAAAAGACATCGGTAATTTAACAAGGTTTGTATAAAGAGCTAATCGAACATTAGCTAAAGTGTTTTCGGTGAAATTAACAAACAATGATAATCTGAAAAATGAAAATACAGATTGTAAAATTAGTACTAATCCTAATCCTAGCGCTATTTGATTAGCAAGAGCTGCGTCTTTTTTGTTTACACAATCAACTAACATTCCCATAAATTTAGGGAAGGCTAATGCGGTAACACTTGTTAGCAATAAAAAGACTAAGCCTACATAAAATTTCCAACTGTTTTTTCCAGCATATTTAAAAATTATCTTTGCCTTACTAAGGGAAGTTGCAGTAATTTTTGATTTTGGTAAATCATTTTCTTTGAATCTTGCCATTTTATATAATTTATGTTCCAAATGTACTACTATAGACATTCATTACAAAAAAATAACAGTTTTTGATTTAAGTATTAAAATACTGTTAGTGAGCGAATAAGTTATTAAGGATGATTTTTTTTAATATTTTTTTGAAAAACACCTTGTGAAATTGATTTCTAAATGTATATTTGCACTCGCAATTAGGGCGATTAGCTCAGCTGGTTCAGAGCACCTCGTTTACACCGAGGGGGTCGGGGGTTCGAACCCCTCATCGCCCACAAAAATTACAAACCTCCAAAGTCATTTGATTTTGGAGGTTTTTTTATGAAATTCTGTTTAGTTATATTTTTCGTAATTACCATCCTTTGACTTTAAAACAAAAAAAAATCCTCAAGTAATTGAGGATTTTTTGAATATATGTTTAATTCTGTTTTAGAATTTGAATTGCAATAAAATTTCATTTGTGTTTTTAGCACTTGCTAATTCAGGTCTTGTGCTCATTTCATAAGCAAATCCAAAAACAAATCGTTTACTTAAAGTAATATTTGCCATAGCTGCATATGCTTTATCTGTTCTATAAGTTCCACCAATTTCAAAGTTGTTTTCAATTTGAAGCATTGTGTTTAAATCTAAAGAAGCAGGAGCACCATTCACATAACGAAGCAATACAGATGGTTTTAAAACTAATGAAGGATTTAAATCAAAATCATATCCTCCGCTCAAATAAACGTGAGGTCTATCTGTAGCAACCATTGCATATCCGTTTTCGTTCTTAGCATTTTGAGTATTTAATATTCTAGGAATAGAAAGCGAAACAAAGAATTTATTGTTTTTCAAAACGGCACCAACACCTAAATTAGGATTAAAAGTGCTAATAGAACCTAAAGCTGGATCAGATTGTACAGCATATGTTTCTAAACCTGATGTATTTACATTGTAGAAATTTCCACCTGCTTTTAATCCTAAATACAAGTCGATAGTTTCACTCATTTGTAATTTATAAGAGAAATCAACACCAACAAAGGTTTGTTTTTCAACAAAAGTTCTATCGTTTACAACAGAAACTCCAAATCCTAAATTGTGACCCAAAGTAGTTCCAAAAGAAACTGCTTGCGTTTTTGGAGCGTCTACAATTCCTGTCCATTGAGTTCTAATAGAACTTGTACCAAGCGTTTGATTGCCCATTCCAGCATAAGCTGGATTGATCATATTCATATGGTATTTGTAAAAAGTAAACGTACTTTCTTGTTGGGCAAAAAGGGAACTACTCATTATGAATAGAAAACCGATTAGTATATAATTAAGTTTTTTCATTTTATCTTTTTCTTAGTAAATTATTTTGTTAAATATATCCAACCTTGTAAGTCAATGCTTCCATCTCCTTCAATATCAATTTGGTAATAGTATGCTGAAGTTTCTGGTAGAGATTGGTTTTTGTTTTTATAATGCCCATCCCAATCATTTCTGTAATTGTGAGCATAGAATACTTCAGATCCCCAACGATTGAAAACACGAACTGTTGAATTAGGATATTGTTCGATATTGTATATCATCCAAGTGTCATTTACACCATCACCGTTTGGAGTAATAGCTTGTGATACATTCAAACTTAAATCACAAGCATCACCTTTACCATCATGATCTCTATCTGCTTGATCTGAGTTTGGAGTTAATGGACAATTGTCAACGGTATCTAAAATTCCGTCATTATCATCATCATCATCACATGTATCACCTAAACCGTCATTGTCATTATCAGTTTGGTTAGCGTTAGCAGTAAATACACAGTTATCGTCTCCGTTTTTAATACCGTCGTTATCACAATCTGCATCATTCCATAAAGCACTTGGAATCAAAGTTTGACTTGCTGCTAAATAGTCGCATGTGTTTTTAGGATTAGTACCATCTGTTTTTTCTGTGCCATCTGTTACACCGTCACCGTCAGTATCTGGTTTTAAAGGATCAGTACCGTCAATTTTTTCTTGACCATTACTTACATTATCTCCGTCACAATCAGCAGTATTCCAAGAAGAACTAGGAGTTACAGATTGACTAGCTAAAACAAACTTACAAGCATCTTTAGCGTCAGTAACGTCTGTTTTCTCTTTATCATCTGTTACACCGTCACCGTCAGTATCTGCAACGTTAGGATCAGTACCATCTAATTTTTCTTGACCATTAGTAATAGTATCACCATCACAATCTCCAGTATTCCAAGATGAACTAGGAGTTACAGATTGACTAGCAAAAACAAATTTACAAGGATCAGTTGCGTCAGTTTCATCTGCTTTTTCTATATCATCAGTTACACCATCACCGTCAGTATCAGGTTTGTTAGGATCGGTACCATCTAATTTTTCTTGACCATTAGTAATAGTATCACCATCACAATCAGTAGTATTCCATGAAGAACTAGGGGTTACAGATTGACTAGCAAAAACAAATTTACAAGCATCAGTTGCGTCAGTTACATCAGTTTTTTCTTTACCGTCTGTTACACCGTCGCCATCAGTATCAGGTTTGTTAGGATCAGTACCATCTAATTTTTCTTGACCATTAGTTACATTATCACCATCACAATCAGCAGTGTTCCAAGATGAACTAGGAGCTACAGATTGACTAGCAAAAACAAATTTACAAGCATCAGTTGCATCAGTCTCATCTGTTTTTTCTTTACCGTCTGTTACACCGTCACCGTCTGTATCTGGTTTACTAGGATCAGTACCATCTAATAATTCTTGACCATTAGTAATAGTATCACCATCACAATCAGCAGTGTTCCAAGATGAACTAGGAGCTACAGATTGACTAGCAAAAACAAATTTACAAGCATCAGTTGCGTCAGTCTCATCTGTTTTTTCTTTACCGTCTGTTACACCGTCACCGTCTGTATCTGGTTTACTAGGATCGGTACCATCTAATAATTCTTGACCATTAGTTACATTATCTCCATCACAATCAGTAGTATTCCAAGAAGAACTTGGTGTTTCTGTTTGACTAGCTAACACAAATTTACAAGCATCAG
The DNA here is from genome assembly GCA_963512955.1 of uncultured Flavobacterium sp. Taxonomy (GTDB): domain Bacteria; phylum Bacteroidota; class Bacteroidia; order Flavobacteriales; family Flavobacteriaceae; genus Flavobacterium. The sequence goes on along the minus strand of CAUPOP010000024.1, from coordinate 15,214 downwards.
TTGCGTCAGTTTCATCTGTTTTTTCTTTACCGTCTGTTACACCGTCACCATCTGTATCTGGTTTACTAGGATCAGTACCATCTAATAATTCTTGACCATTAGTTACATTATCACCATCACAATCAGCAGTGTTCCAAGAAGAGCTTGGTGTTTCTGTTTGGCTAGCTAAAATAAATTTACAAGGATCAGTTGCGTCAGTCTCATCTGTTTTTTCTTTACCGTCTGTTACACCGTCACCGTCTGTATCTGGTTTGCTAGGATCAGTACCATCTAATAATTCTTGACCATTAGTAATAGTATCACCATCACAATCAGCAGTATTCCAAGAAGAACTTGGTGTTTCTGTTTGACTAGCTAAGACAAATTTACAAGGGTCAGTTGCGTCAGTCTCATCTGTTTTTTCTTTACCGTCTGTTACCCCGTCACCGTCTGTATCTGGTTTATTAGGATCAGTACCATCTAATAATTCTTGACCATTAGTTACATTATCACCATCACAATCAGCAGTATTCCAAGAAGAACTTGTATTTAATGTTATACTTGATGCTGTAAAAGAACAGCTATTATCAGGATTAGTTCTATCAGTGATTTCAGTTCCATTAGTAACGCCATCACCATCACAATCAAAATCATTCCAAGAAGATGATAATGCTATTGTGAAATTTTTATCAATTGAACATCCATTTAAATCAGTAATTGTACAAGTATAGTTACCAGCTGAAAGTCCAGTTGCAGTAGCAGCTGTACCACCAGAAGGTGACCATGAGTATGAATAAGAGCCTATACCGCCAGAAGCAATAACAGAGGCACTACCATCTGCTGATCCATTACATGATGTATTTGTTTGTGATGTAGTAGCAGTAATAGCAGGTGGTTGTGTTATAGTTAAGTTTCTTGTTACAGAGCATAAGTTAGCATCTGTAATTGTTACAGTGTAAATTCCAGCTGAAAGTCCAGTTGCAGTAGCAGTTGTACCACCAGAAGGTGACCATGAGTATGTATAAGGGCCTGCACCGCCTGAAGGGGTAACAGTCGCACTACCTGTTGCTCCACCATTACAAGCTATGTTTGTTTGTGAAGTAGTAACATTAATAACAGGTGGTTGTGTTATGGTAAAGTTTCTTGTAGCAGTACATAAGTTAGCATCTGTAATAGTTACAGTGTAGCTACCAGCTGAAAGTCCAGTTGCAGTAGCAGCTGTACCACCAGAAGGTGACCATGAGTATGTGTAAGAACCTGTTCCGCCAGTAGGGATAACAGTTGCACTACCTGTTGTTCCACCATTACAAGCTACATTTGTTTGTGATCCGCTAGTATTAATAGCAGTTGGCTGTATTATAGTAAAGTTTCTAGTAATAGTTGTTAGATTGTCATCTGTAATTGTTACTGTGTAATTTCCAGCTGTAAGTCCAGAGGCAGTTGCTCCAGTACCACCAGAAGGTGACCAAGAATAAGAGTAAGGCGAAGTTCCTCCTGAAACAACTACTGAAGCACTACCATTGCTACCTCCAAAACAAAATAAATTTGTCTGAGATGTGCTTGCTGTTAAGGCAATACTATCATTGTCTAAAATATTTCCTGTACCTGATTTGCTACCAATATTTAATATTAAAGTTTCGCTAGATTCAATAGAACTATCATCTGTTGAGATAGCTGTAATTGTAAAAGAGCTAACCCCACCCGGAACAGTTATTGTACCATCACCATTATCGATTACTCCATTTGAAAATGTAAATGTGCTATTGTAATCAGATCCATTTGTAGAAGTTCCACCATAAGTAAATACAAATGTTTGTGGATTATCTACAGTAGTTGCTGATGATAATGTAACATTGTAAACTAAATTTTGACCTTCTGTAATTGTTGAATTACTCAAACTTACATTAGATGGTTGTGGTGAACTCAAGAGTTCAGCATTAAGAGCATCTAGCAATCCATTAGTTGCAGCGTTTCCTGCTCTGTCTTCTCCATTTAAAAACACTAAGCTTGATGCGTATGCTTTAAGACCTAAAGTTGTACTTGTATTAGGGACACTTCCTCCAACAATATTATAAGTTTGACTTACACCGTAAGGAATGGTGTAATTTTGTCCTGAATCAAAAATAAATCCGAATACTTCAACAGTCGATCCAGTAGTTTCTCTCCAGTTTAAAGCACCTGTTAATGAAAATGAAGTTCCATTAGCCAAATAAAAGGTTAAGGTCCCTGACAAGTCATTTCCTTGTGTACCACCAAATGCCCCAGAATAGGGTTGGCTAAAACTGATTCTGTTGATACCAATATTAGATAAATTGTTAATAGTATTAGCCTGATTAGTGTTAGACCCTTGTGTGCCTAAGTATCCTTTAGAAAATGTTAAACTAACATTTTGGGCTTCTAAGGAATAACTACTTGCTACAGTCAAAAATAGCGCAGCAAAAAACAAGAATACTTTTTTGCTGTAAGATGTACTCTCTTGATTACATTTTACAAGCTGATTTGGTAAGTAATTTTTTAATTTCATAAAATTATTTTAATTAAATTTCTTTATTCAAATCAAAACTAATTTAACGAAAATAGTAATTGGGAATATTTACTAAAAATTGAAATACATTTACTAATAACTTAAAATTTATTTAAAAATCACTTGATTTTAAATGGTTTATTTTTGAGAATACTTTTTTAGAGTTAGTGTAAAATTTAATTCTAAAAACTGCTTAATTAGTTCAAAGTTAGGGCTCCTAAAATTTCTTCAGATAAAAAAGGTCCTCCAGGATAATTAGCTGTATAATCAAGATTTAACCAAACTTGATTTCTTTCATCAATATGGTAGTGTAGTTGTTTTTTTGAACTTTCTTCGGCAAAAAGTACATTTTTAATCAGGTAATTTATTTTCTCTAAATCGGTCAAGGTGCCAATTAAAATTTCCGGATAAATATGACCTTTGGTATGAATAAGTCGGGGAGCCCCACCAATTGATCTTACTGAGGCAGCCATCAATATTGAATAATCATCACAATCACCCGAAAAATAAAGTAAAGATTCACTTGCAGTTGCTATATAATCACCTTCTTTTGGATCGCTGACATAATTCCATTTTGAATTAATTTCTTTAAAAACAGCAAAGCATTGAATTAATGTTCGGTATTCGGAATACCCTTTAAGATCTTTAAAATGTTTTGTAGTGGCCATTATTGCAAAATTTCTCACTTTGGGATTTTGATACTCAATTGCATTGACAATTTGTGTTTTATTTGGAAAAGGAAGCAGTTTTGCAATAATAATATCTTGTGGATATGGATTGTCAGACATGGAGTAAACCATGGAATTGTAGTCTTCAAATATACTGTTAAACCCATAATTTCCTAATACAGTTCCATAAAACAAAACCATAAAGTACAAGGAAATACAAATAATAATGATGGTTCTAAGTGCTGTTAAGAATAACTGAATTACAATTAGTAAAAATAAAAAAAGGAGGATTCGGTCACTATTAAAAGGCCAATTTAGATTGATAAGATTTTGATGCGCAATAATGAAAACGGGAAAAGTAATTAAAAGATTTAGAAAAAAAATAATAACATGATCCCAAGGTTTTTTCACCTGCAGTTTAGTTCTTATCGTTTTAAAATCAATTTTTTTATTTTGTATCATATTATCAAAAAGCAGTAATCTATATTGCTTTTACAACTTCAACAAAAGTACTTTTTTTATCAATAATTTCCTGTTCAAATAACTGATTTTGAACATTGTTTAACATATTTTTATCTAAAATTCATTTAGAAAATTAGGTTTCAGTTCTTTTGATCAAAATTACAAATCCTAAATATTTAAAGTCTAGACATTAATATCCTTGAAATCATTTACTCTAGCATAACGAATCATGTTAGTAAATGCTTCTTGATCTAGTTTTGGTATTTCAAGAATAGAGTTTAATAATGTTGTATCATATTCATTTGCTTCAGTTATCAAATACGGTTTCAAATGTTTGCCAATGCTTTCATAATACAATTTTTCAATCGTATTTTTATAAGTAAAATCAAGTGAATTTTGGATTAAAGTAAAATTAGAATAGCCTACTTCTTTCATTATTAACTGCAAACCTTTTACAATATTAAAACTTCTATCGTTCACAATATTAAGCTGTTGAATGTCCTCTCTTTCGAATGTGTTTACAATAACTTTGGCTACATAATCAACAGGAATGATATTTAAACCTGTTTTTTCGTTAATCATGAAACGTACGTTTTCTTGTTCGTTTTTTCTTTGAGCAGTAAAGTGAAAGAATTTAGCTAAAAGATAAAAAACCATATATTTTGAAATAAAATAATTGCTTTCTTTCCCTAACATTTTTCCACCAATGACGCTTGGACGCAAAATTTGATACGGTAATCCTAAAGATTTGCATTGCTGAGCAACATAATTTTCCGAATGAAATTTGGCGGTTTCATAAGCATTTCGATGTTCTGGAATGAAATCTAAATTATGAAAATCGTTATCAATTAATCCTTTTCTTTCTCCTGAAGAAAAAGCAGTACTGATGTAAATGAACTTTTTAATAAAAGGATGAAATATGCTGAAAAGTGATTTTGTGATTTTAGTATTTTCATCAAAGATTTTCTCCCGATGCGTTTCGTCCGTTGATAAATTTACATAACCTGCTGAATGAATAAAATACGCATCTTTTATTTGGTTAGAAAAGGTATCCTGAATTTCGGATAAATCAGTATCAATAATTTTGATGTATTCGTGTAATTTTGGTAAACCCTTGTCTTTAATGATTTTTGGGGTGTAACTGCTGGATAATAGTTCGTTTACACGATCTAAAGCAGACTTTTTTCCTTTATTTCGGGCGATAATAAAAAGTTGTCCGTCAATTTCAGTATTAATAAAAAGCTCTAGAATTTCATACATTATATGCGATCCTAAAACTCCAGTTGCTCCAGTAAGTATTATTTTCATTGTTGTTTTGTTCTAAAAAGCAAATGTAGTTTTAAAAAAATTATTTAAACTTTTTTAAAACTACAAATCCGAAGGGTTTTGAATAATTTAATTTTCTTCTGAAGCGATTTTATCTAAAATGTAAACAATCAATTCATCGACAGCCTTGTATGGATCTTCGCTAAAAGTACCATTAGCACGATTAGCAATTATAGCATTCATGGACAAAGCATGATGGCCCAAAAGTTTAGAAAGCCCATAAATAGCGGCTGTTTCCATTTCAAAATTAGTGATTCGGTTTCCGTTATAATTGAAATTATCAATCTTTGAATTAAGATTTTCATCTTGAATATTCAATCGTAAAACGCGACCTTGTGGTCCATAAAAACCTCCTGCAGTTGCAGTTACTCCTTTATGAATAGTATTGCTTTCAATCATTTTTTCAAGTTTCTTTGAACCTGAAATAGCATATGGTTTTCCTTTTCGTAAATCCCAATTAGTATGTTTTATAAAAGCGTCCTCAATTTCAGAATTTGATATTTCATCAATAACATAGGAACGAAGCATATTATCAAGACCTAAACCAGATGTAGACATCACAAAACTGTCAACAGGAATGTCAGCCTGCAAGGAGCCAGAAGTTCCAATTCGGATTATATTTAATGACGTTAGCGTTTCTTTTGGTTTGCGAGTTACCAAATCAATATTTACCAAAGCATCTAACTCGTTCATTACAATGTCAATATTGTCAGGACCAATCCCAGTTGATAAAACTGTAATTCGTTTGCCTTTGAATATTCCAGTTTGAGTTTTAAATTCTCTTTTTTGAGTAGAAAATTCTATGCTGTCAAAAAATTGTGTGATTTTTTCCACTCTATTTTGATCCCCAACAAAAATAATATTGTGTGCAATGTGTTCCGGTTTTAAATTTAAATGGTAAACACTTCCGTCAGGATTGAGAATTAATTCAGATGATTGTATCATTACTTTTTTTGTTTGAGATTTAATGTTTGAAGTTGCTCAACGGAACACATTTTCTAGCCTCCAACTCGTTTTACTTTAAATCCTTTTTCTTTGAGTATTTGCATTATTTTATCTCGGTAATCCCCTTGAATAATTATAGAATCATCTTTGAAACTACCACCAACACTTAATTTGGTTTTGATTTCTTTAGCTAAAATTTTGAAATCTTCATCAGTACCTTCGTAACCTTCAATTATAGTGGTCGCTTTTCCTTTTCGTTTTTCGAATTTGCAAATCATAGGTTCTTTTTGAACATATAATTCATGAGCAACTTCTTCAACTTTTTCTTCGGGAGCGATTTGATGATCCGGAAAAAGGTTTTTTAATTGGTCTTGTAAATCCATTTTTAATCTTTTTTTAGTTGTCTTTTTGCTTTCGGGATAAAACAGAAAGCAAAAAGACATTAAGCATAAACTCAATGTCTTTTATTTATTGATGTAAATTTAAGTTTTATTTTTTGATTAAACCTAAATCTACTAAACGTTCGTAAAGGTATTCACCAGCAGTAATATCATCAAATTTCTTTGGATTTTCGGCGTCAATACATTTTTCCAAACAATCTAATTTCATGTCGCTCACTGGGTGCATAAAAAATGGAATAGAATATCGAGAAGTTCCCCATAATTCTCTTGGTGGATTTACTACTTGATGAATAGTAGATTTTAATTTGTTGTTCGTATGACGCGATAACATATCACCAACATTAATTACTAATTCATCTGATTCAGCGATGGCATCAATCCATTCGCCGTTATGATTTTGCACCTGAAGTCCTTTTCCTTGAGCTCCCATCAATAAAGTAATTAAATTGATATCTCCGTGAGCCGCTGCGCGAATAGCATTTTCTGGTTCTGAAGTAATAGGAGGATAGTGTATCGGTCTTAGTATTGAATTTCCATCTTTGGCAAATTCATCAAAATAAAATTCGTCTAAACCAAGATGTAATGCTAATGCTCTTAATACATAAACCCCTGTTTTCTCCAGCATTTGATACGCTTCTTTTCCTACATCATTGAAGCGATCTAATTCTTTTACTTCTACATTTTTAGGGTATTCCGAAGCATATTTTGAATCGTCAGAAACGTATTGTCCAAAATGCCAAAACTCTTTTAAATCTCCTTCTTTTCGTCCTTTCGCATGTTCTTTACCAAACGAAACATATCCTCGTTGTCCTCCAATTCCTGGAATTTCATAATTATGTTTAGTTTCTAATGGCAAAGCGAAAAATTTTCTAATTTCGCCATACAATTCATCAACCAATTGGTCATCTAAAAAATGCCCTTTGAGTGCTACGAAGCCAATATCTTCAAAAGCACTTCCGATTTCATTTACAAATTTTTGTTTACGTTTCGGGTCATCCGAAAGGAAATCACGCAAGTTAACACTAGGAATGTTTTGCATATTTTATGTATTTTATAAATTAAAAGTTATTTAAAACTTTCAATGCAAATGTAAATATTATTTTTAAACCTGTTTTTTAATTTTTAAATCAAATTTATAAAAATATAACAATAAGTAATGTAATTGTTATATTTTTACAATTTGAATAATGTAATAAAATAGAAGAAAATGACCTTTGACAGAAAAGATTTAACCAATAATCAATTATTAGATTTATATAAAAAAATCCTTAAGCCTAGGCTGATTGAGGAAAAAATGTTGATACTTATTCGTCAAGGAAAAGTATCAAAATGGTTTTCTGGAATTGGTCAAGAAGCAATTTCTGTAGGGGTTACAGCAGTTTTGGATTCGGATGAATACATTTTACCGATGCACCGAAATTTAGGTGTATTTACAGGGAGAAACATTCCTTTGTACCGCCTTTTTTCGCAATGGCAAGGCAAAGCAAATGGTTTTACTAAAGGACGTGATCGTAGTTTTCATTTTGGAACACAGCAATATAAAATTATTGGAATGATTTCGCATCTTGGTCCGCAGTTAGGAGTTGCAGACGGAATAGCATTAGCAAATAAACTTTCGAAAAACGGTAAAATCACGGCTGTTTTCACAGGAGAAGGTGCCACTAGCGAAGGTGATTTTCACGAAGCATTAAATATTGCATCAGTATGGGAATTGCCGGTGATGTTTGTGATTGAAAACAATGGATACGGACTTTCGACTCCAACTAATGAACAGTACCGTTGCGAAAATTTAGCCGATAAAGGAATTGGATATGGTATTGAAAGTCATATAATCGATGGGAATAATATTTTAGAAGTATATAATTTGCTGTCTGATTTGAAAGCCTCAATGATTGAAAAACCTCGGCCTGTTTTACTAGAATTTAAAACCTTTAGAATGCGTGGGCATGAAGAGGCGAGTGGTACCAAATATGTTCCTCAGGAATTAATGGATATGTGGGCAATAAAAGATCCTGTAGAAAATTACAGGAAATTTTTGATTGAAAATGATATTCTCTCCGCTGATTTTGATGCTGCTTTACATACAGAAATTAAAAATGATATTGATGAAAGTTTAGCTATAGCCAATGCTGAACCAGAAATTAAACCATCCTATAATGAAGAATTAGACGATGTTTATCAACAGTATAATTTTGAGCTAGTTAAACCAGATTTACAAACGGAAAATATTCGTTTTATTGATGCAATTTCGGCTAGTTTGAGACAATCTATGGAGCGTCACGACAACCTCGTGATTATGGGGCAAGATGTTGCTGAATATGGCGGAGCGTTTAAAATTACGGATGGATTTGTTGCGCAGTTTGGAAAAGAACGGATTCGAAATACGCCAATTTGTGAAAGCGCAGTAGTTTCTGTTGGAATGGGATTATCTATCAATGGACACAAAGCGATTGTAGAAATGCAATTTGCTGATTTTGTTTCAACAGGGTTTAATCCCATCGTAAATTTATTGGCTAAATCGCATTACCGCTGGTTGGAAAAAGCAGATGTTGTCGTTCGGATGCCTTGTGGTGGCGGAACTCAAGCGGGACCTTTTCATTCGCAAACTAATGAAGCTTGGTTTACTAAAACACCAGGATTGAAAGTGGTTTATCCGGCTTTTCCTTATGATGCCAAAGGCTTGTTAAATACCTCAATTAATGATCCAAACCCAGTTATGTTTTTTGAACACAAGCAATTGTACAGAAGCATTCATCAAGAGGTACCAACTAATTATTATACAATTCCATTGGGGAAAGCTGCTTTATTGAAAGAAGGTGATGCTGTTACTATTATTTCTTTTGGAGCTGCTGTTCATTGGGCATTAGAGACTTTAGCTAAAAATCCAGAAATAGCTGCTGATTTACTAGATTTAAGAACTTTACAGCCTTTAGATACAGAAGCTATTTTTGCCTCAGTAAAGAAAACAGGAAGAGTTATTATTTATCAGGAGGATTCTATGTTTGGCGGTGTTGCAAGTGATATTTCGGCATTAATTATGGAGAATTGTTTTGAATATTTAGACGCACCAGTAAAAAGATGTGCCAGTTTAGATAGCCCAATACCGTTTACAAAAGCATTAGAAGATCAGTATTTGCCGAAAGGCAGATTCGAAAATGAATTGTTAGCTCTTATAGCGTATTAACTAAAAAGCTCCTTGAAACCAAGGAGCTTTTTAGTTATAAATAAATGATTATCGGTTGCTTAGTTTTGCTTTTTCTTTGATAATATCACTAATTTTTCGGTTTTCTATTTTACTTTCCAACCAAGAAATAATATCTAGATAAAGGAAGGCTCTTTTTTCGTAGGTGTTTTTTTCTAACTCTATAAAGCGTTCTCTCATTTTTACAAACTCTTTTTTGATGTCGTTTGGATAAATGGAGTTTAAGTTTTTCATGAATTTGATGATTTCTTTTTGTACTTCATGCAAATCATTCATTTTGATTAAAAACTTATAAGTATTTTTCAGTTGGGTTTCTAAATAATAATCTTTACCAATCTCATAATGAGCAATTAAGCATAATATTCTAGAAAAACACATCAAATCTTCACGCATGGTGAGGTGTTTGTTGTTTATGATTTTTTCCAGATAAAATATGGATTCATTATATTTTTCGTTACCAAAATAAATAGAAGCAATCTTGTAGTAAAACAACATTTCGTGATGTTCATCAAGATGTTCACTATGTGTTTTTAGTTTTTCAAGAACTTCAGGAATTAGATATTCTGCTTCTGCAAAAGTTCCTTCTAAAATATGATAATTCAATTTGTTGTTATAAACATACAAAAATGACAAACTTGCAATATTATCATTAACGGGGAAACGAGAATCTTTAATTGTTTCTTCTAAAAGGCCTAAATATTTTTTGAATTTTGATTTGTATTTAAGCATGTATAATGATTCCAGTAAATAATGATTCCCTTTTAGAAAGAAAACAGGATTTAAGTAAATCATATTTGGATTATCGTAGAAAAGAGTAACCCATTTGAGCGCATATTTGTAGCAAGATAAAAAATCTTGAACTAAAAAGCTTCGCCAAAGATTGGCATTGTAAAACCAATATTTTTCTCTAAATCCAAATTTCTTTTCATCAAATTTAGAAATATGTTTATTGAAATAGTCGTCAATATATTTGTACTCTTCATCACTTTTTACGTAGCCCGTTTTAAGCATAATACCATAAAGTTGCAAAGACAAATTAGACAACTTACTAGATATGGTATTGCGGTAATTCAGCTCTTTGGCCTGGACGACTAATTCATCCGCACGCCCTTGTATACTTCGGGTTATGTATTGTGATTCAATTAATTTTTCGAATTCTACAATTTCGTAAGCCATTAGTTTCTCATCATTTTCTAAGGCTAATTGTTTGGTTTTGTCTAATATTTTTAGACTTTGTTTGTATAATCCTTTATTATATAAAATGGCTGCAAAATCAATTTGCTCCCTAAGTTGATATCTAATATTTTGACTGGGAATATTAAGTCTAATACTTACTAAGATTTGTTTGTATAAATAAGACTTTAAGTTTGATAATTGCACTTTTTTAATGATGCCACTTTTCAAAATAAGTTTCTCATCATAAACCTCTGATTTGTCTAAAATATTGAATAATTCGATGAATTTTGTATTTGAACTAGTTTCAAGTCGACTAGCAAAAATCTTAAATTGTCTTTTTTCAGATTTAGATAGCGATTTAATGAGTACAAATAAGAAATCTTTTTGATGGTTAGCCATTGTAAAATAAATGAATGTAAAATACTGATTTTCAATTACTTAAATAGGTTTAAATAGCTTTATAAACAGTATATTTTATTAAAATGATTTTTATAACAAAGTATTGAAATCTATTTTTGTTATTAAGATGTGAAATTACATTAAATAAATGAAAATGAATAGAGAGAAAGTTCAAATTTTTGATACCACTTTACGTGATGGTGAACAGGTCCCGGGATGTAAATTAGATACAAATCAAAAGTTGATAATTGCCAATCGTTTAGACGAAATGGGCGTTGATATTATCGAAGCTGGTTTTCCTGTTTCTAGTCCAGGTGATTTTTTATCTGTTTCAGAAATATGTAAAATTGTAAAAAACGCTACTGTTTGTGGACTTACAAGAGCAGTAAAAAATGATATTGATGTAGCTGCAGCGGCTTTAAAACACGCTGTAAAGCCACGTATTCATACTGGAATCGGAACTTCAGATTCCCATATTATACACAAACTACAAACTACTAGAGAAGATATTATTGCTAGAGCAAAGTTCGCTGTTGCACATGCCAAATCGTATGTGGAAGATGTTGAATTTTATGCTGAAGATGCAGGAAGAACTGATAATGAATTTTTAGCTAAAGTTTGCGAAGAAGTTATTAAGTCTGGTGCTACAGTGCTTAATATTCCTGATACCACAGGGTATTGTTTGCCTGATGAATACGGTGCAAAAATAAAATATTTAAGAGAAAACGTAAAAGGGATTGAAAATGTAATTCTTTCTTGTCATTGTCATAATGATTTAGGAATGGCAACTGCGAACTCAATTGCTGGTGCGGTAAATGGTGCAAGACAAATAGAATGTACTATAAATGGAATTGGAGAAAGAGCAGGAAACACAGCACTTGAAGAAGTGGTTATGGTTTTTAAACAACATCCATATTTAAATTTATATACAGATATTGATAGTAAACAATTAAATGAGATGAGCCGTTTGGTTTCAGATAGTATGGGAATGATGGTTCAACCTAACAAAGCTATTGTTGGAGCGAATGCTTTTGCTCATAGTTCTGGAATTCATCAGGATGGTGTTATTAAAAATAGAGCTACTTATGAAATCATGGATCCTTTAGATGTAGGTGTAAATGAATCTTCAATTATTCTTACTGCTAGAAGTGGTAGGGCAGCATTAGCTTACAGAGCCAAAAAAGTAGGTTACGAATTGACAAAAGTGCAATTAGACATTGTCTATGTTGAGTTTTTGAAATTTGCAGATATTAAAAAAGAAGTACTTGATGAAGATATTCATCAAATTATTGAAGCTTGCAAAACGTTAACAAACGTTTAATTTAATTAGCATATAGGTTACCAAATCACCCCAAAACAAACATTATTATGAACTTAAAAATAGCAGTATTATCAGGAGACGGAATAGGTCCGGAAGTGATTTTGCAAGCAAAGAAAGCTTTGTATGCAGTAGGTGTTGTATATGATCATGAGTTTGTTTTTGAAGATGCTCTTATTGGTGCTATTGCAATTGATAAGACTGGTAATCCATTGCCTGAGCAAACCTTGAATCTTTGTTTAAACACAGATGCTGTTTTGTTTGGAGCCATTGGAGATCCAATGTATGATAACGATCCAACTGCTAAAATTCGTCCAGAATTAGGTTTGTTGAAGCTCCGAAAAGAATTGGGTTTATTTGCTAATATTAGACCTATCAAAGCGTATCCTAAATTAATGGATTCTTCTCCAATAAAAAAGGAAGTTTTACAAGGAACTGATTTTATAGTTTATAGAGAATTGAATGGCGGAATGTATTTTGGTGACAAAACCACAAATGAAGAAGGAACATATGCTTCTGATTTGTGTGAATATAATGAAGAAGAAATCACAAAAATTACCCATTTAGCTTTCAAAGCAGCACAAGGTAGACGTAAGAAAGTTACCTTGGTTGATAAAGCTAATGTATTAGAAACTTCTCGCTTGTGGAGAAAAGTAGTTACTAAGATTGCTGCAGGATATCCGGATGTTACATTAAACTTCTTGTATGTTGACAATGCGGCAATGCAAATTATTTCGAATCCAAGACAGTTTGACATTTTATTAACGGATAATCTTTTTGGAGATATACTTTCTGATGAAGCAAGTGTTATTTCGGGTTCTATTGGGTTAATGGCTTCGGCATCTTTAGGAGAAAAGCATTCTCTTTTTGAGCCAATTCATGGTTGTTATACGGAGGCAAAAGATAAAAATATTGCAAATCCAATTGCAGCAATACTTTCAGTAGCGTTGTTGTTAGAACATTTTGGACTTACAACAGAATCTAAAAAAGTGATTAAAGCTGTGGAAAGAGCTATTATTACTCAGGTTGTTACGGTAGATTTAAAAGTAAATTCACAATTTGGAACCAATGAAGTGGGTGATTTTATTTCAAATTATATAATGAACGAAGGTGATTTATATTTTAAAAAGGATTTTGTTCAAATAGGACAATCGACTATTGTTTAAAATAGTCAAAAAGCATTTATAATTGAATGCCAAAATAATGAGATTATGTTTTTGTAGTTGTATTAGTTTTTATACTTTTACGCCAAATTAAACCAACAATGCAAATCTCAACTATTATTTCTTCAATTATTAATGTCAATGTGTTAATCACATGTGCAGGGGGAATGGTATAGATATATTAAAAAAATATTTAAAACCTCCCATATTAATTGGGAGGTTTTTTTTTAGAAAGAATTTAAAACATAGAAATATAAATACAATGGAATTAAATAAATACAGCAAAACAATCACGCAAGACGAAACACAACCAGCTTCTCAAGCCATGTTCTACGGAATTGGTCTGACAGAAGAGGATCTTAAAAAAGCGCAGGTAGGAATTGTGAGCATGGGTTACGACGGAAATCCGTGTAACATGCACTTAAACGACCTAGCTAAAGATATAAAAACTGGCGTCTGGGCTGCTGATATGGTTGGGTTGATTTTTAATACTATTGGAGTAAGTGATGGTATTTCTAATGGAAATGATGGAATGCGTTTTTCTTTAGTTTCTCGTGATGTTATTGCAGATTCTATTGAAACTGTTATGGGAGCACAATGGTATGATGGTTTGATTGCTGTGCCGGGTTGTGATAAAAATATGCCGGGAGCTTTAATGGCAATGGGTAGAGTAAATCGCCCTTCTATTATGGTTTACGGAGGATCTATTCATCCAGGAAAATGGAAAGGAGAGGATTTGAATATCGTTTCTGCTTTTGAAGCATTAGGTAAAAAAATTAAGAACACAATTACACCTGAAGATTTCAAAGGAGTAATTCAAAATGCTTGTCCAGGTGCAGGTGCTTGTGGAGGAATGTACACCGCAAATACAATGTCATCAGCAATTGAAGCATTAGGAATGAGTTTACCTTATAGTTCCTCAAATCCTGCTTTGAGTCCAGAAAAAAAACAAGAATGTGTTGATGCAGGTAAAGCCATCAGAATATTATTGGAAAAAGATATTAAGCCTAGAGATATTATGACTCGTAAAGCATTTGAAAATGCAATTACTATGGTCGCTGTTTTAGGTGGTTCTACTAATGCGGTAATGCACTTAATTGCAATGGCGCACTCGGTAGGTATTGAATTGACATTAAAAGATTTTCAAGATATTAGTGATAAAACACCATTATTAGCCGACTTGAAGCCAAGTGGTAAATACTTAATGGAAGATTTACATAATGTAGGTGGTGTTCCGGGAGTAATGAAATATTTATTAAAAGAAGGTTTCTTACACGGTGACTGTTTAACAGTAACAGGGAAAACAATAGCAGAGAATTTAGCTTCAGTTCCTGATTTACAAGATGGTCAAGAAGTGATTTTCGAAATCCAAAAAGCTTTAAAAGCTACTGGGAATATTCAAATTCTTTACGGGAACATAGCAACAGAAGGTTGTGTGGCTAAAATTAGTGGTAAAGAAGGAGAGTTTTTTGAAGGTACAGCCGTAGTTTTTGAAGGTGAAAAAGATGTGATTAGAGGAATTCAGGCAGGTGAAGTTAAATCTGGAAACGTAGTGATTATTCGTTACTGTGGTCCAAAAGGTGGTCCTGGTATGTCTGAAATGTTAAAACCAACATCTGCCATTATGGGAGCTGGTTTAGGAAATACGGTT
>CAUPOP010000023.1:0-50789 GCA_963512955.1 uncultured Flavobacterium sp. | reverse complement strand
TAATGAATTCAAAGAAAAATACAAAATTGAATTAGAAAAGGTTATTGATGAAGAGTTGAAACCAAATCATGAAGGAATTTCTATGGGAGAAACTATTGAAATGATCAATAAACATTCTAAAGGAGATGCTATTATGGTTTCTGATGTGGGGCAACACCAAATGTTTACCTGTCGTTATTCAAAGTTTAATACTACAAAAAGTAACATTACATCAGGAGGTTTAGGAACTATGGGATTTGCTTTACCAGCTGCAATTGGAGCTAAAATGGGAAGGCCAGATCGCGAAGTAGTTGCTATCATTGGAGATGGAGGGTTTCAAATGACAATTCAAGAATTAGGAACAATTTTTCAAACACAAGTTCCCGTGAAAATTGTGGTACTTAACAATGAATTTTTAGGAATGGTTCGCCAATGGCAACAATTGTTTTTTGATAAACGATATGCTTCCACAGAAATGATAAATCCAAACTTTATTGCTATTGCCGAAGGTTATTATATTAAGGCTAAGAAAGTAACTAAAAGAGAAGATTTAGATGCAGCAGTTGCAGAAATGATGGCTTCAAAAGATTCATATTTCCTTGAAGTTATGGTTGAAAAAGAAAATAACGTATTCCCAATGATTCCAACAGGAGCTTCTGTTTCAGATATCCGATTAAGTTAATATTATGGAAAATAAAACATTCACCATTTCTGTTTATTCAGAAAACAACGTTGGCTTATTAAATAGAATATCAGGTATATTCTTGAAACGCCACATCAACATTTTAAGTTTAAATGTGTCCGAATCAGAAATCGAAAATGTTTCTCGATTTGTTATTGTAGTTGACACAACTGAAAAATGGGTTCAAAATATTGTTGGGCAAATAGAAAAACAAATAGAAGTTATCAAAGCATTTTATCATATAGATGAGGAAACTATCTTTTTAGAAAGTGCAATATTCAAAATAGAATCTAGTTTGTTATTTGACGAAAGACAAATTCAAAATATTATTAAAGAAAGTCATTCAGAAATAGTAACTGTTTCAAGAGACTTTTTTGTAATATCAAAATCAGGAAGACGTTCTGAAATAGAAGAATTATACGAAAAATTAAAACCTTTCGGAATCATGCAATTTGTACGTTCAGGAAGAATATCAGTTTCCAAATCAAAAATGGAAATATCATCATTATTAGAAGAATTAAAATCATAAATTAAATATTAGAAAATGGCAAATTATTTCAATTCATTACCACTTAGATTACAATTAGAACAATTAGGAGTTTGTGAATTCATGGATCAATCAGAATTCTCAAACGGAATAACTGCATTAGCAGGAAAAAAAGTAGTTATCGTAGGTTGCGGTGCTCAAGGTTTAAACCAAGGTTTGAATATGAGAGATTCTGGTTTAGATATTTCTTATGCTTTGCGTGCAGAAGCAATTGCTCAAAAAAGAGCTTCTTACATGAATGCTGCTGATAATGGTTTCAAAGTGGGAACTTATGAAGAATTAATTCCAACGGCTGATTTGGTTTGTAACCTTACACCAGATAAACAACATACTGCAGTAGTTGCAGCAATTATGCCTTTGATGAAAAATGGTTCGACTTTGGCGTATTCTCACGGTTTTAATATCGTTGAAGAAGGAATGCAAATTCGTAAAGATATCACAGTAATTATGTGTGCTCCAAAATGTCCAGGTTCTGAAGTACGTGAAGAGTACAAAAGAGGATTTGGTGTTCCAACATTAATTGCAGTTCACCCTGAAAATGATCCAAACGGTCTAGGTCTTGAGCAAGCAAAAGCGTATGCTGTTGCAACTGGAGGTCATAGAGCAGGAGTTTTGAAATCTTCATTCGTAGCTGAAGTAAAATCAGACTTAATGGGAGAACAAACTATTCTTTGTGGGATGTTACAAACAGGTTCTATCTTATGTTTTGACAAAATGGTTGAAAAAGGAATCGAGCCAGGATATGCTTCAAAATTAATTCAATATGGTTGGGAAACTGTAACTGAAGCGTTGAAACATGGTGGTATTACTAATATGATGGATCGTTTGAACAATCCTTCAAAAATTCAAGCTTTCGAAATTGCTGAAGAATTAAAAGATATCATGCGTCCTTTGTTCCAAAAACACCAAGATGATATTATTTCTGGAGAATTTTCAAGAAATATGATGATTGACTGGGCTAATAATGATGTTAATTTATTGACTTGGAGAGCAGCAACAGCTGAAACTAATTTTGAAAAAACAGCTCCAACTGAAGCTCCAATTTCTGAGCAAGAATATTTCGATAATGGAATATTAATGATTGCAATGGTAAAAGCAGGTGTTGAATTAGCTTTCGAAACTATGACTGAGTCTGGAATCATTGAAGAATCAGCTTATTATGAGTCTTTACATGAATTGCCTTTGATTGCAAATACTGTAGCAAGAAAAAAACTATATGAAATGAACAGAATCATTTCTGATACAGCAGAATATGGTTGTTATTTATTTGACCATGCTTGTAAACCATTATTAGTTGACTTCATGAAAACTGTTGAAACTAATATTATTGGAAAACCATTTTCTACATCAAATGGAGTAGATAATGCAGTTCTTATTGCAGTTAACAAAAGTATTCGTCAACACCCTATTGAAGAAGTAGGAGAGTGGTTGAGAGAATCAATGACTGCTATGAAAAAAATTGGATAATTAAAAACTGGAATTACCACACATGAGGGTGTGCTGGAATTTGCATTATATCATTTGAATCCATAATATTTTGAATTAGTAAAGCATTTATTAAAAGATAAGCAGGTATGGATGCATGTTACATTCACTTAACTTACGTTAAATTGAGTTAAGTGAAGTAATTCCTAATTAAAAGAAAATTAAATGCTATTTTTTAAATAGTGTTTTTTTGAAAAAAATTTCATAATTGAAAAGGTGTAATAAAACACGGTTTTATTACTAAATTATTGTTGTTAATTTTTGTTAAGCTAAAAGCGAGGTAGTTATTCTATCTCGCTTTTGTTGTTGTAATAAAAATGATCAAAAAAGGGCAAAATGAACATATTGTTATTTAGAATGATTTTTTTTGTAAAATATATAATTTTTTTAAGGAATTTATAATTTAAATAATTTTAAGAATAGCAATTGATTTAATACTTTTATAAAAAATTAAAACGATGAGCTATTATAAAATTGATAATTTAGAACAATACTTTAAGCATTACAATAAATCTGTCCGTGAACCAAGAAAGTTTTGGGGAAAAATTGCCGAAGAAAACTTTACTTGGTACCAATATTGGGACAAAGTTGTTGATTTTAATATGGCTGAAGCTGAAATAAAATGGTTTACTGAAGCTAAAGTTAATATTGTTAAAAATTGTATCGATAGACATCTTGCAAAAAGAGGAGATAAAACAGCGATTATCTTTGAACCAAATGACCCAAAGGAGGAAGCATTGCATATAACCTACAATGAGTTATATGAACGTGTTTCGAAAATGGCAAATGTTTTGCGTGAACAAGGGGTTAAAAAAGGAGATCGTGTTTGTATTTACTTACCAATGATACCTGAATTAGCGGTTTCAATTTTAGCTTGTGCTAGGATAGGAGCTATACACTCTGTTGTTTTTGCTGGATTTTCAGCTTCGGCTGTTGCAGCTAGAATTAATGATTGTGAATGTAAAATGGTCATTACTTCAGATGGTGGATATAGAGGAAATAAAACCATTGATTTAAAAGGAATTATTGATGAGGCATTAGTTAATTGCCCTTCAGTGACTTCGGTTTTAGTTTCTAAAAGAACTAATACTCAAATAGCAATGAAAGAAGGTCGTGACCAATGGTTGCAGCCACTTTTAGACCAAGCTTTAAGCAATAATGTAGCTGAAATAATGGATGCAGAAGATTCTTTATTTATTCTTTATACTTCAGGTTCAACAGGAAAACCAAAAGGAATGGTTCATACTACTGCGGGGTATATGGTTTATACGGCTTATACTTTTAAAAATGTTTTTAGTTATGAAGAAAATGATATTTTCTGGTGTACAGCTGATATTGGTTGGATTACAGGTCATTCTTATACTTTATACGGCCCATTATTAAACGGAGGTACAACAGTTATTTTCGAAGGAATTCCTTCTTATCCTGATTTTAGTAGATTTTGGGAAACTATAGAAAAACATAAAGTAACCCAATTTTATACAGCTCCAACTGCCATTCGTGCTTTGGCAAAAGAAAGTTTAGAATACATTCAAAAATTTCCTTTAAAGTCATTAAAAGTAATTGGATCTGTAGGAGAGCCTATTAATGAGGAAGCTTGGCACTGGTACAATGACCATGTTGGGGATAAAAGATGTCCGGTAGTTGACACATGGTGGCAAACAGAAACGGGAGGAATTATGATTTCGCCAATTGCTTTCATTACTCCTACAAAACCTACTTATGCCACTTTACCATTACCAGGAATACAACCTGTATTGATGGATGAAAGACGTAACGAAATTGAAGGAAATCAAGTAGTTGGTAGTTTATGTATAAAATTTCCATGGCCTGGTATCGCTAGAACTATTTGGGGAAATCATCAAAGATATATTGATACTTATTTCTCTGCTTTCCCGGGTAAATATTTTACTGGAGATGGAGCTTTACGTGATGAAGTTGGGTATTACAGAATTACTGGTCGTGTAGATGATGTAATAATTGTTTCGGGACATAATTTAGGAACTGCTCCTATTGAAGATGCTATTAATGAACATCCAGCTGTTGCAGAATCAGCAATTGTTGGTTTTCCTCATGATATCAAAGGAAATGCACTTTATGGTTTTGTTATCCTGAAAGAAACAGGTGAATATAGAAATAAAGAGAATTTAGCTAACGAGATTAATCAACATATAACAGATCATATTGGACCAATTGCAAAATTAGATAAGATTCAGTTTGTGTCTGGTTTGCCTAAAACACGTTCTGGTAAAATCATGCGTAGAATTCTACGTAAAATAGCGGAAGGTGATTATTCAAATTTTGGGGATACATCTACCTTGTTAAACCCTGAAATCATTGATGAAATCAAAGAAGGGAAATTGTAAATAAATAGAATATTTTTTATTTTAAAAACTGTTTTGTCAAGTTGATAAAACAGTTTTTTTTATTACATTATTTTTTACACATTGAAATTCCTTAATATGAAATCAATTTGCTAAATTTACTATAAGATGAAAGGTAATGAAGTATTAATTGTTGGTGGAGGATTAGCAGGATTAATCGCAGCAATACATTTGTCTAAAAATGGATTTCATGTAATTCTAATTGAAAAAAATGAATTTCCAAAGCATAAGGTTTGTGGTGAATATATTTCTAATGAAGTTTTGGATTACTTGAGTTGGTTAGAAATTGATATTGAAGAATTAAAACCTACACATATTACCGAACTTCAGTTTTCTAATTTCAACGGAAAAACAATTCATACAAAATTACCTTTAGGAGGATTCGGTATTAGCAGATACACATTAGATCATTTTCTTTATAAAAAGGCAATTGCTAATGGCTGCAAAATCATTTTTGATACGGTAGAAGATATTGTTTTTTTAGACAATCAATTCACGGTAAGTACTTCAAAAGGAACTCTTTTTGCCTCAGAAATCGTGATTGGAGCTTTTGGAAAACGTTCTATAATTGATCAAAAATTAAATAGGGATTTCATTCAAAAAAAAACAAATTGGTTAGCTGTTAAAGCGCATTATTCAGGTGTTTTTGAAAATAATTTAGTTGGTTTACATAATTTCATTGGTGGATATTGTGGTGTTTCAAAAGTAGAAAATAACACAATAAACATTTGTTATTTAGCTAATTACAAAACGTTTAAAAAGTATAAAAATATTGATAATTACCAACGAGAAGTAGTTTTTAAAAACCCCAATTTAAAATTGATTTTCGAAAAATCTAATCTGATTTTTGACAAGCCATTGACGATAAGTCAAATTAATTTTGAACAAAAACAAACAGTTGAAAATCATATTCTAATGATTGGGGATACAGCAGGTCTTATTCATCCTTTGTGTGGTAATGGAATGGCTATGGCAATTCATAGTGCTAAAATTGTTTCTGAACTTGTGCAGGACTATTTTGTAAATGAATCTCAAACCAGATTAGAATTAGAAACAAAATATATTGAAAAGTGGAATTTTAATTTTAAAAAACGATTGTTCATTGGACGAGTTTTAGCTAAAATTTTACAGAGTCCAAGAATTTCGGTTTTATTGATGTCATTGTTAATTAAATTCCCAATACTATTGTCAAAAATTATAGAGAAAACCCACGGTAAACCAATAATTACAGCACAATAAAATGGCTTTAAATACAAAATATAGATCCGATGAGCCTGAAATTATGGACGATTTTGCTTTAGAAGGTGAGGATTTAAGGGATGCCTTGGATAAAATAGCAAAAATCAATCAGCTGTTGGGTGGAAACAAGCTAACTTTACGAGGAGTTCAAAGTTTGTTAACATCAATTTCGAAGTCGCAAAAAATTACAATTGTAGATGTTGGTTGTGGAAATGGCGACATGTTGCGAACTATATCTGATTTTGGATTGGAAAACGATTACAAATTTGAATTGATCGGAATCGACGCAAATGCTTTCACAATAAATCATGCGCGAAAATTATCCAAATGTTATCCTGATATAACTTATAAATGTCAAGATATTTTTAGTCAACATTTTGTTGAGTTAAAATATGATATTCTACTGTGTACTTTAACTTTACATCATTTTAAAGAAGATGAAATTAATAAGTTGTTGACTATTTTTAATGCAAATTCTAATATAGGAATAGTTATTAATGACTTGCACAGAAGCACTATTGCATATCGGTTATTTCAACTAATATGTATTGTTTTTCGATTAAATAAAATGTCCCGAGAAGATGGGTTGATTTCGATTTTAAGAGGATTTAAACGAAATGAATTAATCCATTTCTCAGAAAAATTGAATTTTAGTAACTACAGAATTAAATGGAGATGGGCATTCCGTTATGAATGGATAATTTCAAAAATATGAGTGTAAGAATTAAAACGGTTACGAAACAATTGCCAAAATACTTTAGGTCAACTGACGAAATTATTCCTTTTTTAGATACTTGGTTAGTAGGACAAGATCAACGATTTATCAAGAAAGTAAAAAAAATTTTTGAAGGTGCAGCCGTTGATAAAAGGTATTCTATTATGGATCCAATCGAAGTTTTTACTAAAACATCTTTTGAAGAGAGAAATTCAATTTATGTTCGTGAAGTAATTGAATTAGGTACAAAAGTGTTACAAAAAGCATTGGTAAAATCTAATTGGAATCCGGAAGATTTAGATTATATCATAACCGTAAGTTGTACAGGAATTATGATTCCGTCATTAGATGCGTATTTAATTAATTCATTAAAATTGCGTCAAGATATTGTGCGACTTCCTGTAACTGAAATGGGTTGTGCTGCAGGAATTTCAGGAATAATTTATGCTAAAAATTTCTTGAAGGCCAATCCAGGAAAACGTGCTGCAGTAATTGCAGTTGAAAGTCCTACGGCTACATTTCAACTGGATGATTTTTCAATGGCTAATATCGTTAGTGCGGCGATTTTTGGAGATGGAGCTGCCTGTGTTTTACTTTCTTCACATGAAGAAGATGAAGGTCCTGAAATTCTTGCTGAAGATATGTATCATTTTTACGATAATATCCACATGATGGGTTTTAAGCTTACTAATTCTGGATTGCAAATGGTATTAGATATTGAAGTTCCCGAAACAATAGCATCGCATTTCCCTGATATTATTCATCCTTTTTTAGAAAAAAACAATTCAAAAATTGAAGATATTGATCATTTAATTTTTCACCCTGGCGGAAAAAAAATTATTCAAACTGTTGAAGCTTTGTTTTCTGGATTAGGAAAAAATATAGATGACACAAAAGAGGTTTTGCGTTTGTACGGCAACATGTCAAGCGCTACAGTTTTATATGTTTTAGAACAGATTATGGATAAAAAGCCTATAAAAGGAGAAAAAGGGTTGATGCTTAGTTTTGGTCCCGGATTTTCGGCGCAACGTATTTTATTGGAATTTTAAAAATGATTATTTCATAAAAGTCAAACATGGAAAAAGAAATAATTTTATCAAAATTGCCATATTCTAAACCGTTTTTATTTGTAGATGAAATCATTCACATTGATGAAAATGGAGTTGAAGGGACATTTACTTTTGATGAAAATCTTGATTTTTACAAAGGTCATTTCAAAAATAATCCAGTAACTCCGGGTGTTATTTTAATTGAGGTTATGGCACAAATAGGACTGGTTTGTTTAGGCTTGTTTTTGTTAAATGATAAATTAAACAAAGAAGCTTCAATTGCTTTAACATCAAGTGAAATAGATTTTTTAAAACCTGTTTTTCCAAATGAAAAAGTAACTGTGATTTCCCAAAAAATATATTTTAGATTTGGTAAATTAAAATGTAAAGTTGTAATGTTTAATAATGATGGAATTGAAGTTTGTCGTGGTACAATAGCAGGAATGATTGTTTGAATCTCAAGGTAATTATACAGTAAAATGAATAAAAGAGTAGTTGTAACAGGTCTTGGTGTCGTTGCTCCAAACGGGGTAGGACTTGATAGTTTTACTCATGCCATAAAAAACGGAATTTCAGGAATTAAACACGACCCAGAATTAGAAAGATTGCAGTTTTCATGTCAAATAGCCGGAAAACCTGAAATAACTCCAGAGTTAGCATTGCGCTATTTTTCAGAATTAGAATTGAAAAATTTTAACTCGTCGGGAATTTTATATGGTGTGATTGCGGGTATTGATGCATGGCTCAATGCTGGGCTATCGATGTCAATTAATGAAGAACCAGATTGGGATAGCGGAACTATTTTTGGAACAGGAACTTCGGGTATAGATAAATTTAGAGAAAGTATTTATAAAATTGATGATTTTCAAACTCGTAAATTAGGAAGCACTGCGGTTGCGCAGACCATGAATAGTGGTGTAAGTGCTTATTTAGGGGGGAAAATAGGGTTGGGAAACCAAGTTACTACAAATTCCTCTGCTTGTACTACAGGTGCTGAAAGTATCTTGATGGGATATGAAAGAATTAAATCAGGGCAAGCAAAACGTATTTTAGCAGGTAGCACGAGTGATTCTGGGCCTTATATTTGGGGAGGATTTGATGCTATGAGAGTGTGTACTTTTAAACATAATGACTCACCCGAAAAGGGTTCAAGACCAATGTCTGCAACAGCTTCAGGATTTGTTCCAGGGAGTGGAGCAGGAGCTTTATTGCTAGAAGATTTAGATTCCGCATTAGAGCGTGGTGCTACAATTTATGCAGAAGTTTTAGGAGGAAATATTAATTCTGGAGGACAACGGGGTTTAGGGACTATGACTGCTCCAAATCCTATAGCGGTGCAAAAATGCATTAAAAGTGCCATTGAAAATGCAGGAATAAATCCAAATGATATTGATGCCATCAATGGCCATTTAACTGCTACTTCAAAAGATAGTTTAGAAATTGAAAATTGGACTTTGGCCTTAGGAAGAAGTGGGGTTGATTTTCCGTATATTAATTCTTTAAAATCATTGGTAGGGCATTGTTTGTCAGGTGCTGGAAGTATTGAAAGTGTGGCTTCAGTTTTGCAATTGTATCACGGATTTGTTTTTCCAAATATTAATTGTGAAGATATTAATCCTGAAATAACCGCTTTAATTGATGCTTCCAAGATTCCTCAAAAGCTGATCGAAAAAGAGTTAAATATTATTGCTAAAGCTAGTTTTGGTTTTGGAGATGTAAATAGTTGCGTAATTTTTAAAAGGTTTTCAGAGTAAAAAATTTCCAAATAAATTAGAAATAAAATTCATTATGAATAAAATAGAAGTAATTGCGAAACTAAAAGAAATAGTTAAACCGTATGTGCAAGATCAAAATGCATTTGAAAATCTTACTGAGAGTACCGATTTTATCAATGATTTAAAGATAAATTCAGCTAATTTAGTAGATATTATACTTGATGTTGAAGAAATATTTAATATAGAAATTGATAATCAATCTATGGAAAAAATGCTTAATTTAAAGGCAACGATTGAAGTTATAGAAGCTAAACTGTCTGAAAAATGATTGGTAATGATGTAGTAGATTTAGCTTTGACTAAAATTGAGAGCAATTGGCAACGGTCTCGATTTTTAGCTAAAATTTTTACTAAAAAAGAGCAAGAAATAATTTTTCTTTCTGATGACCAAGAGTTGATGGTTTGGAATTTATGGAGTAGGAAGGAAGCGGCCTATAAAATATACAATCGTGAAACAGGGATTAGGGGGTATTTTCCCTTAGAAATAGAATGTGTTTTTGACAATTCTAGTAGAGGAAATGTTGTCGTTAAAGGAAGAGAACTTTATACTCAAACCTCATTTGATAACAATCAAATTCATACTATAGCAGTTGCTGAAAAAGAATATTTCGCTCAAATAAAACCATTAAGTTTTGAAACTAAAATCATAAAAATAAATGGAATTCCGTTTGTAAAGGATGGTTTTTCCAAAAACCTAAAACCAGTTTCAATAAGTCATCACGGTGAATTTTGGAAAGGAATTACTATTTAATGCCTAATCTAGATTTTAATTTCAAGAACAGTAATGCAATTTTATAAGCATCTTCTGAAGATGAATTTCTATCACTTTTTGGTATTTTATAGATGGTACACAATTCATCAAGTGAAAATTGTTTGTCTGTAATATCATGTAATTTTCTGTACATTACATCAATATCCAGAGCCTCATTTTTTAATCTTCCACAACCTAACTTTTCTAAAGAAGCATTAATCATTTCAACGTCAAAATCAACATGGTGTCCTACTAAAGTTGCATTTCCGATATAATCGATTAATGACATAATAGCTTCAGGTTCGACTAGTTTTTTCATTTTACTTTCGACAATAAACTCATTCGATAGTCCATTATCATGCAGAAACTTGTATTGCAATAAAACGGCTTCAAAACTATCTCCAATGAAGATACTGTTGTCAATTACTGCAAACGATCCTATAGACAAAATCACATCTTTGACAGGATTCATTCCGGATGTTTCGGTAGAAATAATAACAAATCGATTGGACTTTTTTTCGAATTTAGAAAGGTAGTTTTTCCAAAATTCAGGGTATTCTTTATTGATGTTTTTCAGCCAGTCTAGCATATTAAGAAAATTGAGTGAGTTGAAATTTGCTTT
This sequence comes from uncultured Flavobacterium sp., assembly GCA_963512955.1. Classification (GTDB taxonomy): domain Bacteria; phylum Bacteroidota; class Bacteroidia; order Flavobacteriales; family Flavobacteriaceae; genus Flavobacterium. The sequence goes on along the minus strand of CAUPOP010000023.1, from coordinate 39,562 downwards.
TTATTAATTCTTCTAATTCTCTCATTGGAGTAAAAGCATTTTTCAGCTTTTCACGTTCTATTTTAGTTAGTTCATTTAAATTAATATACTGCCCTGAATCGTCGTTTTTCATTCCCTCAATAGTTCTGAATTTTGATAAGGTCAAAAAAGCATCCGCACAATTCAAGTAAATCTCAGCGTTTTTAGGATCTACAATTGCTAATTGTTTGAATCTAAAGTAAGTATTATTAACTCCTTTTATATTGAAACTCAAAGCAAATAAACGAGCTCCATCAATAAGCGGCATCAATGCGCGAGTTTTTATATCAAATTTGTTTTTGTTTGGTCCTTCTTCTTCCTCTACGATGAATTTTTTGAAAAAGCTTAAAGGGGCATTTTTTCTAAGTGCATCATTTCCTAAGAAATCAAAGAATAAAGCGTTGTTTTTTGCATTTTGAAAAATGACATTCTCAATGGCTTCTTCAATTTTTGGTTCACCAAAAGCTATTTCAAAATCAAAGAAAATACTACTTAAATCGTTGCTGTTTTCACCTGGAGTATTCATCCAGCTACTGTATTGTTTTGTCCAGTCTGTCAATGATTTACACCAGAGCATATTACTTCCCATATGACCATTTGGACAAAATGCATATCCAACTTTTTCAAGTGTTACAGTAGTTCTTCTGCCTAGTTTTAGGAAATAATCTTTTACTTCTCTGTACTTTTCTGGAGTTACATCTTCAAATATTAAAATGCTATCTTGATCAGTCAATAATAATTGTTCTTTTCTTCCTTGACTACCAATGCTTAACCAAGCAAAACGGGCAGGAGGTGAGCCTAAGTCTAAAATGGATAGTTCTACAGAACGTTTTATTATAGCCAGATTTACTTCACTTGCAATATTGTTAACATGTGAAAGCGGTATGTTTTTATGAATCGAATTTTGAATAAGATCAGTCAATCGGTCTCGAACTTGTTTCAGATCTTTAGCTGTTTGTGAGCGTTTAATTTCTTTTATTAAAACCCCAGGATTACTAGCTTGAGCCACAATTAAGTCGTGTTCAGAAATAATTCCTTTTACTGTTGATTTATTCGTTCCGTCTGCAGTTACACACAAATGCGTTACGTTATTTTTAATCATCAACAATTGAGCTTCCGCTAAAGAAACATTTTCAACAACAGTTAATACGGGCGAAGACATTATTTTATCTATTGTAGCGGATATCGGAAAACGCCCAGTAGCAATTTTTGTACACATATCAGTATGTGTAACAATACCAATGGGCAAATCGTTTTCAATGATAATAATACTATTGACTAAATTGTTAGTCATAACTTGAGCTACTTCCGAAACGATGTTATTTGTTGTGGTAGTAAGTGGTACTTTGTTATAGGATAAGGATTGAAAATATTGCATTTCTGATTGTTGATCAGAATAGAAAACATTATCTGAAATCAGTTTTCCACGTAAATTTTCTTTGTCTTTATAATTATTCGAATTAGAAGCAAAACTCTCTAATAAAAAATCTAAAACCTCTGAATTATTGGCAACAAAAGGTCTGAAAGTCGCAATAGGAATCGCATAAACAATACTTTCTTCACGAGCTTTGGCTGTCATCATGTAATTGTTTTTCGCAAAAAACGGTCTCAATCCAAAGATATCGCCTTCATGACATTTGTTCAAAAGTGTTTCTTCGGCATCTGCAATTACAGATAAATTGATAACTCCAGAAGCTACAACATAGAAGCTATCGTGTAGTGAATCATCAATTTGGAATAAAGTTTTATGTTTTTCTAAGTTCACAACGCGAATACTTGACGCTATTTCTGACAACTCTTGAAAAGTTAAATTATCAAAGGGCTGGTATTCTTTTAAAAAATCAGCAATGTGTTCCGCAATTGTGTTCATAGATTTGACAAATAGTTGTGTATTGAATGTAAAAATAATAAAATAAACACTGACAATAAAATGCTATGGTAGTGAAAATTGTTATTTATATTAAAACTTAATTTTTTCTTAAAATCAAGGATAATTACGGAAAATTTAATTCGGTTATTTTATATTTATTGCTTAAAATAAAACATTTAAAACCATGGGATTACAAAAAAAAGTACAGGTGTTGATTCTGACATTATTTATGGTAACTTTTGCAAATGCACAAGATAAACCATTAAGTTCAGCAGAAATTGCAAGCGGAAAAATTAATGATGCTTTAATTACTATCAAATATGGTAGTCCATCCGTTAAAGGTAGACAAATTTGGGGGAAATTAGTTCCTTATAATGAAGTTTGGCGTGCTGGTGCAAATGAAGCGACAACTTTTGAAACAGATAAAGAATTAACAATTGAAGGTTTGAAATTACCAGCGGGTAAATATTCGTTTTTTGTTATCCCGAATGAAAATCAATGTGTGCTTATTTTTAATAATGATGCCAAACAATGGGGCGCTTATAAGTACAATGACAAAAAAAATCAGCTTAGAGTTATAGTTAAGCAGAATATTTCAAATTCAAAAGTTGAAAAATTACTTTATACTATTAATCCGAATGATATTGCTTTAAGTTGGGATAATTGGAATATTTCATTCTCTGTGAAATAATATTTTATTTAAATTTAAAGAAGCATCATCTTTAAATAGGTGATGCTTTTTAGTTATAAATCTAATCAGGTACATTTTGTTAGGCTTTTTGGATATTCTATTTTACATAATATAAATTATAGTGCATAAAATGACATTGCAGAAACTATCAAATGTATCAGATTTAATGATGAATTTTGATTCGTAAATATTTACATTTGCCAAAAGTAATTCTACACAATGACTAAAGGAAAATACATTAAATTAATTTTGATTCTGGGTTCACTAACGGCATTAGGTCCGTTTTCTATTGATATGTATTTACCTGGTTTTGCTGGTATTGCTAAAGATTTGAATACTTCAGTTGCTAATGTTTCGTTGACATTGTCTAGTTATTTTATAGGGATTTCTGCCGGGCAATTATTATACGGACCATTATTAGATCGTTTTGGTAGAAAAAAGCCTTTGTTTTGGGGTTTATTAGTCTATATATTGGCTTCTTTAGGATGCGCATTTGTAACAGATATTGATCTTTTTATCGGATTGCGTTTTATTCAAGCTGTTGGAAGTTGTGCTGCTGCTGTTGCTTCGGTATCAATGGTACGAGATTTGTTTCTTGTAAAAGACATCCCTAAAGTATTTTCACTATTAATGTTAGTTGTTGGACTTTCTCCAATGTTAGCTCCAACTATTGGTGGATATATCACGGAAGATTATGGATGGCATACGGTGTTTTTTATATTGATGTTTATGGGAATTATAATTCTTTTGGCTTCACAAATGTTTCTTCCTAATAGTTATGAACCTAATCTTTCTATTTCATTAAAACCAAAACCCATTATTACTAATTTTATAAGCATAATTAAAGTCCCTCAATTTTATACTTATGCTTTTTCAGGATCTATCGCCTTTTCTGGATTGTTTACTTATGTTGCTGCTTCTCCTATTTTATTTATGGATATTTTTAAAGTTGATCCAAAATCCTATGGCTGGATATTTGCGTTCATGTCTTTGAGTTTTATAGGTGCTAGCCAACTTAATTCATTACTATTAAGAAAATTTTCAAGTGAAAAAATGATATTTGGTGCACTGTTAAGTCAGTCTATCATAGCTATTGTTTTTTTAGTATTAACGATGAATGACATGTTAGGATTGTATGGTACGATTACTATGTTATTCTTGTTTTTAGCATGTTTAGGAATATCAAATCCAAATACAGCGGGACTTACCCTTGCTCCTTTTTCAAGAAATGCAGGAAGTGCCTCTGCATTGATGGGAGCTATCCAATTAGGATTTGGTGCATTTGCTTCTTTTTTAGTGGGTGTTTTTGTAAAAGATTCTATGACACCTATTGTAGTTATTATTGCAGTAACAACTATTGCAGCTTTTATAGTTTTGAATATTGGAAAAATAAAAATTAAAAATACTATTGTAAATTCTCCTAATGATGAAATTCAAATAGGACATTAATAGTATTTTATTTTTTATCGGGTCTAATAATCATTCGTAAGGATTGATCTTTAGAGAAATACGCAATCATCCAATGGTAGAATGTATTAATCCTGTTGCGATACGTAATCAATGAAATAAGGTGTATAAATAGCCAAATCATCCAAGCAAAAAAGCCTTTAAAATGCATTTTAGATTTTGGTAAATCAACTACCGCTTTGTTTTTGCCAATAATCGCCATCGAACCTTTATCATTGTATTCAAAGGGGTTTAATGGTTTATTTTGATGCATTAATTTGAAATTATCTGCTAAATTTATTCCTTGTTGAATGGCAACTTGTGCTACTTGCGGATGCCCTTCTGGAAAATTTTTATCGGTAAATTGAATACAAGTATCTCCTATCGCATATATGTTTTGTGTTCCATTTACTTTGTTAAAAGCATCTGTAGCCATACGTTTACCACGTCCGTAACTTTCTGCTGGAATTCCTTCAAATTCTCTAGCGGAAACTCCTGCTGCCCAAATTAGATTTTTAGTTTTAATGGTTTCTCCATTCGAAAAAAATACGGTATCATCAACATAATCAACGACTCGATTATTAAGTTTTACAACCACTCCTAAATTAGTCAAAGCTTCGAGTGTATCGTTTTGTGATTCTTTGCTCATTGGTGATAATAATGCATCACCACCGTCAACTAAATATACATTACTGGCTGTAGTACTTAATTCAGGATATTCTTTAAGAAAAATGCTCCGTCTCATTTCAGCAAACATGCCAGAAACTTCAACTCCGGTTGGCCCACCTCCAACAACTACAACCGTTAATAGCATTCTTCGTTTTCGGATGTCTTTACAAATGGCTGCTTTTTCTAAATTTTTCAAAATTGTATTTCTCATCTCAATAGCGTCATTGAGCGTTTTCATTGGAATGGCGTTTTTCTTTACGTTTTCCATTCCAAAATAACTTGTTTCTGCTCCAGTTGCAAAAACCAGATAATCGTAATTTAATTCTCCATTATTAAGAATAATTTTGTTTTCGGCAGGAATTACCTTTTCAAGTTCTCCAAGTCTAAATTGCAAGTTTTTTTTACCTGCAAAAAATTTACGAAACGGATAACTGATGCTGGATGGTTCCAAAAAGGCTGTAGCTACCTGATATATGAGCGGTGGAAAGAAATTATAATTGTTTTTATCAACAAGAGTAACGTTAATCCCTTCTTGATTTTTTAGTTCTTTAGCTAGATTAATACCTGCAAAACCTCCTCCAATGATTATAATTTCCATAAAATTATTTTATAATTTGAGTTATAAAAAAAGCATCCTATAAATATACACTATTTATGGATGCTTTTAGAAGTATGAATTATTAAAAAAAATCTAAAATTAGTTTCTTTTCATTTTTTTAATGGGCTTTTCTTTAGGTTCATTTTTGTTTTGCAACAGATGATTTGCTAATAATTTTTCAATCAATTCATCTTTAGTTAAATGATGAAAAATAGTTTTCACTTTTTCCTTTACCTCCGGATTAACATCGTGATTTGGTTTAGTTTTAAAGATTTGTTTTGCCCACAGAAGGGTGTTGCTTTCTTCAATACTAGTATCTGTAGGTTTTTTAAATTCAGTAAATTTTATTCCTAGTTCTTTTTCAAAATCAGCAATTTCCGGAACTTCTTCAGGTTGTAATACCGTTAACGAAAGTCCCTTTGCTCCTGCTCTGGCTGTTCTACCACTACGGTGAACATAGACTTCATAAATATCTGGCAAATGATAATTCACTACATAAGAAATTTCTTTGACGTCAATTCCTCTTGCGGCCAAATCCGTTGCAACTAATATATTAATATGCCCTTCGCGAAATTGTTCCATAATACGATCCCGAATTCCTTGCGATAAACTACCGTGTAAAGCTCCAGAAGAAAATCTATTGATGGCCAAATTTTTGGCTAATTTATTAACGGCAGCTTTTGTTTTACAAAAGATAATTCCTCTTTCTCCTTCTTTTGAATTCAAAAAATGCATTAAAACATTTAGTTTTTCAATTGGATCTACTACAATATATTCGTGATCAATTCCTTGATTTCCTACAGTTTCCATATTAGCACTAACTTGAACAACATTTTTGTTTAAGTAGTTCTGAATGAGTTGTTTTATAGGTCCCGCTAAAGTTGCAGAGAATAAAAATGTTTTATGGTTTTTAGGAAGTTCTGTAATGATTTCGTCTAAACCTTCTTTTAAAATTGTTACCATTTCATCCACTTCGTCGAGTACGAGGAACTTGGTTTCTTTTAAGTTTATGGCTTTACGTTGAATCAAATCAATTAAACGACCAGGAGTTGCTACAACTATATGAGTTGGTGTTGTTAAACGTTCTATTTGTGGTTTGATTGGAATTCCACCACAAGTTGCCGCGATAGAAACTTCAGGTAAATAAGTAGCAAAACTTTCTAAGTTTTTGAAAATTTGTTGTCCTAGTTCACGTGTAGGAACTAAAATTACGGCTTGTATTACGGGTGAATTCGTATCAATTAATTGTAAAATTGGTAATCCAAAAGCAGCTGTTTTTCCTGTACCAGTTTTTGCAAGTCCAACTAAATCCGTTGTATTGGATAAAAGTAATGGAATTGTTTTTTGTTGAATTTCTGTTGGCACAACAATTTTCAAATCAGAAAGTGCCTTCAGTATGGGAGTAGAAATTCCTAAATCAGAGAATTGTTTTTGCATTTTTTGAATTTTATAATTTTATAAAAAAGTGATGTTGTCTACTTTGTTTTTAGCCCCGATAGCAGTGAAAATCCTTTTCCTTTTTTCTTTAAAAAGGAAAAGATTGCAACGAATAGCGGGATTAGCTCCTAAAAGTATAAATCAATCAGGTTCGTTCATGATTTTTTCACGATACTTTTTACCTGTTAACAAAACTAATTTCAGTTTGTAATCGTCAACTAACCATTCGCGGTAGTTTTTGCTACATTGGCTCAAGCATTTTGAATAGCGTTTGATACGACATTCAATATCGTCATCAAGTAATTTTCCTAGCGCTTTAGCTTCTTGCAGGGTTTCAGAATTATCAATACACATTGACGCATGTTGCTCCAATGATTTTTCTAAAACTACTTTTGAACGCAGATTTTGTTTGATAATAAGTTTGTGTTCTTCATCAACATCAAAAGTTACATCCGCAGTTTTGCTAAATTTAGCACGAACTTCTGGAGGCATTGAATATTTGAAATACAATTCGATTTCAGTATCATCACGTAAATTTTCTAGATAAAATTCTGGTGATTTAAAAATGTGTTGCCAGTTTACGGGTTCGCTCCACAAGCCAAAACGAGCGGCATTGTTTCCTAAATCGATAACAGTAAATTCATCTTTATGAGCTAGTTTTCTGGAACCACGCCCAATCATTTGAAAATATAAAGTCAATGATTTTGTAGCTCTGTTTAGAATAATTGTCTCCACTGTAGGTTCATCAAAACCTGTGGTCAAGATTCCCACTGATGTCAAAATAGCATCTGGCGTATGTTTGAACCAATGTAAAATATCTTTTCGTTCTTCGGCGCTGCTGGTATTATCTAAGTGACGAATACCATAACCTGCTTCTCTAAATGTTTCGTATACATACAAAGATGTATTTATTCCATTATTGAAAATCAATGTTTTCTTCCCTAATGATTTCTCGGTATACGCATGCAATAATTTTTCTTGCATAGCCATATTGGTATATAAATCATCCGAAGATTTCACGGTGTAATCCCCGTTGATTCCAACTTTCAGAGAAGTTAATCCTACATCATAGCTGTAAGTTATGGCTTTCGCCAAAAATCCTTTTTCAATTAAAGAACCAATGGTGTCTCCTACGATTAATTCATCATAGCTTTCGTGCATTGGTAATTTAATATTAGAACTCAAAGGCGTTGCAGTAACTCCTAATATAAATGCGTTTTTGAAAGAGCTCAATAATTTTCGGAAGGAATTATAATGCGCCTCGTCAATAATTACAAGCCCGATGTTATCCAAATGCAATTTTTCGTCATTGATTCGGTTTTTTAGTGTTTCAACCATAGCAACAAAACAAGAATAATCGTTTTGGTCTGGTAGGTCTTTAACTTTACTGTTTATAATTTTGTTTTTGACATCAAATCCCTTCAGCATTTTTGAAGTTTGCTTACAAAGTTCAATTCGGTGTGTTAAAACGACCACTTTTTTGTCATGCTTGGATAAATAGCGTCTTACGATTTCTGAAAAAATTACAGTTTTTCCTCCACCTGTAGGCAATTGATACAATAAATGATGTTGTTGGGGGCCATTATCTATGCGTTCAAAAATGGCATCTATATCACCTTTTTGGTAAGCATAAAGTTCTTTTTTGTCCTCGATTTCTATTTCTAATGTATTTTGCGGCATTTATTTTTATTGGATTTTTGCAAAAGTACGCCTAAAAAACAGTTAATCCGCTACTTTTAATTTAAAAGAATTAGATTGGATTAAATAAAATTGGTTTATGGGGATAAATTAATACTCAAATCGTTCAATAACGGCATTAAATTCAGGTTCGTTTTTCCATTTTTGAGCAATGGTTTCTTTGTGAATTTTCATTATTCGGGGTTTAAACTCGGTTAAAATACCATTCGAAATCAAGAAACTTATGGCTTGCTCAAAGGAATTAAACATGCTTTTATAGAAAAGTTCTTGCTTGATTAGGTTTTCGGAAGAATAAGCTTGAGCGATTTCAATATTGTATAACATTACATCAGCAATTACAAATGGATCTACACCTAACAAAATGAAATGTTTGATGTATTTTTGAGCAACAGAGCGTCTCATCTTAGGTTTGCTTCGTCGTCCTGAGTTTTTTATAGGAAAATATTCATTCGAAATTTTGAGTTTGCATTCCTGCAAAAGTGTTTCTTCTTTTGGATTAAAAACAAAATTATAATACACTTTTACGGGACTAAATTTTTCATACAACTCTAAGATTTGTTCTTCAAGTTGCTCTTTATTCAGCTCCGACAGGTATTTTTTTAAATCACGTTTGCTCATTATCAAAGTTTAAGATTACAAAAGTAAATTACTTTGACAATGAATGCATCAAAAACGAACGATAATACCTAATTTTGTGTGTGTAAAAGTCCTTAAAACAGGATTTTTAGTTCTTTTATCTATTCATTAAATCGTTAATTGTATTTTAAATGCTCAAAATTTTTAAAATTATCGCAATCCTTGAAGGGATTTCATATTTGGTTTTATTTTCAAATATGCTTTTTATCAAACCAACAAACTTTGATTTATATAAAACATTATTATTTCCTATAGGAATGGCTCACGGTTTATTATTTGTTGGCTACATCATTTTGGCATTGATGTTGAAATTTGAAGATAATTGGGGAATGAAAAAATTAGGACTTGTTTGTGCCGCTTCTGTAGTGCCATTTGGTACATTTTACATGGAGAAGAAATACTTGAGAAATGTATAAAATCATAGAAAAAATATTTACTTTTTTATATCCAATTTTCAGAAAATGGGGATTGGGAAGTACTTTTGCGTCCTACCTGAGCTTAGTGCTAAATATTTTAGTTTTATGTCTTTTATCCTATTTGATTTATTTAGTTTTTAGATTTGTTTTAGTTAAAGTAATGGCCATTATAGCCCGAAATACTAAAACTAGATTTGATGATATTCTGGTTGCAAATAAGACAGAAAAGTATATTGCGCATTTAATTCCGCTGTTGTTCATTTATAAAGCAGTTCCAATTATTTTAGATCGATTTGAATATTGGGAAGGAGTTTTTGGGAAATTAGTTGGCGTGTACATTGTTCTTTTACTATTGTGGATTATTAGAACAATTTTTAGTTCCTTAAGAGATTATTTGAAACTGAAACCTCGATATAGTGACAAACCGATTGATAGTTTCATTCAAGTTATTATGATTGTATTTTGGCTGTTTGGTCTGACAGTTATTATCTCTAAAGTTTTCGAAATCAATCAGAGTGAACTTTTGACTATTCTTGGAGCTGTTTCTGCTGTTATTATTTTAGTTTTTAGAGATACTATTTTGGGTTTTGTTGCGAGTGTTCAGGTTGCTATTAACGATATGGTTCGTATAGGTGATTGGATTACAATGGAACGCTATGGCGCTGACGGTGATGTTATTGAAATCAATTTGGCTACGGTTAAAGTACGAAATTTTGATAATACGACCACTACAATTCCTACGTATAGTTTGATTTCAGATTCTTTCAGAAACTGGCGTGGGATGTTAAATTCAGATGGCCGACGTATCAAAAGGCATGTGCTTATAAAAACCGGGAGCATCCGATTTTTGAATGATACCGAATTAGAAAATTTAAAGAAAATAGAGCTCATTCGTACGTATATTGATACTCGAAAAGCAGAAATTAATAAATACAATTTAGTACATAATATCGATAAATCAGTACCTGTTAATGGGCGAAACATGACAAATTTTGGTGTGTTTAGAAAATATATAACAGAGTACTTGCATCAACATCCCGGATTGAATAAGGATATGATTATGCTTTGCAGACAATTACAAGCTACATCTCAAGGGATTCCTTTAGAAATTTATGCTTTTTCGTATGACAAACGCTTTGAAAATTATGAGTATATTATGGCTGATATTTTTGATCATGTTATAGCATCTGTAGGCTATTTTGATTTGGAAATTTATGAGCTTCCGACTGAAAAATCAATTGCTTCTTCCGGAATTTAATTACTGAAAATAAACATATTATGGCTTTAACCGACTGGATTGGATTTATTGGAGTAACCATACTTTTGATAGCCTATTTTCTGAACCTTACTAATAGATTATCTAAAGAGAGTTTAGGATACTTATCTTTAAATTTTATTGGAGCTGGAATTGCTTGCTTTGCTTCTGTCCTATTGCATTACATGCCTTTTATTATTTTGGAAGGTTCTTGGACAATAGTTTCTGCGTATGGGATTATTCAGTATTTTAAAAAGAAATAAAATGACTGGAGAAAAAGATTTAGAAAAATTACTCAAAACTATGAAGCCGAAGTTAAACGAAGGGGAATATGTTTTTTGTGTAATGAATTCAGTAGTAAATTTATCGGATAGTGATGTTCTTATGTCCTTCAAAGAACAAGAAGGAACTACAGTTATACTCAAAAAAGAAGTAGCGGATTTACACTCACTTCCCTACTCCTATATTGCTTCATGGATAACATTAACGGTTCATTCTTCTTTAGAAGCTGTTGGTTTGACTGCGGCTTTTTCTAAAGCTTTATCTCAAGATGGGATTAGCTGTAATGTAGTTGCGGCTTTTTATCACGATCATATTTTTGTAGATAAAAAAGACTCAGATAAAGCCATGGAAATTCTAAATCGTTTTTCAAATGAAACAAGCATTTAGATTTTTCACAAACGATCTTTAACGTATTCTATTTGGGTTTTTCCATGTGCTTTTGGTTTTCCATCCGATCCGAGGCTAACCATAGTTGTGTTGTCAATTGTAATAATGGTTTCTCGAGTCATCATATTTCTAGCTTCACAAGTCAATACGAGTGATGTGGTTCCAAATTTTACCACGTCAATTCCAATTTCAATAATATCTCCTTGTTTTGCAGAGCTTCTGAAATTAATTTCCGACATATGTTTGGTGACAATTCGAGAGTTTTCTAATTGAATAATCGAATATAAAGCTAGTTCTTCGTCAAGCCAAGCTAATAGTTTTCCTCCAAATAAAGTTCCGTTTGGGTTCAAATCTTCGGGTTTTACCCATTTTCTAGTATGAAATCTCATATTGTTTATTTATAATAACAAAAATAAGCTTTTACTATTGCTATTTTTTTTATTTTTAAAGAAAAAACAGATGAATCAAAGAGATACTTTTCTAAAAGAATTCCGTGGTCCAACATTAGGAACTGTGACGCCTCAATCCTCAGCAGATGAATTGTTTCAAAATGAGGTGCTTCGCCCAATTTTGAAGCTACAAAACGATTTGTTTATTGTTTCATTTCTAAATTATACAAGTAAAAATCATATTGATTTTAATGCGCATTCCATTGAAAAAAGAATGACTATTATAGACAATGCCATTCAAAAAGATATCAAATTTAGAAATTCTTTGAAAGGAATGATTATCGGATTATTCACCACAGAGGAATATGCTTCGTATATCAAAAATTCTTCCAGTCTAAACAAAAGGATGATGGGAATGCTTATCGAAAGATTAAAAAGTCAAATACAACTTTTCGAGACTATTTAATTGTAAATTAGATAAGGATTACGATTTTTTTAAGAGTCTTTTTCTTGCTTAAAATTTAAAAAATTAGGTCTTATTTAAGTAAACGTTATTGATTTATCATCATTTGATTATCATTGCGTTTTTTTGTAAAAAAATTCCACTAATCTTATAAAATAATACATCAGGCTCGTTTTTTTTCATTATAATTGTTAAAAATAAAGCTATGGAAGAAGCGTATTTTAAATGGTATTCGCCAAATTTGAGCAGAGATATTGAAATGCTTGTTTTTGGTCATGCTGGATATCCTGTGATTTTATTTCCAACCTCGATGGGGAGCTTTCATGAAAACAAGGATATGGGCTTAATTGAATCTGCTAAATGGTATTTAGAACAAGGATTAATCCAAATATTTTGTCCAGCGAGTATTGATAAAGATAGCTTTTACAACAAACAAATTCACCCGATTCATCGCATTGAAAATCATGTTTGGTATGATAAAATGATTTGTCATGAGTTAGTTGAACGAGTTAAAAATAATACTCCTTCTGGAAAAGTAGCACTTGCAGGATGTAGTTTTGGAGGGTATCATGCCGCTAATTTTGCTTTTCGACACCCCGGTTATGTGAGTCATATGTTTTCTATGAGTGGAGCATTTAGCATCAAGAGTTTTATGGATGGATTTCATAATGATGATGTTTTTTATAATAGTCCCGAAGATTATCTATACGGTTTAAACGATCCTGAGTTATGGAATATGGATATTGTTTTGGGGACTTCAAATTGGGATATTTGTTATGATGCAAATCTAAAACTCAGCAAAATATTAAGTGATCGAAACGTACATCATTGGCTAGATATAAGACCAGATAGAGAACACGATTGGCCCGTTTGGAAAGAAATGTTTCCGCATTATTTATCCCGAATTAAATTTTTCTAAAAATAGATTAATATGAAAAAAATTGGAATTTTATTTGGTATGGAAGATACCTATCCTCAGGCTTTTATTGACAGAGTGAATTCAAAAAACGAGAAAGGAATTATAGCCGAAGCGGTTTCTATAGATAAAGTAGTTCAAAATCAAGGAGGAGAATATGCTGTAATTATAGATAGAATTTCGCAAGATGTTCCTTTTTATCGCGCCTATTTAAAGAATGCTGTACTTACGGGTACAAATGTGATTAACAATCCTTTTTGGTGGAGCGCAGATGATAAATTTTTTAATAATGCTTTAGCGGATACTTTAGGTGTTCCTTTGCCTAATACCGTTATATTACCTTCTGCGGAACATCCTACTGACACAACCGGAAATTCTTTCAGAAACCTAAAATATCCAATGGATTGGCAGTATATTTTTGATTACATTGGTTTTCCTGCATACATGAAACCTTATGCAGGTGGTGGCTGGAAAAATGTATATCGCCTTGAGAACAAAGAAGAATTTTGGGAGAAACATCAGGAAACGGGGCAATTAGTTATGATGTTGCAAGAGGAAATTGTATTCACAGAGTATTTCAGAGTATACTGTTTGGGTTGCAAAGCAGTTCGAATTATGCAGTATGAACCTAGGAATCCGCACCATTTACGCTATGTTATAGATGGACCGCCAGTAGATAAAAAGTTACTCGCGACTATAAAAGACTACACTTTACGCCTTTGTAAAGGATTAGGATATGATTTTAATACTGTTGAATTTGCCGTTCGAGATGGAATACCATACGCCATAGATTTTGGAAATCCTGCGCCCGATGCGGATATTAATTCTGTTGGAGCAGAGAATTTCGAATGGGTTGTGGAAGAATCAGCTAAAATGGCTATTGCTTTCGCAAAAAAACAAAAATCAGGAAAAATCAATTTGACTTGGGGTACTTTTATCAAAGAAGCTGTTGCTGAGAATAAATAAATTATCTATCCAATTTGAATGTAAAAGAGTATGCTGTGCTTCCGAAAGGAACTGTTTTAAAAAAGAATGAAAATGAAAAAATTGCCAATTTTTACACTTGGTGTTGAAGAAGAATATCAAATCATAGATCCTGTTACTAGAGATTTACGCTCCCATTTATCAAAAATTGTTGATGGTGCAAAAATAATTTTAAACGAGCAGGTTAAAGCAGAAATGCATCAATCTGTGGTTGAAGTAGGAACTAATATTTGTAATAGTGTTAGTGATGCCAGAAATGAGATTCGGTTTTTGAGGTCAAAAATAGTTGAATTAGCTCATAAACAAGAACTAATTGTAGGTGGTGCTGGAACACATCCTTTTTCTAAATGGCAAGACCAACCCATAACTGATGATCCCCGGTATCATGACATTGTTAATGAATTGCAAGATGCAGCACGTTCTAATTTGATTTTTGGAATGCATTGTCATGTAGGTATTGAAAATCGAGAAATTGGTTTGCAATTAATGAATCAAGCAACTTACTTTTTGCCACATATATTTGCGCTTTCTACAAATTCTCCTTTTTGGGAAGGAAGACAAACGGGCTATAAGTCCTTTAGAACTAAGGTTTTTGATAAATTTCCAAGAACTGGATTACCTGAATATTTTGATTCAGTTAGTTCCTATGAAAATTATTTAGATACATTAGTTAAAACCAATTGTATTGATAATCCAAAAAAAATATGGTGGGATTTGCGCCTACATCCATTTTACAATACGATAGAATTTAGAATTTGTGATATGTGTTTAACTGTGGAAGAAACAATTTGTATTGTAGCTATTATTCAGGCTATTGTGGCTAAGTTGTACAAACTTAATATGAATAATACTAGTTTCAATATTTATCGATTGGCGCTAATCAAAGAAAATAAATTTAGAGCAGCACGTTACGGAATCGATAATAATATGATTGATTTTGGATTGCAAAAAGAAGTAGAAACTAAGATGCTAATCCTGGAATTATTAGATTTTATTGATGATGTAGTTGATGAATTAGGCAGTCGTGAGGATATTAATTTTGTGCATGAAATATTGAAAAACGGAACTGGAGCGGATAAACAATTGGCTGTTTTTCAACAAACAAATGATTTATGTAAGGTTGTAGATTTTATTACAGATGAATTTACTAAAGGGCTTTAAATCAAAAAATAGCAGATAAAAAATCAATATATTTGTATGATTTTTTAAAGATAACATAATGAATCAAAATACCATAAAAGTTGCAATTTTAGATATGTATAATGGCGAGCCAAATCAAGGAATGCGCTGTATTATTGATGTCATAAATCGATTTACCCCAGTTATTAGCTTTGAGATTTTTGATGTAAGAAAAAAAGCTGAATTACCTGATATTGAAAAATTTGATATTTATATTTCCTCTGGTGGTCCAGGAAATCCCTTGGTTGGTGATGGGGATTGGGACGTAAAATACTATGAATTTATTGATACGCTCAATAGATGGAATAACGAAAATGAAGTTAAAAAACACGTTTTGTTTATATGTCATTCGTTTCAAATGGCTTGTAAACATTTTGGCTTGGCCGAAATTACAAAGCGCAACGATACTTCTTTTGGTGTGATGACTATTCATAAAACAAAAGAAGGAATTAACGATCCTCTTTTTGAAGGGTTAGACGATCCATTTTACGCTATTGATTCGAGAGATTATCAGGTTGTTCAACCCAATTTGAGTGTTTTTAAAGCCAAAGGTGCTAAAATCATTTCTTTGGAAAAAATACGGGATTACGTGCAATATGAGCGAGCAATTATGGCGGTTCGGTTCACAGATTATTTTGTTGGAACTCAATTTCATCCAGAAGCAGATCCAATAAGTTTTATTTCACATTTGAGAAATAAAGAGGTAAAGGATAAGATCAGAAAAATGAAAGGAAAAAGAAAGTTCCGAAATATGTTGGAAGATTTACTGGATGATGATAAAATATACCGTACAAATGAAACTTTAATACCAAATTTTCTCCGTATCGCTATAAATGACTTGATAAAAACCAACAAAACACTTTCTAATTAATTTAAAGAAATAGAATATGATTTCTAAATATCGGGAGTTATTTAATGCTCAATTTACAGAAGATAAATACCAGCAATTAAAAGATGATATTGCTTCTGATTTTGATTACATGCCAACTTTTCGATTAGGAGAAACACCGTTTTTTATTTCAAATGAACTAAAAAATCAATTAATTGAAGGTTCAAATGAAGTTATAGCTTTGATTAAGGATGAAAGGTTTAAATCATTAACTGATAAATCTTTAGATTTAAATAATAGAGTTCCAAATGAAGATGAGCATACCGCTTTTTTGGCTATTGATTTTGGAATATGTGAAGAAGATGGACTTGTTGTTCCAAAATTAATTGAGGTTCAAGGATTCCCTTCTTTATTTAATTATCAGATTAATTTATATGAAAAATTCAAGAAGCAATATTCTTTTCTTGAATCGTTAACGCCTTTTGTTAATGGCATTGAATCCGAAGAATATCTAGCCATTTTAGAGGATGTAATTTGTAATAATCATCCCAAAGAAAATGTAGTTTTATTAGAGATTGAACCAGAGAAACAAAATACAAAAATTGATTTCTACTACTGCCGAAGAGATATTGGTATTCCTATAGTATGTGTTACAGATATAATTAAAAAAGGAAAACAATTATTTTATAAAAACGATACTGGAAATGAAGTTGAGATAAAGCGAATTTACAATCGTGTTATTTTTGATGAATTAGATTTGCGAACAGATTTAAAATTAAATTTTAGTTTTTCAGATGACCTAGATGTAGAATGGGCGGGCCATCCGAATTGGTTTTTTAGAATTAGTAAATTTATTTTACCTTTTTTGAAAGGAAAATATTTTATAGAAACTACTCTTTTGAGTGACTTAAACGAAATTCCTGAAGATCTTGAAAATTATGTTCTAAAGCCTTTGTTTTCGTTTTCGGGTTCAGGTGTTATTTTTCATGTAAAAAAAGAAGATATCGAATCTGTTGTGGATAAAGAACTTTACATTCTGCAAAAGAAAGTTAATTATATACCTATAGTTCAATCGCCAGATGGAAAGGTTAAAGCGGAAGTCAGAGTTCTTTGTGTTTGGAAAAAAGGAGATGATTCTCCTACCCTTCTTTGTAATCTAGCTAGGCTGAGTCGTGGCGAAATGATAGGCGTTAAATTTAATAAAGATAAGGATTGGGTTGGCGGTACATTGGGGTTATTTGAAAGGTGATTTTCTCCAATTCTTATTTCTCTTTTTTTTAGAATTATTCTAACATAAAACGTCATTTTAACGCAATGAAGACAAAAAAAACGTTTTAGTAGCTTTTTTTGGAATAAAAAACCTACTAAAAATCTTGTTATTTCTCATTTTAACATATTATGATAATTCTTAAAACTGCATTTTCCTTTGTGTTTAACTAAATTGAGCTAGTCTTTGATGAATTTTTTAAACCTAAACCCTTAATAATTTATAAATTATTTAATTCCGTTAATAAATTAACATTAAAAAAACGAATTTGTCTTTTTTTTATTTATTATTGTAATGCATTAATAATTGCATAATTTTCATCAATAATTTATAATAAATAATAATTATATCAAATGGATAGACGGGAAGCACTAAAAAAAGTAGCGTTTTTAATGGGTGGCGCAATATCAGCGACAACAATGGGAGTTTTATTTGAAAGTTTTACTGTTTTAGATAAGGATAAAAACTTTGTATCCTTCTCTGCAACAGATGAAGAAATCTTAGCTGAATTTGCTGATATTATAATTCCAACAACAGTATCATCTCCTGGAGCTAAAGCAGCAGGATTGGGAGCATTTATTCCAATGATGGTTCGTGATTGTTACCCAGCTCAAATGCAACAAATTTTTGCTTCTGGAATGAAAGATATGCAAGCAAAATGCTTGAAAGATTTCAATAAAGATTTTATGTCAATGTCTATCGAAGAGCGTCAAAAATTAATGCATAGTTTAACGGATGAAGCTATTGCTTCTAATAAAGCACCTTCATTCTTTTTGATCGCTAGAGATTTAACAATTCTTGGTTATTTCTCTTCAGAAATTGGATGTACACAAGCTCGTGAATATCTTCCGGTACCTGGTAGATATGATGGAAGTGCAGAATACAAACCTGGACAAAAAGCTTGGGCTACTAACTAGGAGTTTTCAAAATCTACTTGCTTTTAAACTATTTTACAAATAAAAAATTACATACACGTGAATATAAATACCAATTTAAAGGAACAAAACACTTATGATGCTATTGTAATAGGATCAGGAATTAGTGGTGGTTGGGCAGCAAAAGAACTTACAGAAAAAGGGCTTAAAGTATTGATGCTGGAACGAGGAATGAACATTGAACACGTAACAGATTATGAATCTGCTATGAAAGCGCCATGGGAATTTGAACATGCTGGTAGACTTACTGAAGAACAAAAAGCTACGCATCCAGTTCAAAAAAGAGATTATCCATACAGTGAAGCTAATGAAAAATGGTGGGTAAATGATATTGAATGTCCTTATACTGAAGACAAACGTTTTGACTGGTATAGAGGATTTCACGTAGGTGGAAAATCATTAATGTGGGGACGTCAAAGTTACCGTTTTAGCGACCATAATTTTGAAGATAATGCAAAAGATGGTCATGGTAATGATTGGCCTATTCGTTACAAAGATCTTGCTCCTTGGTATGATTATGCTGAGAAATTTGCAGGAATTAGTGGGCAAAATGAAAATTGGCCTTTATTGCCAGATGGACATTTCCTTCCTCCAATGGATATGAACTGTGTAGAAAAATCAGTTAAAGAAAGAATTGAAAAACACTACAATAAATCAAGAATCATGACAATTGGTCGTACCGCAAATTTAACGGTTCCTCACAATGGTCGTGGAAGTTGTCAATACAGAAACTTATGTAGTCGCGGATGTCCATTTGGGGCTTATTTTAGCACACAATCTGCTACTCTTCCTGCTGCAATGGCTACTAAAAGATTAACAGTTAGACCCTACTCTATTGTGAATCATATCATTTATGATAAAGACACAAAAAAAGCAAAAGGTGTAATGGTTATAGATGCTGAAACAAATGAAACAATGGAGTTTTATGCTAAAATTGTTTTTGTAAATGGATCAACTTTAGGGTCAACTTTTATATTATTAAACTCTACTTCTGAAGCGCATCCAACAGGATTAGGAAATGGAAGTGGACATTTAGGGCACAATTTAATGGATCACCATTTCCGTTGTGGAGCTGAAGGAAGTGCAGAAGGATTTGAAGATAAATACACTTACGGACGTAGAGCAAACGGAATTTATATTCCAAGATACCAAAACGTAGGTAACGATAAAAGAGATTATTTAAGAGGTTTTGGGTATCAAGGTGGAGCTAGTAGAGGTTTGTGGCATAAAGAAGTTGCTGAGTTAGCTTTTGGTGGAGATTTCAAAGATACAATGTCTCTTCCTGCTGATTCTTGGAGTATGGGATTAGGTGGTTTTGGTGAAATGTTGCCTTACTACGAAAACAAAGTATATATTGATCATTCTAAGAAAGACAAATGGGGACAACCTGTATTGGCTATTGATTGTGAATACAAAGAGAATGAAGCAAAAATGCGTGAAGATATGATTAATGATGCTGCTGAAATGCTTGAAGCTGCAGGAATGAAAAATGTTAGAACGTATGATAACGATTGTTACCCAGGTATGGCTATCCATGAAATGGGAACTGCTAGAATGGGTAATGATCCAAAAACATCTGTTTTAAACAAATGGAATCAAATGCATGAGGTAAACAATGTATTTGTTACTGATGGTTCTTGTATGCCTTCAATTGCATGCCAAAATCCATCGTTAACATTCATGGCTTTAACAGCTCGTGCTTGTGATTATGCAGTAAAAGAATTAAAGAAAAAAAATATCTAGGTTACAAATTATGAGAAAATTAAAAATGGGTATGGTCGGTGGTGGCCAAGATGCTTTTATCGGAGCAATTCATAGATTAGCGGCAAATATGGACGGACTTATAGAATTAAGTTGCGGTGCATTGAGTATTAATCCAGAAATAGCAGTTGCATCTGGTAAAGCGTTGTTTCTTCCAGAATCAAGAACATACCTAACCTATGAAGAAATGATTAAAGCAGAGGCAGCTTTGCCTGCTGATGAGCGAATTGATTTTGTAACTATAGTTACTCCTAACTTTGCTCATTTTGCTCCAGCAATGATGGCTTTGGATTATGGTTTTAATGTTGTTATCGAAAAACCAATCACTTTTTCAATGGAAGAAGCGAGACTTTTGGAACAAAAACTAAAAGAAACAGGATTAATTCTTTGTTTGACTCATACCTATTCTGGTTACCCAATGGTGAAACAAGCGAAAGCAATGGTTCGCGAAGGAAAACTAGGTAAAATTCGTAAAGTTTGGGTTGAATATCCTCAAGGGTGGTTGAGTAAATTATCTGAAAGAGAGGGTAATGCGCAAGCGGCTTGGAGAACAGATCCAAAAAAATCAGGGAAAAGTTCGGTTATGGGTGATATTGGAACTCATGCAGCACATCTTGCTGAATATATTACAGGTTCAAAAATCACAGATATTTGTGCGGAATTAAACACTCTTGTTGAAGGTCGTGTAATGGATGATGACGGTGCGGTAATGTTAAAGTTTGATAATGGTGCAAAAGGTGTTTTAATGGCGTCTCAAGTTGCTGCTGGTGAAGAAAATGCTTTAAGAATCAGAGTATATGGTGAAAAAGGAGGAATTGAATGGTTTCAGCATGAACCAAATTCGCTAACCGTTAAATGGTTAGATGAACCAACTCAAATTTTAAGAGCTGGCGCTAATTACAGCGCACATTTATCTTCATTTGCAATACATAATTGTCGTACTCCTGGTGGACATCCAGAAGGTTATTTAGAGGCTTTTGCTAATATCTATCGCAATTTTGCTTTAACGCTTGGTTGCAAACTAGATGGTAAAGAACCAACACCAGAAATGTTAGACTTCCCTTCTGTTGAAGACGGATTAAGAGGTATGGCTTTTATTGATAACGTAGTAGCTTCTGCACAGTCCGATAAAAAATGGACTCCTTACGTTTTGTAATACATAATTAGGAATTCATAAAAGTTTACAATAATAAAATATGACAACAATACAAGGACCAGGTGTCTTTTTAGCACAATTTATTAGTGACCAAGCTCCATTTAATTCATTAGATGGTATCTGTAAATGGGCTGCTGATTTAGGTTTCAAAGGGATGCAAATACCGACTTTAGATACTCGTTTTATTGATTTGCAAAAAGCAGCAGAAAGTAAAACCTATGCGGATGAGTTGAAAGGTAAAATAGCATCTTACGGATTGCAAATAACAGAATTATCGACTCATTTACAAGGTCAATTAGTAGCTGTACATCCTGCTTACGATGATTTTTTTGATGGTTTTGCTCCTGCTAATTTACGTGGAAACCCAAAAGCAAGACAAGAATGGGCGGTTCAACAATTGAAATATGCAGCGCAGGCTTCTCAAAACTTAGGATTAAATGCACATGCTACTTTTAGTGGATCATTACTTTGGCAATATTTTCATCCATGGCCACAACGTCCACCTGGTCTGATTGAAGATGGATTCGCAGAGTTAGCAAAACGTTGGTTACCAATTTTGAATGAATTTGACAAAAATGGTGTTGATGTTTGTTATGAAATTCATCCGGGAGAAGATTTATTTGACGGAGAAACATATGAAATGTTTTTGAAAGCAGTAAATAATCACTCTAGAGCTTGTCTTCTGTATGATCCATCGCATTTTGTTTTACAACAATTAGATTATATCCAATATATCGATTTTTATCATGAACGTATAAAAGCGTTTCACGTAAAAGATGCCGAATTCAATTCAACTGGAAAACAAGGAACTTTTGGAGGATATCAAAGTTGGGCTAATCGTGCAGGACGTTACCGTTCTCCGGGTGATGGCCAAATTGATTTTAAAACTATTTTCAGCAAACTAGCGCAATATGATTATAAAGGTTGGGCAGTAATGGAATGGGAATGTTGCATTAAAAATCAAGAAGATGGTGCTCGCGAAGGTGCTGAATTTATTAAAAAACACATTATTAAAGTTACTGATAAGGCGTTTGATGATTTTGCAGCCGTAGAAACAAACACAGAATTAAACAGAAAAAATTTAGGATTATAAAAAACAAAAAAATGAAAATTACTTATTTATTATTGAGCGTTGCAATGATTACTTTAACTTCTTTTTCAAAAGAAAATAAAGAAGAAAAATATACAAAAAAAACAGAAGCAGCTTATCAAGCTTCAAACGGAGAGAAATTAATTGCTAAAATGGATTGCGTTGGTTGTCATAAACTTGATAAAAAATTAGTTGGCCCCTCTTATTTAGACATTGCAAAAAAATACCCATTAAATGATAAAAATGTGAATTATTTATCTACAAAAATTATAAAAGGAGGTTCTGGTGTTTGGGGATCAATTCCTATGGCCGCTCATTCAACTTTGAAAAAAGAAGATGCTAAAACAATAGCTACTTATATTTTGTCATTGAAAAAATAGGTAGGTATTTTACTAGTTCTCTCGAAATATTGATTTGAAATATAAGTTTTTAAAATTGACTAACTAATCCCATTTATTATACATGAAAAAAGAAGAAGATAATAAAATCACAAATAATCGTCGTGATTTCATAAAAACAGGTGCTTTGGCAGCTGCAGCATTCATGATTGTACCTCGTCACGTTTTAGGAAGAGGATATATTGCACCGAGCGATCGCTTATCTATAGCTAGTATTGGTGTTGGTGGGAAAGGAAAGTCAGATGTTGCAATGTTTAATAAAAGTGGAAAAGCAAATATTTCTTTTTTATGTGATGTTGATACAAGAAGAGCCGCTGATAGCGTAAAAGCATATCCAAAGGCTAAATTTTACAAAGATTGGCGTGAAATGTTAGACAAAGAGCATAAAAACTTTGATGCTGTTTCAGTTTCTACTCCAGATCATAATCATGCTATACAAGCATTGGCAGCAATGCAATTAGGAAAACATGTATATGTTCAAAAACCAATGGCTCATGATATTTATGAGGCACGTCTTTTGACTCAAGCTGCAAAAAAATATAAAGTTGTTACCCAAATGGGAAATCAAGGTGCCTCAAATGATGGTACCCGAATTATGAAAGAATGGTACGAAGCTGGTTTAATTGGTGATGTACATACGATTCATGCTTGGACCGATCGTCCTGTTTGGCCACAAGGAATTCCTTGGTCAACAGCTAGCACTGAAATTCCAAAAGAATTAGATTGGGATTTGTGGTTAGGAACCGCTCCATATAAAAATTATGTAGATAAGTTAGTGCCCTTTAACTGGCGCGGATGGTGGGATTATGGTACAGGTGCTTTAGGAGATATGGGTTGTCACCTACTGGAAGCTCCATTTAGTGTATTGAATTTAAAATACGCTAAAGATGTACAATGTAGTGTTGGATCTGTTTATGTTGATGAATTCAAAAGAGGTTATTTCCCAGAAAGTTGTCCGCCTTCAAGCCATGTAACTTTAACTTTTCCTAAAACTGAAAAAACCTTAGGAGACGTAACTGTTCATTGGATGGATGGTGGTATTCAACCTGAAAGACCTACAGAATTAGGACCAAATGAAATTTTTGGTGATGGAGGAAACGGAACTTTATTTACAGGAACTAAGGGTAAAATGATGTGTGATACATACGGATTAAATCCTCGTTTACTTCCTTTAAGTAAAAATGAAAATCTTAATGTTGCTCAAAAATATGCTAGAGTAAAAGATGGTTCAGACGGACATTACAAGCAATGGATTGAAGCAGCTATGGCTGGTTACGGAAAACAAGAATTAAGTTCTCCTTTTGAAATTGCGGGTCCTTTAACAGAAGCTTTATTAATGGCAAACCTTGCTATCAGAGGTTATGATGTAATGCGAGAAGAACTTGGTGAAGAAGTTTATCCAGGACGTTCCGCAAAATTATTATGGGATAATGATGCTATGAAAATAACAAATTTTGATGAAGTGAACCAATTTATCAAAAGAGAATATCGTCAAGGTTGGAAAACTTTAACTTTATAAAAAGGTTAATTATTAATTCAAAAAAAAAATAAAATTTTAAAAAAATGGTTAAAAATATTTGTAGCTCATTAATTCTTATGATAATGATTCAAACAGCAAATGGACAAACATTACCAAAAGGATTTAAATCAATATTTGATGGACAAACAACAACTGGATGGCATTCTTACGGAAAGAAAACTGCCGGTACAGCATGGAAAATTGAAGATGGAGCCTTACACTTTGATCCTGCGGCGGCTAAAAATGGTCAAGGAGGAGATTTAGTAACAGATTTAGATTATGAGAATTTTCATTTGAAATTAGAATGGAAAGTAGCTCCAAAATCAAACAGTGGTATTATTTTTTATGTAAATGAAGATTTAGATAAATATAAAAATACTTATGAAACAGGTTTAGAAATGCAAGTTTTAGATAATGATGGTCATCCTGACGGTAAAATCGAAAAACACAGAGCAGGAGATTTGTATGATTTAATTAAAAGTTTTTCAGAGCCAGTAAAACCAGTTGGCGAATGGAATTCAGTTGATTTAGTATGCAAATTTGGAAAACTTACAATGTTGCTTAATGGCGTAAAAGTTGTTGAAACAACACTTTGGGATGATAATTTTAAAGCATTGGTTGCTGGTAGTAAATTTGCTGGATGGCCAGGTTTTGCTTCATCTAAAAAAGGTAAAATTGCTTTACAAGATCACGGTGATAATGTTTGGTATAGAAACATTATGATTAAAGAATGGAATTCAATGAAAGTTACAACTGGTTGTGAAGCAGGAATGTAATAAAATATAACTAAGTAAAACTAAATAACTATAAATAAACCAAAAACGAATGAATACTACTACTCGAATTAAATTATCAACCATGATGTTTTTAGAATTTTTTATCTGGGGCGCATGGTTTGTTACACTAGGTACTTTTCTAGGTAATAATTTAAGTGCAACTGGTTCTGAAACAGCTGCTGTTTTTTCAACACAATCATGGGGTGCAATCATTGCTCCTTTTATCATTGGTTTAATTGCAGATCGATATTTTAATGCAGAAAAAATATTAGGTATTCTTCATCTTGTTGGGGCATTTTTGATGTATCAAATGTATCAATCAGAACAAGTAGGTATGTTTTATACTTATGTATTGAGTTATATGGTTTTATATATGCCAACATTGGCACTTGTAAACTCAGTTGCTTTTAATCAAATGAAAGATCCTGAAAAAGAGTTTGCAAACATTAGAGTTTGGGGAACTATTGGTTGGATTTTAGCTGGATTAGCTATTAGTTTCGTATTCCATTGGGATACTTCAGAAGCAATATCACAAGGAATGCTTAAAAATACTTTCTTATTAGCTGGTATTGCTGCATTAATATTAGGTATTTTCAGTTTCACTTTGCCTGCTACTCCTCCCAAAGTTTCAGATGAAAAAATTAAAATTGGAGATATTATTGGTCTTGACGCTCTAAAACTTTTGAAGGATAAAAATTTCGCAATATTTTTTATCTCATCAATTCTTATTTGTATTCCCCTAGCTTTTTATTATCAAAATGCACATCCTTTTTTGACAGAGGCTGGGATTGAGAATCCAACCGGAAAAATGGCTATAGGTCAAATATCTGAAGCATTATTTTTATTGTTAATTCCTGTATTTTTTAGCCGTTTCGGATTTAAGAAAACTATTTTAGTGGGTATGTTAGCTTGGGCTATTCGTTATGTATTATTTGCTTATGGTAATGGTAATGATTTGAGTTTTATGTTAATCATTGGAATTGCATTACATGGTATTTGTTATGATTTCTTTTTTGTATCAGGTCAAATCTACACCAACTCAAAAGCTGGTGAAAAATATAAAAGTGCTGCTCAAGGATTAATTACTTTAGCTACATATGGTGTAGGTATGTTGATAGGTTTCGCTGTAGCGGGCTGGATTACTGATAATTACAAAACTTTAGAAGGTGGCGTTAATTGGCAGATGGTTTGGATTATTCCTGCTGGAATTGCTTTGGCTGTATTTATACTTTTTGCCCTTTTATTTAATGATAAAAACAAAACAGAAGAGGTTTCTTCTCCTGCATAAATCAAACTATGAGTACCAATTTAAATAGAAGATCTGTTATTAAAGGAATATTAGCAGGAACCGCTGTTGTTGGTATTTCTTCTGGATTTTCAGATTTTGAGGATTCTAAAAAGCACAAAAAATTGCAATCGAATATGCTTAAAGGAAATATTAATCATTCTGTTGCAAGATGGTGTTTTAATGATTTAGACATTGAGACACTTTGTATAGAAGCTAAAAAATTAGGAATCACAGGTATTGATTTGGTTGGACCAAAAGATTGGCCAATATTAAAAAAGTATAATATGGTTTCTACCATGTGTAATGGGGCTGAAATAAATCTAATTGATGGTTTTAATGATCTTCAATTTCACGAGATACTCATTAAAAATTATACTGAAATGATACCTTTAGTTGCTGAAGCTGGTTATAAAAACTTGATTTGCTTTAGCGGAAGCCGTAGAGGAAAAACGGATGAAGAAGGCTGGAATAATTGTGTTATAGGTTTACAGAAATTAATTCCGTTAGCCGAAAAACACAATGTAACTTTAGTTATGGAATTGCTCAATAGCAAAATTGATCACAAGGATTACCAATGTGACAGAACGCATTGGGGTGTGGAATTAGCTAAACGTTTAGGATCTGAGAATTTTAAATTGCTTTATGATATTTACCATATGCAAATTGATGAAGGCGATGTCATTAGAAACATTAGAGATAATCATCAATATATTGCACATTTTCATACAGCAGGCGTTCCTGGACGAAATGAAATTGATGAAACGCAGGAACTTAATTATTCAGCAATAATGAAAGCCATCGCGGTAACTGGTTATAAAGGATTTGTTGGACAAGAATTTATTCCTAAAAATTTAAATAAATTAGCTTCTTTAAAACAAGCTATAACAATTTGTGATATTTAATTAATTTTAAAAAAATATACTATGATAAAAAGAAGAGAATTTTTAATCAATGCTGGTTTAGCATTAGGAGCTTTAGCAATTGCACCAACATTTGCTTTCGACTCAAGAAAAAAAGCTATTGGAATTCAGTTGTGGACATTAAGAGACACTTTACCTAAAGATGTAAAAGGAGTATTAACACAAGTAGGTAAAGTTGGTTTCACCGAAGTTGAAACTTTTGGCTATTCTGTTGACAAAGGATTTTTTGGAACATCAGTTCATGATTTTAAATCTATGCTTGATGATAACGGATTAAAAGCGACAAGCAATCATTTTGATTTTAATTCAATGATTAAAGACGGTACTACTGATTTAGTAAAATCGTATATAGAAACAGCGAATCATTTAGGAAGTGAATATGTAACTGTTCCTTACGTAATTCAAGAACTAAGAGGAAAAAGTGCTGATGAGTACAAAAAATTAGCTGAACAAGTTAATAAATTTGGAGAGCTGTGTAAAGCTGGAGGTTTAAAATTAGCGTATCATAATCATGATTTCGAATTTACTAAATTTGGAGATACAAATGGTTATGAGATTTTATTGAATGAAACTGATAAAAATTTAGTTGATTTTGAATTGGATTTATACTGGGCAGTTCGTTCAGGAAACGATCCTTTGCAATTATTTAAAGATCATCCAGGTCGTTTTAAAATGTGGCATGTTAAAGATATGGATAAAGTTAATCCAGCTTGGAATGCAGAAATTGGAACAGGCTCAATTGATTTTAAATCTATTTTTGCTCAAGCTGAGCTTGCAGGTATGAAACGTTTCTTTTTAGAACACGAAACAAATTACAAGCCAAACCCTATAGTATCTGCTGCTGTAAGTTATAATTACATCAAGAAAAATTTGATATAATTTAAATAAATAAAAAAGGGATACGCTAAGTATCCCTTTTTTATTACCATTTCTCTAATCCAAGGAGTTTTTTCCCCAATTCACTCAACTCAGCAGTTTTGTGTTTGGTTTGCTCCCAGTTACGAGGATCTCCTGGGAATGCATATCCTACTGGTGCAATTCGGTTTTTCCAAGAATTAATTCGCCATTCTTTTAATTCTTCATTGTCTTCCTCAGCAGGCATCATTGAAATATATTGAGCCACTCTCACCCTATCTTTTGTTAAATTTGGACGAATTCCGTGTGGTTGTGAACTATTGAAAATTAATAAATCACCTGCTTCCATTTTAGGTTTTACAAATTTATCTTCAAACCCTTTAGTGTCAGGCTGAAAGCGATTTCTATCTTCTGGTTGCGTTAATTTCCATGTGTCATAAGTACGGAATAGTTCAGGTATACATTGAAAACCTCCCATGTTTTCATCTTCCGCATCTACTAATGCTAATACACCTTGAACGTTTTGAGGTTTTGTTTCTGGATCATAATCCCAATGAATAAATCCTTTGAATTCGTGGTCAGGTCTTACTGGAAAATTTAGATTAGCTCTGTCTATTGTTACCCATAATTTTTCTGTTCCCCAAACATCAGCAAATGCATCGTACACTTTTTGCATTTGGCGGTTGTCCCATTGGTATTGATGGTTGTATAATTCAACCATTCCGCTATTGTTTAATTCTTTCATCTGCATTTCTGCTCTTGGAGGTGCGTACCATGTTTCAGGATTATTAGGGTCTTTTTCTTCAAATTCCCAATTGAAATCTGCTAATCTTTTTGCATTTTCTTTTGGTACAGCATTTTTGATTACGATAAAGCCATTTTCAATCCAAAATTTCCATTGCTCTTCAGTCAATAAACGAAGTGGCTCTCCATTAGAGCGACTGTTTAATTTGTGTACACTAGATTTTGCAACAGAAGGATTTCCAGGAATATCTTTATGTGCATTAATAGCCATAGTTGGTGTCATTGTAGGTGTCATGGTTTGGTTCTTGTTTTCCATATTGATAAGTTATTAAAATTTCATAATTCAAAAGTAGTAGGATAATCCGACTTGGATTTCAACAAAAATTACCAAAATTTGTACTATATTGACATTTACTTTTATATTTAAACAATCAATAGTATATTTATGGGGCAATTAAGATAAAATCATATGAAAATTGTTTTTGAAGATATTAAACGCTTAGCAGGAAGTTCTTTCCGAATTTTAGTGAATCCCAAACTAAATGACTTTTATTATTGGCATTTTCATCCTGAATTTGAATTAACATTTATTGAAGCGCCGAAAGGCACAAGACGTGTTGGAAATCATGTAGGTGAATTTGAGGGTTCTGATTTGGTTTTTATTGGTTCTAATATTCCTCATTTAAATTTTGATTATGGAATCAGAACGGAATACCAAAAAGTGGTTTTACAAATCAAAGAGGATTTTTTTAAAAATGATTTTGTAACCACTCCAGAACTTTCGGCAATTTATCAATTATTTGAAAATTCAAAAAAAGCCATTTGTTTTAATGGTGTTACGAGAGAATTAGTTGGTAAACGATTAAAAAAAATTCATCTTTTACCTAACTTCGAACAGTTTATTGAAGTATTGTCTCTATTTCAAATGCTAGCAACATCAGATGAGAGGACTTTTTTACACGAAGAAGCTTTTGAAAATTTTTATAATAATAAAGAGCAATCCAGACTGAAAGTAGTCTATAAGTTTATTGAGAATAATTTTCAAAGAAACATAACTATAGAGGAAATGGGGACACTAACTCATTTGTCTAAAGCTGCTTTTTGCCGTTATTTTAAGAAAATGACACGATTAACTTTTACTGAATTTTTGAATCAATATCGCATCGATCAAGCTAAACGTTTGTTGAAAGAGGATAAAAATGTAACTGAAACTTGTTTTGAATGTGGTTTTGAAAGTCTGTCCTATTTTAATAGAATTTTCAAAAAAGTTGTAGGCCAAAACCCAATTCAATTCAAAAAAATATAATTTAAGGTTGTATTAAAAAATACAACCTTAAATTAATTTACTTTAAAATATTAAAATTGGCTACATAAAAATTCGGATCTACTTCCAGTGTGTTGTTTTCCGCATTAGCAGCAGTACTACTCCACTCTGTTGTAGGATTTAATAGTTTTTCATTTCCATTAACAGTTACTTTTACTGGCATATTAAATCCAGGAACACAATTTGCCCATTTGTAACTAAGGTGTGCATCTTTGAAACAATATTCTAAAGTTGGAATTCGGATATCTCGTAAATACTGATTGAAAAACGGATTTAAATCGATACCAACTTGTTGACTCAAATAGTCTTCAATTTGTTTTGTCGTTACTGTTTGATGGTAAAAAGTACTGTTTAAACCTCTAAGTATGCCTCTCCATTTTTCATCATCATTTACAATTTGGCGTAAAGTATGTAGCATATTTCCACCTTTGTAATACATATCACCAGAACCTTCATTGTTTACATCATAATGACCAATAATTGTTGATTCATTTTCAATATTTTGTCTTGTTCCTTTTACATAATCAAAACCAGCTTGTTTTCCGTAGTAGTATTCCACAAAAAGGCTTTCGGAGTAATTTGTAAAACTCTCATGAATCCACATATCAGCAATATCTTTGTATGTAATATTATTTGCAAACCATTCGTGACCTGATTCATGAATAATTATAAAATCAAATTTCAAACCCCATCCTGTCCCGCTCAAATCTCTACCTCTATAACCATTTTGATATCCATTACCATAAGTAACGCTGCTTTGATGTTCCATACCTAAATAAGGAGCTTCTACCAATTTATAACTATCTTCATAAAAAGGATAAGGTCCAAACCAATATTCGAAGGCTTTTAGCATGCGAGTGGCATCTTTAAAATGTGTTTTTGCTTTGGCTAAATTTTCTCTTAGTACATAGTAACTACAATCTAAATCACCTTTTTCTCCTTTGAATTTTTCTGAAAAAGAAACATAATCTCCTATGTTTATGTTTACACCGTAATTGTTAATAGGGTTTGAAACATACCAATTGTAAGTTGTTGTGCCGTCTTTTAAATGCTTTACACTTTGCAAACGACCGTTCGAAACATCCATTAATTCCTTAGGAACATTTACACTGATAAGCATATTTTCGACTTCATCGTACATGTGATCTTTGTTTGGCCACCAAACACTAGCACCTAAACCTTGACAAGAAGAAGCAATAAATGGTTTCCCATTCGTGTCTTTTTTCCAAGTAATTCCTCCGTCCCAAGGTGGTCTCACAGCAATTTTTGGTTTACCACCATAAAACACAATTAATTCTTTAGTTTGCCCATTTTTTTGAGGTGCTACTAATTCAACAAAAAACGCATTTCCCTCTCTTGTGTATTTTAATGCTACACCATCTTGAATTACTTTATAGATTTCCATTGGGTTTTGTAAATCTATTTGCATTTTATTGTATTCTTTCAATACTTTATATTGAATAGTGTTAGATCCTGTAATAGTGCTATCTATAGGATTTACTTTAATGTCTAAATGGTACTTTTTAACATCCCACCAAACTCTTTCTTTTGTGATGCTTCCACGTAAAGTATCTTGTCTTGTAAATACAACATTTGATTTTGAAAGTAAGCCTTGTGCATTCATAGCAGCAACTGAAAGAAATGCAATACAAAGAATAAGAAGTTGTTTTTTCATGTATTTTTTATTTGTAAATCTGAAATTGATTTTTTGTAAAATTAAAAAATTAGTGCAAATTAGAAACTTTATTTTGTGCTACAATGGCTGTAAAATCATTTACAAATCTATCGGCATAGGTATTTAAAAGTTCTAAAACTCTTTCTTGTTTGTCTGATTTAACAATTAATCCAGCATGATAATCGAGTGGAACTCTAAAGCAAACTTCTGGATCTGAAAAAGAGGATAAATCAGGATGTTGGTATTTAGATAAGGTTAAGACGATGCCGGCATATTCTTTTTTTACTTTAGGGAGTGTGTACTTAGTTTCTTTTACCAAAGAATTTTCAATTGCCGCCCATTCTTTCCATAAATTTATATTAGAAGCTTCTGCTACCATATCGGCTATATGGGCACCACCAACTCGGGATGATGTTTCCAGAAAATAGATTTTACCATCTTCTTTGCATTTTATAAATTCAGTATGTGCCGCACCATGTTTTAATCCAAAACCTTTCAAAACTTGTTCGTTAACTGCTTTTATAGCTTTATCATCTTCAGAGTTATATTCAATATTAGCAGAACGAAATACGCCTCCTCCTTGTGAAATTTCCATTGGCGTTGCCAAATATTTTGAAGTCAGACTGAACAAAATTTTACGATCTAAAATCAAGCTATCACAATGATACACATCGCCAGGCTTAAATTGTTCCAATAGATATTTGAATCTGTTATTTCCCATTTCGTTGATATGGATCCACAAATTTTCTTTGTCGAATATTTTTATGATACCATTTGCAGAAGCTTCAGAACGTGGTTTCAAAACCCAAGGCGCCGGAATTGTATCGGCAAAAGTATTAATATCATGATCGTTGAATAAAGAACAAAAATTAGGTATCGGAATACCGCAACTTTTAGCTCTCATGCGCATAGCCAGTTTATCTCTAAAATAACGCCCTGTGGTTTGCCCCATTCCGTCAATTCGAAGATTCTCTCGAAGATAAGTTGCTTTTTCAACATCATAATCATCAAGAGCTACTATAGCATCTATTTTAGTTGACTTCATTAAATTTCCAACGCCAAGTAACAAATGCTCTAAATTCCAATCAATGTCTTGCCCTTCCATATAAAAAATCTCATCTATATGTTCCTTTGGCCAAGGGGAATTTCTTAGTTTTTCATTAGTTACTAAATAGACTTTATTGCCTAAGTTTTTTAAATTAATTAAAAAATCAGCCCCTTTGAAATAATTTGAAATACAGATAAAAGTCTTTGCGTTTTTCATAAGCTATAAATTTTCAATGAATTTAGTCAATAAATGAACTCCGTATGCAGTTGCGTGTTTACTTTTTGCAAATTCATCATCTCCAAAAGCAACTCCAGCAATATCTAAATGCGCCCAAGCAGGATGTTCTTGGGTGAAATATTCTAAAAATTTAGCTGCACTAATTGCTCCAGCCACTGGTTTTCCGCTATAATTTTTGACATCAGCAATATCACTTTCAATATCCGATTTGTAAGCCTCCCAAAGTGGTAAAGGCCATAATCTCTCTCCAATTGCATCTCCTGATTCTTGTAGTTTTTTTGAAACTTCGTCATTATTGGTAAATAATGCTGCACATTCATAACCAAATGTACCTACGCTACTTCCTGTAAGTGTCGCAATATCAATAATATATTCAGGTTTGTAATTTGTAATTAAATACGAAAGTCCGTCAGCTAAGATCAATCTTCCTTCAGCATCTGTATCAATAATTTCAATAGAATGTCCGCTATAGCTGTGAATTACATCGCTTGGTACAAATGATTTCGCATCAACTGAATTTTCTGCGCAAGGAACAATTGCAGTAACTTTTACTGGTAATTGTAAATCTGCAATAAGTTGCATTGCCCCAAATACCGCTGCTCCACCAGCCATATCACATTTCATGTGAAGCATTCCAGATGTTTTTATATTCAATCCGCCAGTATCAAAAGTAATTCCTTTACCTACCAATCCAATATGTTTTATCTTAGTTGGATTTTCTTTTGGAGTGTAATTCATAATTACAAATTGAGGCTCATTTTCACTGCCTTTTCCTACCGCTAAAAAAGCACCTAATTTTGCTTTTTTTGAAGCTTCAAAATCAAGAACTTCAACATCAAATCCATATTTTTTTCCAGTTTCTTGAGCCCATTTGGCTAAATATTTTGGAGTTACATTATTAGGAGGTAAATCAACTAAATTGTAGATTTCGAGTTGTGCTTTGGCAATTTTTATTCCTTTTTTGATTGTAGGCAAATAATCTTTTTCAGAAAATAAATTCAAAACAAAATCAGATTCTAAAAAAGGATGGATTTTTTTATCTGACTTGAAATGTCCTAAATCATAGGTTCCTAAAAATAATCCAGAAACAATTGCTTCCACTTGATTGTCATCAAATTGATCTGGTAAAACAAGCGCTATATTCGTGTTTAATTTATCTTTTTGTTTGGAAGAAACACTTCTGAAAACAGTTTTTAATGATTTGTAATCAATTTTTTTTCCTAAACCAATGAACAAATAAATAGCATTGTTTTGTTCGACAGCATAAAGAGAGTCCTTTTTTCCATAAAAAACTTTAGCTGGAATTTCTAATCCGTTAAACGATATTGGGACAATGCTTTTTTCGTAAGTTTCAAAAACAGGAATTAGAATAGTTCCTGAAAAATTATCTAGATTTTGAATTGTATTTGTTTTCATTTTCCTTTTTTAATTAATAATTAAATGCAATGAAATAAAAATTTTATATGAAGATTGATTGTTATTTAGATTGAAAAAACAACCATTCAATTGCTTTTGGAAACTCATCACTCCAATAAGTTTCGCTATGCGTTCCGTACCTATTGATGCTTAAATTAATTTTGATTTTATCTTTAACAAAGTGGCTAGAAAGTACGTTTTCTTGAAATTTTTTGACATGCTCAATCATCGTTTCACTTTCATCTTCACCAGCATACAAATAGATTTTTGTATCCGCTGAATAGGCTTTTTTAGGATTAATTTTTAGTTCTGGAACAACCCAAAGCGAAGGTGAAAAAATCATCAATTTTCCATATGTTTCTGGGTTTTTCAATCCACTGAAGATACTAACTAATCCTCCCATAGAGCTCCCGCCTATTCCTGTAAATTCTCGTTCTGTTTTTGTTCGGAAATTTTGATCTACAAATGGTTTTAAAGTCTCGGTAACAAAACGAATGTATTTTTTGCCTTGTCCTTTACCTAAAACCGTTTTGCCTACATTATATTCTTTTATGCGATCTTCTTCGGCATGTTCAATAGCAATAATGATGATTTTTCCAATTTTATATTCGGACATTACAGCTAGTTTCTTGTCTATTTCCCAGTTTCCGTATGCTGCTTTTTCATTAAATAAATTTTGAGCATCTTGTAAATACATTACCGGATAACGCTCATCTGTTTTGTCATAATCATAAGGAAGTAAGGCCCAAATTTTTCTTGTTTTATTAAGTTGAGGAATCTCAAATTCATCTGAAATAATTTTTACCTGAGGTAAATAAGATTGTTTGAACGGCAACCAGTTCTTTCGCCATCGTGCTACATGTTCTTTTTGTATTCCAGTGTGCATTTTTGTAAAACGATTTTCGGTACGATTTCCATGTACATCAATTTCTACATCGCTCCAATCTCCTTTGGTAAACTTATATAAAAGTATTTCAGGATAATTAAAGTTTTCTGGGAACTTGTATTGATAGGAATTAATTCCAATTTGTTCCATGAAAAAATCTTTATCCTGAGTTACCCAGCCATTAAAATTTCCAGAAATATAAATAGGACGCGCATCAACTTCATCTGTGGTTAAAATGATATGCAATCCCGTTTCTGTTTTTTTGTTTTTTAATTCGGGATTAAAAACGTCGTTTTCTGAAATATTCGCTTGCATCGGATACTTACATTTTATAATAAGTAGTAAATATAATCGATTGTCATTGGAAAAAAAAGAAAACCCAATAGTATATTAATTTACTATTGGGTTTTATAAATGAAAATTTTAAAAAGTAATTTCTATTTCTGACGGCTTTTTAAAACATTTACAACATCTTGTAACTGGAAGCCTTTTGCTTGTAATAAAATCAGATAATGAAATAGTAAATCTGCACTTTCGCTCAAAAACAAATCATCATTATCATCTTTGGCTTCAATAACTACTTCTACAGCTTCTTCTCCTACTTTTTGTGCTATTTTATTAATTCCTTTTTCGAATAAAGAAGCAACATAACTTTTCTCAGAATCGGCATTTTCTCTACGAACTTTTATAGTATTTTCTAAATGAGAAATAAAGCCATAATCAGACTTGTTTTCTTCAGCCCAACACGTATCCGTTCCGTTGTGACACGTTGGTCCTACTGGATTCACTTGAATTAATAAAGTATCATCATCACAGTCATTTTTGATGGAAACTAAATTCAAAAAATTACCGCTTTCTTCGCCTTTTGTCCAAAGTCTTTGTTTAGAACGGCTGTAAAAAGTTACTT
Organism: uncultured Flavobacterium sp.; assembly: GCA_963512955.1. GTDB lineage: Bacteria > Bacteroidota > Bacteroidia > Flavobacteriales > Flavobacteriaceae > Flavobacterium. The sequence continues at coordinate 3,197 of CAUPOP010000023.1, read as the reverse complement.
TTTGAGTGTCAATTGTTTTTTGATAAGCCTCGGCATTCATATAACCTAACATTAAAACCGATTTAGTTTCGTTATCTTGAATAATTGCAGGAATTAATCCATGTGCGCTTTTTGAAAAATCTATGTTCATTTTTTTTATTTAAAGATTTAAAAATTGAAAATTGAAAAATTATCTAGTATAACTTTCATTTTCTATTATCTATATTCTGACTTCTATATTATTACTTTTAAGTTCTTTTTTCAATGTTTTTATTTCAATTTCTTTGAAATGAAATACGCTTGCCGCCAATGCTGCGTCTGCTTTTCCTTCAACAAATGTATCTACAAAATGTTGCATATTTCCTGCGCCCCCAGAAGCAATTATGGGAATATTAACCAAGTCAGAAAGTGTTGCCAAAGCTTCATTAGCAAATCCATTTTTTGTTCCATCATGATTCATCGATGTAAAAAGGATTTCTCCTGCACCGCGTTCTTCAACTTCTTTTGCCCAATCAAATAATCGCAATTCTGTTGGTACTTTTCCTCCTACAAGATGTACGATCCATTCGCCATCAATTTGCTTAGCATCAATAGCTACAACTACACATTGGCTTCCAAATTTTTGTGCCAAATCATTAATCAATTGTGGGTTTTTGACCGCTGAAGAATTAATAGAAACTTTATCCGCTCCATTTTGCAACAAAATTTCAACATCTTCAACTGCTGAGATTCCTCCACCAACAGTAAACGGGATATTAATTGTAGCAGCCACTTTTCGAACTAAATCTACCAAGGTTCTTCTTCGTTCTTCCGTAGCTGAAATATCAAGGAAAACCAATTCATCTGCTCCTTCATCCGAATAAATTTTGGCTAATTCTACAGGATCACCAGCATCACGCAAGTCCACAAAATTAACCCCTTTTACGGTTCTTCCGTTTTTTATGTCGAGGCAAGGAATTATTCTTTTTGTTAACATTTTTGTAATATATAGTTTTCCAGTTGTTTCAACGAAATTCTCCCTTCGTAAATTGCTTTACCAATTATAGTTCCTTCGCAGCCTAATTCAGCAAGTTTAGGCAATTCATCAAAAGTAGAAATTCCTCCTGAAGCAATCAATTTTATACCTTTGGCTTCCGCCAAAATCTTAGCGTATAAATCGAAACTTGGTCCTTCGAGCATTCCGTCTTTGGCAATATCAGTACAAATTACGTATTGAATACCTTTTACTTGATAATCTTGTATGAATGGCACTAAATCTTCATTAGAATCTTCTAGCCAACCCGAAACGGCTACTTTTTCATTGTTAGCATCTGCTCCCAAAATAATTTTATCTGAACCGTATTCGGCAATCCATTTTTCGAAAATAGCTCTGTTTTTTACAGCAATACTTCCACCCGTTATTTGGTTTGCTCCTGATTCGAAAGCAATTTTCAAATCAGAATCCGCTTTTAATCCACCTCCAAAATCAATTTTCAATTTGGTTTGTGTAGCAATTTGTTCCAATATTTTATAATTGACAATTTTGCTTGATTTTGCACCATCTAAATCTACTAAATGCAAATATTCGATTCCATGCGCTTCGAATGATTTAGCTACTTCAAGTGGATTTTCGTTGTATATGATTTTGGTATTGTAATCGCCTTTCGATAAGCGAACACATTTTCCTTCTATGATGTCTATTGCAGGTATTATTCTCATTCCTATTTAGTCTTAATGTTTGAAAGTCAAAAGTCTTTAACTTAATTTATAATTTTAAAAAATTTCCAAGAATTTGTTCTCCTATATCGCCACTTTTTTCGGGGTGAAATTGAGTTCCATAAAAATTTCCATTCTCTAATGCTGAGGCATATTCTACTTCATAATTCGTAGTAGCTATTGATTCGGCACAATCTGGAGCATAATAACTGTGAACTAAATACATGTATTCATTTTCATTAATTCCTTTGAACAGGTTAGATTTTAGGTTGTAAATTTGGTTCCATCCCATTTGTGGTACTTTCACTTTAGATGTGAATTTAATTACATCAACATCAAAAATTCCCAATCCTTTTGTATTTCCTTCTTCTGATTTGTTGCACATCAATTGCATTCCGAGACAAATCCCTAAAACAGGTTGCTTCAACGTTGGGATTAAAGTATCTAGACCACTTTCTTGCAACATTTTCATAGCATAACTCGCTTCTCCAACTCCAGGAAATATCACTTTATCAGCTGCTTTTATTTCGTCCGGATTGTTACTCAAAACGGCATGAAAACCTAATCTTTCGATGGCAAACATGATGCTTTGAATGTTTCCTGCTCCGTAATTTATAATTACTATTTTCATTTATATTAGTCTTAAAGTTGTAAAGTCAAAAGTCATAAAGTCAATACCGAAGTACTTTCAGACTTTCATACTTTCGTCTTTCGACTTATTAAAGCATTCCTTTAGTTGATGGCAAAATCATTTTCTCCGTATCACGTTTTACGGCCACTTTTATCGCTTTGGCGAAAGCCTTGAAAATAGCTTCAATTTTGTGGTGCTCGTTTGTTCCTTCGGCTTTGATGTTGATATTAGCTTTTGCTCCATCAGAGAATGATTTGAAGAAATGATAAAACATTTCTGTCGGCATCTTACCTACCATTTCACGTTTGAATTCGGTTTCCCAAACCAACCAGTTTCTTCCTCCAAAATCAATGGCAACTTGCGACAAACAATCATCCATTGGCAAACAAAAACCGTAACGCTCAATTCCTAATTTATTACCTAAGGCTTTGGCAAAAACTTCGCCTAATGCAATTGCGGTATCTTCAATAGTGTGATGCTCATCGACTTCTAAATCACCTTTTACGGTAATTTCCAAGTCCATTTGTCCGTGACGTGCGATTTGATCTAACATATGATCGAAGAAAGCAATTCCAGTTTCGATTTTGCTTTTTCCGGTTCCGTCAAGGTTTAATTTGATATAAATATCGGTTTCATTTGTTTTTCTTTCTATAGAAGCGGAACGTTCCTCTAGTTTTAAAAACTCATAAATAGTTTTCCATTCTGTAGTTTGAAGAGCAATAACATCTTCTAATTCGTGTCTTTTAGAAGAGATTTCATCACTTCCTAACTCTTCGTCAGTATTGATAAAAATAGCTTTTGAACCTAGATTTTTTGCCAATTCTACGTCAGTTATTCTATCACCAATTACAAATGAATTTTCTAAATCGTATGCTGGATTATTGATGTATTT